>NZ_SCNZ01000001.1:0-386265 GCF_005502655.1 Burkholderia sp. 4NA327C6 | reverse complement strand
CCTGTTACTGTTTTCGGTTCAGTTAAGAACCGGTCGCTCACTCAAAGCTGACAGGAATATGAATCACTTCATAAACCTGACTTACTTTAGTGTGAGACTCTTGATACTTTCGCTATCTGATCCGAGGATCAGCTCGCTTCCATCAAGCGCCCACACTTATCGGCTGTTAATTTTTAAAGAGCATTCTGCGAGGAACTTCGTGTTTCCCGGCAGCACCGCGTTTTCAGCAGCAGAGAAGCGAGATTATGAACCGTGTTTCGCAGTTCGTCAACAACTTTTTACACTACATCGTTGCGACTGCGGGGCTCAACTTCCAGGCCAGCTGCGCGCTACAGACTCCAGCACACCGCCCACCCTGCTTCCCTTCTCCCGCGCCGCGTTTCCGTTAGCGCGAAAGAGGCGTGATTGTAGGCACCCGCTTCGATCTGCGCAAGGGGTTTCTCAAAAAATATAAGGTCCCGCCCGCTGCCGCGTGCGGGGCCTTAAATAGAAGCAGCCGAACCGTCAGGCTGCGCGCACCTGGCGCGCGACGATCTCCATATAGTGATCGAGATCCGGCGTCACCTTGCCTTCCTCCTTCGCCGTATCGTCCCAGCGGCGCAGACGCAGTGCGTCCTCCGCGAACGGGCGCTGCAGGAACGCCACCGTCTCCTCGTCACTGAAGATGCCGCCCTGCAGCGCGAGGCTGCGCACCGAGTCCGGCGACAGGCTCTCGAAGTAGCCGGCGTCCGTGCGGCACAGGCAGCGCTTCGCGTCGACGTGCAGCCGGATCGGCTCCAGTACCGCGTCGGAAAACAGCGGCCGCAGGAACGGCAGCACGTAATACTGATGCAGATCGTCGATCCCGCGCGCGCTCGGCGTCTCGCCCTGGCGATTCAGCAGATGCCCGAGGTCATGCAGGAACGCCGCCGCGACCAGCGCTTCGTCAGCCCCCGCCTCTTCGGCCAGCAATCCGCTCTGCAATGCATGCTCGAGCTGCGTGACCGGCTCGCCGCTATAGGCCACATGGCCATGCTCACGATACAGCCCGTGGATCTCTTCCACCGTCAATGCCATTCATTCACTCCCAAGGCAGCGAAAACGTCTTCAGGTTCGTGAAGCTCTTCATCGCCTCCTGTACGCCTTCCTTGTAACCGAGCCCCGAATCCTTGATCCCGCCGAACGGCGAAAGCTCGATCCGGTATCCGGGCACTTCCCATACATTCACTGTGCCGACGTTCAGCTCGTTCACGAACCGCACGACCGCCGCCGTGCTGTCCGTACAGACGCCCGACGACAGCCCGAACGCCGTTCCGTTGCTGATCCGGATCGCGTCGTCGATCGTGTCGAACGTGATCACCGGCGACACCGGGCCGAAGGTCTCCTCGCGCACGATCGTCATCGATGGATCGACGTTGTCGAGCACGGTCGGCGCATACAGCGCGCCGCGCCGCACGTTGCCGGTCAGCAGGCGCGCGCCCTGCGCGACCGCCTCTGCCACTCGCGCCTCGAACAGCCGCGCCGCTTCCTCGTCGATCACCGTGCCCATTTCGTTGGCGGGATCGAACGGATCGCCGTACTTCCATGCGCGCGTCTTCTCGACGAGCAATTCGGTGAACGCCGGCGCGATCGAACGCTGCACCAGCATCCGCTTGACGGCCGTGCAGCGCTGGCCCGAATTCCGGTACGAGCCGAGCACGGCCAGCGACGCCGCGCGTTCGAGATCGGCATCGTCGAGGACGATCAGCGGATCGTTTCCGCCCAGCTCCAGCACGATGCGGCGGTAGCCGGCCCGCGCGGCAATCGCCTTGCCGATCGCCACGCCGCCCGTGAAGGTAATCAGCGACGCATGCGGGTGCGTGACGAGCTCGTCCGCGATCTCGCGCGGATCGCCGGTCAGCACCTGCAGCATCGGCTCCGGCAAACCGGCCTCGTAAAGCAGGTCGGCCAGGTAGAACGCCGACAGCGGCACCTTCTCCGAAGGCTTCACGATCACGCGGTTGTTGGTCGCGATCGCCGGCGCGATCTTGTGCGCCACCTGGTTCATCGGATGATTGAACGGCGTGATCGCGACGATCACACCGTCGAGCGGCTGGCGCTGCGAGAACACGCGGCGCGCCTTGCCGTGGGGCGTCAGGTCGCACGAGAAACTTTGCGCATCGTCGCGCAACACCTCGACCGCCGCAAACTTCAACACGTCGGCCACGCGGCCGATTTCGTAACGCGAGTCCTGTTTCGACAACCCCGATTCGAGCGTGATCAGGTCGGACGCTTCCTCGGTGCGCTCGCGCAGCAGCGCGGCCGCACGCTCGAGGATCTGCGAACGCTCGTACCGCGTGAGCGTCGGCCGGTACGCCATCGCGTAGTCGAATGCCACGCGCACATCGTCGACGCTCGCCAGCGGCGCCGTCCCGACACGCGTGCCCGTATAGGGGTCCATCACGTCGAGCGTGCGTTCCCGCATCGCGCGCGTGCCGCACCAGCGCAGCGCCTCAGCGCGAAACGCCGGGTGATCGTGTCGGGGATGAGCCATCATGTCGCGACCCGGTTCAGCACGAAATCGAACACGTCGAAGTTGCGCGGGCGACGCGCAGGATCGTCCGGCTCGATACGGCGATTGAACAGCAAAGGTACTTCCTGCTCCGACACGCCGCCGTGCGAACGCAGCGGCACCGTGAGGCCCGACAGATCGTGTTCGCGCTCGCGCGTGCCGAGCGTCATGTCGCGGCGGCCGATTACGACGAGATCGCCGATCCGGTCGGCCGGCAGTTCGAAACGCGCAGCGGCTTCCGCGTTGTCGAGCACGAGCTCGACGCCGTCGAGGCCGCCGACGCGCCACATCGCCTCGGCCCGGTCGACGCCCGGCGCCAGATAGATGGTCGCAAACGACCCAAGCGCACCGTGGTGCACGACGTACGGATCCGTGATCGGCAGGATCACGCGCGCGGCCTGCGCGCCGTACCAGCCGTCGAATGCGTCCTGCAGATAGATGACATTCGGCCGGCCCGTCACGGGATCGTGCTTTGCGTTCATCCCGTGGTCGGCCGTGAGGCCGATCACCCAACCGAGCGCGTCGAGCTGCGCAAGGTAGCCGTCCATCATCGCGTAGAACGCGTTCGCGCCGGCACTGCCCGGCTCGCACTTGTGCTGCACGTAATCGGTGGTCGACAGGTACATCAGGTCGACCTGGCGCGTCTGCGCAAGCCGCACGCCGGCTGCGAACACGAATTCGGACAACGCCGCGCTGTAGACGTCCGGCGACGGCAGGCCAACCCAGTCGAGCACGTCGACGATCCCGTTTTCGGCGAGATTCGCCTGCGCGGCCTTCTCGGCCGAAAAGCAGATGCCGTTCAGTTGCCAGCCGAGCAGCCGGCGCAGCTTGTCCTTCGCCGTCACGACAGCGACCCGCGCACCGGCGTCGGACGCCGCCGCGAGCAGCGTGCCGGCCCGCAGGTAGGCCGGGTCGTTCATCATGACTTCGGCGCCACGCCCGCCGTCGGCGGCCGGATCCCAGAAATAGTTGCCGCAGATCCCGTGGACCGACGGCGGCACGCCGCAGACGATCGACAGGTTGTTCGGGTTGGTGAAGGTCGGCACGATGCAATCTGCGCGCCAGGCCGTGCCTTCCGCGATCATCCGGCCGATGAACGGCGCGACGCCCGCTTCCACCGCCCGTTCGAGATAGTCGTACTCGCAGCCGTCGACGCAGACGACGACGGTCGGTTCGGCCGGCAGCCGGTAGTGCCGGCCGTTGACGTCGACGGAACGTCCCGCGAGACCCGTCGACGTGCCGGCTGCCGACGCTTCACCCGGCTGGCGCAATGCGAACGCGGCGTTCATGATGCCACCCGCTTGCCGCGCGGTACGCGCGCAGCGATCAGCAGCAGCGCCGCGAGCGACGCGCCGAGCATCAGCAGCGACAGTGCCGATGCCGGAAGGTAATACCCGCGCTCCACCTGGCCGATCACGACGATCGGCACGGTCGCGAAGCCCGGCGGATAAACCGTGAGCGTTGCGCCGAGCTCGCCGAGCGACAGCGCGAAACCGAGCGCGAGGCTCGCGCGCAGCGCCGGCACGAGCTGCGGCAACAGCACGCGGCGCAGCACCATCGCGGGCGGCGCGCCGAGGCTTGCCGCCGCTTCGCGCAGCACGGTCAGTTCCGGACGCAGCGCGGCGGCCGCGCAGCGATAGCAGAACGGCAAAATCAGCGCGAGCTGCACGAGCACGACGATCGCCGCCGAACTCGACAGGTCGACCGGCTTCTGGTGATACGCGATCAGCACCGCGAGCCCGAGCACGACGCTCGGCACACCGTTCGGCACCATCACGAGCGCGTCGACCACCGCGCCGAGGCCGCGCCGGTCGCGCCCTTCGAGCGCCAGCGCAAGCCACAGTCCGAGGATCGTGCCGACCGCCGACACGCCGAAGCCGATTTCCAGGCTCGTCAGCAGCGCGTCGTATTCCGGCGACCCGAGCCGCTCGAACCAGCGCAGGCTGTAGCCGGCCGGCAGAATCGTGCCCGACCACTGCGTCGACACGCTCGACAGCGCGACAACGATGACGGGCAACACGAACAGCCAGAAGCACGCGAACGCGGCCAGCGCGAGCGCCACGCGCGACGCATGCTTGAGCACCGTGTCACTCCAGCCGATCTGGTGGCGCGGCACCGCTTGCCCGATACGAAATTCAGCGGACATCGTTTCCTCCCGTCGCACGCCGGTTTACCCGGCGATAAACCGCATACAGCGCCAGCGACAGCGCGAGCATCACGACAGCGCCGGCCGACGCGGTCGGCAGGTCGAGGTCGACCGTCGCGCTGCTGTAGATCGCAACCGGCAGCGTCACGAGCCGTGCGCTGCCGAGCACCAGCAGAATCCCGAATTCGTTCAATGTCAGCAGGAAGCACAGCACGGTGCCGGCGGCGATGCCCGGCCACGCGATCGGCAGCACGACACGGCGCGCCAGCATCCAGCCGGACGCGCCGAGGCTGCGCGCGGCTTCGATCAGCCGCAGGTCGAGCGTCGCGAACGACGCGAGCGTCGGCCGCACGACGAACGGCGTGTAGAACACGGTCTGCGCGAGGATCACGCCGCCTATGCCGAACAGGAAGTTCAGCGGCGGCTCCTCCAGATGAAACAGGTGCTGCAGCGCGATGCTGATCGAGCCTTGCGAGCCGTACAGGAAGATCAGCGTGAACGCGACGAGGAACGACGGGAACGCGACGTACAGTTCCAGGAAACGCGTGACGAGCGATGCGCCGGGAAACGGCTTGAAGAACAGCAGCGCGGCCAGAAGCACGCCGAGCACCGACGCGGTGCCGGCGCTCGCGAACAGCACGCCGAGCGTGGTCAGCAGCACGCCGCGGGTATCGGGGTTGCCGAAGAACGTGCGGTACGCCGCGAAACTCAGCCCGTGGTCGCCCGACACGCTCAGCAGCACGAGCCGCACCAGCGGATAGACGACGAGCGGGCCCAGCAGGATGATCGCGAGCGCGGCCAGGTGCAGGTCGCCCATGCGCTTGCGGCGCCGCGCGGCGGCGGCGTGCGCGGCGGCCGACGCGAGCACGTGCGGCGGCAGGCCGGCTTCAGGGCTCGATAAGGACGACATCGTCTGCCTCGCAATGCAGGGAAACGCGCGCACCGCGCTCGGGAGCCGCGCCGCGGCCGCGTTGCATCGTGACGCGCACGGGCTCGTCGGGGGCTGCATCGATCGTGACCGCGATCGACAGGTCCGCGCCCTGCCATTCGACGGACGACACCGTGCCGTGCAGCCCGCCCGCGGCCAGCGGCATCAGGGTCAGGCGCTCGGGGCGCACACAGGCCACCTTGCCGCGCACTTCGTGGCGCGGATCGCCGAGCGGGAAGATCACGTGCGGCGGCAGCAGGTTCGCCGGGCCGAGATAGCGTGCGACGTAGCCGTCCTGCGGCGCGTCGTACAGCTGCTGCGGCGTACCGAGCTGCGCAATGTGGCCGTCGCGCATCAGCAGCGCGCGATCGGACAGCACGAGTGCGTCGTCGCGGTCGTGCGTCACGCAGACGACGGTCAGGTTCGGCAGGCGCTCGTGCAGCGCCTTCAGTTCGCTGCGCACCGACGCGCGCAGGTTGGCGTCGAGCGCCGACAGCGGCTCGTCGAGCAGCAGCACGTCCGGCTCGATCACGAGTGCCCGGGCCAGCGCGACGCGCTGCTGCATCCCGCCCGACAGTTGCGCGGGAAGATGATGGCCCGCATCGCCGAGCTGCACGAGCTTCAGCGCGTCGGCGACGCGGCGCGTCACTTCCGACGACGCCATGCCGCGTGCGCGCAGCCCGAATGCGACGTTCTCGAACACCGACAGGTGCGGGAACAGCGCGTAATTCTGGAACAGCAGACCGAGATTGCGCTTGTGCGGCGGCGCATAGGTCAGGTCGCGTCCGGCAACGGTCAGCGTGCCGGTCAGGCCGTCGGCCTTCACGAACCCGGCGATGAAGCGCAGCAGCGTGGTCTTGCCGCAACCGCTCTTGCCGAGCACGGTCAGAAATTCACCGGCACCGATCGACAGCGACAGATCTTCCAGCACCGTGCGTGCGCCGTAGCGCACGCTCAGGTGCTCGATCTGCACGCCGCCCGGCGCGCCGGACCGCAGCGTTGCCTGCGGTTCGGCGGCGCCGAATGCGCCGGGATGGGTCAGGGTGGTTTCCACCGGGTTCATCCTCTTGCTCACAAATACAGGCGGCGTGCGCCGATCACTTCGGCTTGACGACGTCGAGCTGCTTGCCCGAGCTGCCGATCACGTCCTTCTTCCAGCGCTCGATCCATACCGGCTTCTTCGCCATCACCTGGGCCCAGTCGACCGGGATCAGCTTCACGCCCGCGATCGCCTTCTTGACCGCTTCGCCGTTCTTGCCGGCCAGCGGCACGTCCGTGCGGCCCGGGATGCCGTACATGTCCGGCACCTTCGACTGCACTTCCGTCGACATCAGGTAGTCGATCAGCTTCTTGCCGGCGTCCTGGTTCGGGCCGCTCTTGATCAGGCCAATGCCGTACGGGAGCTGGAACGTGGTCGGCTGGTCGCCTTCCTTCGCGGCCAGGAAGATCGGCTTGACGGACAGCGCGCCGTGTTCGGCATCGTCGAGGTCCATCTGCAGGTCGCCGTTCGCGACGCTGATTTCGTTACGCGACAGCAGCACGTTCAGGTAGCCCGTGCCCTTCGTGTGGAACTTCACGCTCTGCGACAGCTTCGCGAGATAGTCGAACGCCTTGTCCTCGCCCATCAGCGACGTCGTCAGGATCAGCACGGCCATCCCGTCGCCGGCGGTGGCCGGGTTCGAGTACGCGACCTTGCCGGCATAGGCCGGAGCGAGCAGATCGGCGAACGTCTTCGGCTGGTTCTTCACGACGTCCGGGTTGATCGCGAACGAGAAGTAGTTGTTCACGAACGTCGCCCACGTGCCGTCTTCAGCCTTCGCGATGGCCGGTACGTTCTTGTAGTTGACGCTCTGGTACGGCTGCAGCAGGCCCATCTGGCCAGCTTGCTGAATGAACGGCGGCAGCGTGACGATCACGTCGGCCTTCGGGGAATTCTTCTCGATGTTCGCGCGGTTGACGACTTCACCGCTGCCCGCCGTCACGATGTTGACCTTGACGCCTTCCTTCTTCTCGAAAGCCGGCAGCACATCGCGATAGAGGTTCTCGAGACCGTCTGCCGTATACAGCACGACCGCGCTCGCCGCATGGGCGGGCAGCGCGGCGCCCATCAGACCGGCGACGCTGGCGGCCAGCGCAAGCTTGCGGAACGCACCGGCAGCGGTGCGCGAGGGTTTCTGCAGTGTCATCTGACTTCTCCGTAGGCGGAACACCAAATGGCCGGGGCACGATCCGGCTCTCCTGTTATCTCCGGGCGAGGCCGATCGACGGCCCGCCTCGCTACCGCGCCGAGGTGAGGTTTCGCGCGGCAAGCGAAGGATCACAGCGTTCGATGACAAACCCGTGACGAATGCGGCAATTTCCAAAAAATGACACATTTTGCCAATATCATGCAAGTCATTCAGAAATGCTTTCCGGCGTTTCTTCCGACCTTTGCAGAGGAAAACCATGTCCGATCCGATTCTTCTTACGCCTGGCCCGCTCACCACGTCCGCCACAACACGCCACGCAATGCAACATGACTGGGGCTCGTGGGATGCCGCTTTCAACCAACTGACGGCCAGCGTCTGTGCGGACCTCGTCGCGATCGCGCACGGCGGCGACGAGTACGTGTGCGTGCCGATGCAGGGCAGCGGCACGTTCTCGGTGGAAGCCGCGCTCGGCACACTGGTGCCGCGTGACGGCGTCGTGCTGGTGCCCGACAACGGCGCGTACTGCGCGCGCATCCTGAAGATCCTCGGCCGGCTCGGTGTCGAAGCAATCGCGTTGCCGTTCGGCGAGGACGCGGCCGTCGATCCGGCCGCGATCGAAGCCGCGTTCGTGCGCGAGCCGCGCATCACGCACGTCGCGCAGGTGCACCTGGAGACGAGCGCCGGCATCCTGAACCCGCTCGACGACATCGCCGCCGTGTGCCGACGCCACGGCAAGCGGCTGATCGTCGACGCGATGAGCTCGTTCGGCGCGCTGCCGATCACGCTGGCCGGCAGCGGCATCGATGCGCTGATCTCGGCGAGCGGCAAATGCCTGGAAGGCGTGCCGGGGATGGGATTCGCGATCGTGCGGCGCGACGCGCTCGACGCGAGCGAAGGCAACTCGCCGTCGCTCGCGCTCGATCTCCACGATCAGTACGCGTACCTGCGCAAGACGGGCCAGTGGCGCTTCACGCCGCCGACACACGTGATCGCCGCGCTGCGCGCCGCGCTCGACCAGTATCTCGCCGAAGGCGGCCAGCCGGCACGCGGCGCGCGCTATGTGGACAACTGCCGGACGCTGGTCGAGTCAATGCACGCGCTCGGCTTCACGCCGTTCCTCGATGCGCGCGTGCAGGCGCCGGTGATCGTCACGTTCCACGCGCCCGACCACCCGGCCTACGATTTCCGCCGCTTCTACGACGCGGTGCGCGACGCGGGCTTCATCCTGTATCCGGGCAAGCTCACGCAGCTCGAAACGTTCCGCGTCGGCTGCATCGGCGCAATCGACTCGAACGATATCCGTCGCGCGGTCGCGGCCATTGCGCAGGCGGTCGAATCGCTCGGCATCGCGGTGCAGCGCGCGTAAGCGCCGTGCCACGCCAGCCGGCGGAGCCGCCGGCTGGCGCATGCAAAAAAGCCCGGCGGCCTTGCGGCTGCCGGGCTAACGCACAGGATCTGCGTGGAGCAGGTGCTTACAGCTCGATTCGCTTGATGTCGCCAACGACGAAGATGTACGACGCCGCGCCGACCAGCGCGATCACGCCGATGAACACGAGCGCGCCGACGAACGACCCGGTCGATGCGACGATGAAGCCGACCACGAGCGGCGTCACGATCCCCGCGAGGTTCGCCGCGAAGTTGAAGATGCCGCCCGTGACGCCGAGCAGGCCGTCCGGTGCGATGTCCGACACGAGCGTCCAGCCGAGTGCGGCCATCCCCTGCGCGAAGAATGCGACCGACATGATCGCGATCACGGCCTCGTTGCTCTGCACGTAGTTCGCGAGAATGATCGTCGATGCGAGCAGCAGGCCCGCGATGATCGGCAGCTTGCGCGCGAGGTTGGCGGACTTGCCGCGACGCAGCAGCCAGTCGGAGAAGATCCCGCCGAACATCACGCCGACCGACGCGGCGATGAACGGCATCACCGCGAAGAAGCCGATCTTCAGCCAGCCCATGTGGCGTTCGGTGGCGAGGTAGGTCGGGAACCAGGTCAGGAAGAACACGAGCGTCGAGTTGCCGGCGAACTGGCCGAGGCAGATGCCCGCGAGCTGGCGCTTCTTCACCAGTTGGCCGACCATCGACCAGCTGAACTTGGCCTGCGCCGGCTTGTCGCCCTTGTCACCGCTCTTGCGCGCACCGTGCACGAGACCGCCGCCCGCCTCGATATAGGCCAGCTCCTCCGAATTCGCACCCGGATGGTTGCGCGGTTCGTGATAGAACTTCCACCATACCAGGCCGAACACGATACCCACCGCGCCGACGACCCAGAACAGCGAGCGCCAGCCGAACGCACCCATCAGCGCGAACAGCACCGGGCTGAAGAACGCGAGGCCGATGTACTCGCCGACGGTGTAGGTACCCGTCGCCATCGCACGCTCGTTCTGCGGGAACCACGTCGCGACGACGCGGCTGTTGGTCGGGAAGCATGGCGCTTCCGTCACGCCGAGACCGAGCCGGCAAGCGAGCAGCGTCGCGACGCCCGGCACGAAGCCTTGCAGGAACGTGCACAGCGACCACAGCGTCATCGACCAGTAATAGGTGATCTTGCTGCCGAAGCGGTCGAGGAACAGGCCGCCGGGAACCTGCATCGCGACATACGTCCACGAAAACGCGGAAAACATGATGCCCATCACGGCCGCGTTGATGCCGAGCTCCTTGGTGAGCTGCGGCGCAGCCACCCCCAGCACGGTGCGGTCGAGATAGTTGATCATCGTGCCGATCGCGAGCAGCGCGAGAATCTTGTAGCGCGCCGAAGTGCGCCGGACGGTGCCGGACGCCTGCGCCGGCGCGGCGCTCGTGTGGGTAGTGTGCTGCATGGTCGTCTCCTGGTCTCTTTCTGTGTCTGTAAGGGGGTCAGCGCGCGACGAGCGACTGAAAGTGTTCGAACATCCGCTCGGCGTCGGGCGTGCGTCCGGTGAAGATCTCGAACGCGTCGACCGCCTGGTAGACGGCCATCCCGCCACCCGGCAGCGTGGCGCAGCCGGCCGCGCGCGCCGCGTGGATCAGTTCGGTTTCGAGCGGGAAGTACACGATGTCGGCCACCCACATGCCCGCATGCAGCAGGTCGGCCGGCAACGGCAGGCCCGGATGCTTGGCCATGCCGGTCGGCGTGCAGTGGATCAGGCCGGTCGCCGCGCGCATCGCGGCCGCGAGATCGCTGCCCGGCGTGACCCGGGCGGCAGGGAAGCGCTGCTGCAATTCGGCCGCGAGCGCGGTGGCGCGCGTGCCGTCGACGTCGAAAATCGTCAGTTCGGCCGCGCCCATCTGCAGCGCCGCATGCGCGACGGCCGCGCCCGCGCCGCCCGCGCCCAGCTGGACGACGCGTTCGAGCGACGCGCCGGGCAACCCGCGGCGGAACGATTTCGCGAAACCCGACCAGTCGGTGTTGTGGCCGATCCGCTTGCCGTCCTTGAACAGCACGGTGTTCACCGCGCCGAGCGCACGCGCGTCGTCCGACAGTTCATCAAGGTGCTCGATCACGCGCTGCTTGCACGGGTGCGTGATGTTCAGGCCGTTGTAGCCCATCCGCTGCGCGGCATCGAGCAGTTGCGGCAGTGCGTCGACGGTCACGCCGAGCACGTCGAGATCGATGCGCCGGTAGACATAGCCGAAGCCCTGGCGGAACCCCTCTTCCTCGTGCATCGCGGGCGACAGCGAACCGCCGATGCCCTGGCCAATCAGGCCGATCAGAAACGACGGGCGGCTCATCGTGCGGCCCCCTGCGCGAACAGCGTCGCCAGACGCTGCAGCGCGAACACGTAGCCTTCGGTGCCGCAGCCGCAGATCACGGCTTCGGCGAGCGCCGACACATAGGAATGGTGGCGGAACGCCTCGCGGCGATGGACGTTGGAGATATGCACTTCGATCACCGGCTTCGCGATCGCGGAAAGCGCGTCGGCCAGCGCCACCGACGTATGCGTATAGGCGGCCGGGTTGATCACGATGCCGTGCGTGTCGTGACGCGCGGCATGCAGCCAGTCGATCAGCTGGTGCTCGGCGTTCGACTGGCGGAACTCGATTTCCAGCCCGAGCGCCTCGCCCGCCGTACGGCAGCGCTGCTCGACATCGGCGAGCGTTTCCGCGCCGTAGATATGGGGCTCGCGTGTGCCCAACAAATTCAGGTTCGGGCCGTTCAGCACGAGCACCTTGTGCTTGCTCATCGTGTTTCTGCTCCTGAAACAGGGGCAGACCACGATCGGCGCCGCCCCGAAGACATCGGAATGTGGCGCTAGTGTGCGCTCGTGCAAGCGGGCTGTCTTTTCGGGTTTTCGCTAATTTGTACCACCTAGTTAGTTTGTACAATATGCATCACTAGCCTAGTAAATTCGGGATATGGCGTCCGCCAGGAACTCAACGACTGGTTCATTCAGGGTCGGTTCGGCCGACGCCACGCCCGCTCATCCTCAGGAATCGCCCATGCAGCGCTCGATCGCCACCGTGTCACTGTCCGGCACGCTCGCCGAGAAACTCGCCGCCGTCCAGGCCGCTGGCTTCGACGGCGTCGAAATCTTCGAAAACGACCTCGTCTACTTCGATGGATCGCCCGCCGACGTCCGGCGCATGGCCGCCGATCTGGGCCTCGACATCGTGCTGTTCCAGCCGTTTCGCGACTTCGAGGGGGTGAGCCCGGCCCAGCTTGCCCGCAACCTCGACCGGATCAAGCGCAAGTTCGACGTGATGCACGCGCTCGGCACCGACCGCATCCTCGTGTGCAGCAACGTGTCGGCCGACACGATCGCGGACGACGGGTTGCTCGTCGACCAGCTCGGCGCGCTTGCCGAAGCCGCGCGGCAGGCCGGCGTGGTCGCCGCGTACGAAGCGCTCGCGTGGGGCCGCGTCGTGAAGCGGTACGGCCACGCGTGGAAGCTCGTGAATGCCGTGAACAGCCCGCATCTCGGCCTGGCGCTCGACAGCTTCCACACGCTGTCGCTCGACGATTCGCCGGACGCGATCGCCGACATCCCGGGCGACCGGATCGCGTTCGTGCAGATCGCCGATGCGCCGAAGCTCGTGATGGACGTGCTCGAATGGAGCCGCCATTTCCGCTCGTTCCCGGGCCAGGGCGACTTCGACCTCGCACGCTTCACCGCGCGCGTGATCGAGTCGGGCTATACGGGGCCGCTGTCGCTCGAGATCTTCAACGACGGCTTCCGCGCGGCGCCGACCGCGATCACGGCCGCCGACGGCCATCGCTCGCTGCTCTACCTGGAAGAACTGACGCGCGAGCGGCTCGCGCAGGACGGCCGCGCGCCGGCCGCCACCCAGCCGCTGTTCGCGCCGCCCGCGCCGCCCGCGCACGTCGGGTTTCAGTTCATCGAATTCGCGGTCGACGCGCAGGCGGCGGCGACCGTCGGCGAATGGCTCGGCCGGATGTGCTTCCGGCTCGCGGGCCGCCATCGGTCGAAGGACGTGACGCTGTTCCAGCACGGCGCCGCGTCGATCGTGCTGAACGCCGAGCGCGACTCGTTCGCCGACGCGTTCTTCCAGCAGCACGGGCTGTCGCTGTGTGCATCGGCATTCCGCGTCGACGACGCCAAAGTGGCGTTCGAACGCGCCGCCGGCTTCGGCTATGCGCCATTCTCCGGCCGTGTCGGGCCGAACGAACGCGTGCTGCCGAGCGTGCAGGCGCCGGACGGCAGCCTCGAGTACTTCGTCGACGAAGCGCCGAACGCGCCGACGCTGTACGAATCGGACTTCGTGCTGACCGACATCGACGGCCCGAGCGAAGTCGGCCCGCTGACCGGCATCGACCACGTGTGCCTTGCGCTGCCGGCCGACGCGCTCGATACGTGGATCCTGTTCTTCAAGACGGCATTCGGCTTCGAGGCCGAGCGCAGCTGGCTCGTGCCCGATCCGTACGGGCTGATGCGCAGCCGCGCGGTGCGCAGCGCGGACGGCTCGGTGCGGATCGCGCTGAACGCGTCGGTCGACCGTCACACGGCGGTTGCCGAATCGCTCGACCGCTACCACGGCACGGGGCTGAACCACGTCGCGTTCCGTACCGACGACATCGTGAAGACGATCGCCGCATTCGCGGCCGACGGCATTCCGTTCCTGCGCATTCCGCCGAACTACTACGACGATCTCGCCGCACGCTACGCGCTGCCGGACGACCTGATCGACACGCTGAGCACGCATCACCTGCTGTATGACCGCGACGAGCACGGCGGCGAATTCCTGCACGCGTATACAGAACTGGTCGACAACCGCTTCTCGCTCGAGATCGTCGAGCGGCGCGGCGGATACGACGGCTACGGCGCGACGAATGCGGCCGTGCGGCTCGCCGCACAGGCCCAGCGCAGGAAATAAGGGAAGGAAGCTGACACAGATTTAAGGGGCAAATCACCTTCGCGGGACGCGGCTGCTTCGAAGGGCCGTATCCCGCGCGCACCATCGTGGTGAATCACGCGGCCGCGCGCCCGCCCGCGCGGCTGGCCGCGATCAAGCCGGAAACCGCATTCCATGTGGCGTTACATCCGGTAACCCGTACCGCAGCGCAGCATCGCGTCGCCCACTGCGGTTTTAAGAATCGCTTAAGTCTTCGACGGCACCATCCGCAACCAGTACCCGATGGTTATCTCGAAAAGGAGGAAAGCGATGAGCGCCGTAGAAGCACCCGCGGGCCGCCCGGCCGCGCCCCCTGCAAAGAAGACGATGCTGCGCCGCCTGCTCAGTCATCATGAAATCGCGACGCTGCTCGTGCTGCTGCACGCACCGATCGGCGCCAATGCCAAACCCGAACTGCCTGCGCTGCAGGAAGCCGGTCTCGTCGAGATGGTCAAGCTCGACACCGAAACGGCACCCAGCTTCCGGCTGACCGAAGACGGCACCGCCGTCCTGAAAGGGCTCGGCTACCGCTGAGCCGACGTCTTCATCCCTTTCCCGATTCCCGGCGACCCGCCGGCCCTGTCGGCGTGTCGCGTCACCCTGCCCGCTCCTGCAGCATCAACCGGTATTCCGTCGGCGTGACGCCGACCGTCGCCTTGAACTGGCGCGTGAACGCACTGTGATCCGTATAGCCGCATAGCGCCGCGACGTCGGTCACCTTGTCGTGCGTGACGAGCAGCGCGGTGGCCGCATCGAGCCGCGTCTTCAGCAGCACCTGGCGCGGCGTCAGGTGGAACACCTTGTGGAAGTAGCGTTCGAGCTGCGCGACCGACATCCCCGCCATCTGTGCGAGATGCTTCAGGTTCAGCGGCTGCACGTAGTGATCCTGGATGTGCTGGACGACATCGGCGAGCCGGCTGTATGCCGGGTGCGATCCCTCGTGCGCCTTCAGGTCGCGCGAGATGCCCGCGAGGCCGACCACCCTGCCCGCGGCGTCGCGCAGCGGCTCCTTGCAGGTCAGGCACCAGCCCGGCTGACGGCCGGGATACAGGTGCAGTTCGAGCTGGTCCATCAGTTGCTGGCCGGCGTTGATCGTCGCCATGTCCTGCTCGAAATAGCTGCGGCCGAAGCGGCGCGGAAACACCTCGTCGGCCGTCTTGCCGAGCAGGTCGCGCTTGTCCTTGTAGCCGCAGCGCATCGCCAGCGTGCGATTGACGATCGCGTAGCGGCCGCTCGCATCCTTCACGAAGAATGCGACGTCCGGCAGCGCGTCGAACACCGGTTCGAGCAGGCGGAAGTGCGCAAGCATCGCGCCGAAATCGGCGTTGTCTGGCTGGTAGCGCAACGGTTCTGACAGGCTCATGGTCGGTACGGCAAGCAAGGGCGTCATCCCGGCAACCGCAATGCGAGTGGCAGATGGCGTCGATTATAGAAGCGCCCCTTCGATCGCGTCGCGCCGATCGCAAAGGCGGGCAAGGTGGCGGCGGCCGACGCGACGCGCCGCCGGTCGGCGGCATCGTCACGCGGCATACGTTGCGTGCGCAACCACTGTGCCGAGCGTGCGGTGGCCGACCGCGAGTCCGCGCGCGTCGACGCCACAACCACGCGTGCGCCGGGGCCGACATGTCGCGCGCGGGCTAGCGCATTCGCGCACCGGCACCGCACGCTCGGACTCGCCAGCATAGAAATGCGAACGTGCAGCGTCTTGGCGCGTTTGCGCATTCGGCATGACGATTTCGGCATATATCAGGGTTATCGACGATATGCCGATATCGTCGCCGGCCGCGCATCGAACGCGCAAGACGCGCGCATTTTCGCTAACTAGACTTCGCTTCACGGTCACGAGACGACCTCACGCCGCGGCAGCAATCGGCACGCGTGGCCTGCGGTATCGGCCACCAGGTGCGCCGATTTCGGCACAGCTCGAGCAGCATGCGGCATGCACGCACGGCCCTCGCATCGGCCTGCCGACCGAACCGTCTCGCCCGGTTTACCGGCGCCGGCCCGCCAGCCGGCGGCGGCCCAACCACGCCATCAAGGGGAAGTGAAAGTGAAGCTGAAGGTATCGCACGTCGCGCTGGCCGCTGCCTGCGCACTGTCGGGCGCGCACGCCATGGCCGCCGACGTCGTCAAGATCGGTTTCGCCGCACCGCTGACCGGCCCGCAGTCGAACTACGGCACGGACATGCAGAAGGGCGTGCAACTCGCGATCGCCGATTTCAATGCGACGCGTCCGACGATCGGCGGCAAGCCCGTCACGTTCCAGCTCGATTCGCAGGACGACCAGGCCGACCCGCGCACGGGCACGACCGTCGCGCAGCGGCTGATCGACGACAACGTCCGCGGAATCATCGGGCACTTCAACTCGGGCACGAGCATTCCCGCGTCCGACCTGTACGATCGCGCGGGGCTGCCGCAGATCTCGATGGCCACGTCGCCGCAATACACCGCGCGCGGCTACAAGACCACCTACCGGCTGCTGACGAGCGACGCACAGGCGGGCCGCATCGTCGGCACGTACGCGGTGAAGACGCTGCGCTTCAAGCGCATCGCGATCATCGACGACCGCACGGCCTACGGCCAGGGCATTGCCGACGAATTCGCGAAGGCCGTCGAAGCGGCGGGCGGCACGATCATCAAGCGCGACTTCACGAACGACAAGGCGCTCGATTTCTCCGCGATCCTGACCAACCTCAAGGGGATGAACCCGGACGCGATCTTCTACGGCGGCGGCGATGCGCAATCGTCGCCGATGATCCGCAAGATGCGACAGCTCGGGATGAAGTCGGCGTTCGTGACGGGCGAGATGTCGCGTTCGCCGACGTTCCTGAAAGTCGGCGGCGATGCGGCCGAAGGCGCGATCGTCTACATGGGCGGGCTGCCGAAGGAGAAGATGCCGGGCTTCGCCGGCTACGCGGCACGCTACAAGGCGCGCTTCAACGAAGACGTGATCACCTACTCGCCATACTCGTACGACGGCACGATCGCGCTGCTCACGGCGATGAAGGACGCGAACTCGACCGACCCGAAGGTGTACACGCCGTATCTCGGCAAGGTGTCGGTCAAGGGCGTGTCGGCCCCCAGCATCGCGTACGACACGAAGGGCGACCTGAGGGATGCGCCGGTGACGATCTACAAGGTCGAGCACGGTGCGTTCAAGCCGGTCGATACGATCGCCGGCAACTGATACGCAAACCCTGCCCCGCGCGGCGCGCCAGCGGCTCACCGGCCGCGCGCGCCGTTGCGCTTGCTTCGGCTTCGGCTTCGCGATCCGAACCGTTCCTCGGCGCGCGCCCACGCGCGCTCATTTCGCGCTCCTGTAGAATCCCCCCACCCGCTTTGACGCTTCGTCCTCGCCGCGCCCCATCCCGGTGCGGCGGTGCGTGTTTCGTGCCTCACCCCGCACGCGGCACGCTTCGACGACGCAAGCCGCGCCTTGTCAGTCCATGCCGAAAAGCGGGCCCTGGAGACGCAGCACCGACAACTAAATTCCAAAACCGATCGTCCTGACCATGCAAGCTTCCGAATTGAGCGGCGTGCCTCGCGCCGCCGAACGCGCGCTCACGCGCAGCGACTACAAGACCCTTGGCCTCGCCGCACTCGGCGGCGCCCTCGAGTTCTACGACTTCATCATCTTCGTGTTCTTCGCGCCGGCGATTGGGCAACTGTTCTTCCCGCACGACATCCCCGACTGGCTGCGCCAGTTGCAGACGTTCGGCATCTTCGCGGCCGGCTATCTCGCGCGCCCGCTCGGCGGCGTGATCATGGCGCACTTCGGCGACCTGTTCGGCCGCAAGCGGATGTTCACGCTGAGCGTGCTGATGATGTCCGTGCCGACGCTGCTGATGGGCCTGCTGCCCACCTACGACACGATCGGCATCCTCGCGCCGGTGTTGCTGCTGCTGTTCCGCGTGCTGCAGGGCGCGGCCGTCGGCGGTGAAGTGCCGGGCGCATGGGTGTTCGTGTCCGAGCACGTGCCGTCCCGCCACATCGGCTATGCGTGCGGCACGCTGACCGCGGGCCTGACGGCCGGCATCCTGCTCGGCTCGCTCGTCGCGGCCGGCATCAACAGCCGTTACTCGACGGCCGAAGTCGGCGCGTTCGCGTGGCGCATCCCGTTCCTGCTCGGCGGCGTGTTCGGCCTGTTCTCCGTGTACCTGCGCCGCTGGCTGCATGAAACGCCGGTGTTCGCCGAGATGAAGGCGAAGAAGGCACTCGCGGCCGAGATTCCGCTGAAGGCCGTGCTGCGCGACCACGGCCGCGCGGTGATCGTGTCGATGCTGCTCACGTGGATGCTGTCGGCCGCGATCGTCGTCGTGATCCTGATGACGCCCGCGCTGCTGCAGAAGCAGTTCCACCTCGCGCCCGCGACCACGCTGTTCGCGAACAGCATCGCGACGCTGTGCCTGACGGCCGGCTGCATCACCGCGGGTTCGCTCGCGGGCCGGATCGGCGCGAAGCGCGTGCTCGGCATCGGCGGCATCGGGCTGGCCGCGTGCTACTACCTGCTGTTCGTGCAGGTCGCGGCCGACGCGTCGACGCTGCCGCTCTACTACGGAATCGCGGGCTTCATGGTCGGCACGATCGGCGCGGTGCCGTTCGTGATGGTCAAGAGCTTCCCGGCCGTCGTGCGGTTCTCGGGCATCTCGTTCTCGTACAACGTCGCGTACGCGATCTTCGGCGGCCTCACGCCGGTGATCGTGTCGCTGATGATGAAGTCGAATCCGCTCGCACCGGTGGTGTACGTTGCGGCGATCTGCGTGCTCGGCGCGATCGCCGTGCAGTTCTCGAAGGATGCGAAGGACGTGAAGGCTGCGCACTGAGCGCCGGCGCGCCCGCGCGCTCAATGAACAAAGGGCCGAATCCCGCGGGATTCGGCCCTTTTGTTTTGCTTCAGCGCAACGGCAACGGCAACGGCGCGAGTATGTGCGATCAGCGCAGGCTGCCGTACGTCGTGCTCGGCCGGCGCAGGCCGTCGATGCTCGCGCCGCCGGCGCCGGTGACGAACAGCAGCAGGAAGCCGCCGGCGATCGCGATGTTCTTCCAGAAATGGATCACCATCTCGTGCTGGACCGCGGCGTCCGTCGCGTCCCAGAAATTGTGCCCGACCATCGCGGTCGCGACCGTATAGAACGCCATCAGCAGTGCGAGCGGTCTGACCTTGTAGCCGACGATCAGCAGCAGCCCGCCGAGCCCTTCGATCGCGACGACGATCGGCCCGATCACCTGCGGATACGGCACGTTCAGCCCATGCAGGTAGCCGATGAAATCGCCGTAGCCGAGCAGCTTCATCACGCCGCCCCACAGAAACAACGCCGCCAGCGCCAGGCGCGCGAAAAAAATGACGCCGGAATCGACGGAACGCGTCATGCCTCTCTCCTCGTATGCAATTCGGCCGCCCGCGCGGGGCGCGCCCGGGCGGTTCGGCGCCGCGCGACCCTGCGGGGCCCGCGGCAAATGGGCCAGCATAGACAGAGTTTCGGCCGTGTCCAAGAAAAAGGTTGTAGCAAATCTTTACACGACGGCGGCCGCGCGGCCGCGAAGGCGGCGGGACGAAAAGCGTTTAGCCCGCGTCGCTCAACAACACGCCCTTCTTGAAGATGAAGCAGCCGTAGCCGCGCAGCTCGCCGGTGACGATCACCGCATACGTCTGCTGCGCGCGCTCGTAGAACGCGAAACGTTCGACGCCGGTCAGCGGCACCGCGCGCCCTTCCGCGCGATCGATCTCGGCCTGCACTTCGCGCTGCACGGGCGGCACCGCCGCCGCATCGCCGACGACTTCCATCCGCCATGCGGGCGTGTCGACGAACGTGTCGAGCGGCAGCACGGACAGCACCGCGCGCACGACGCGCGCCGAATCGGCGCCGTCGATCCGCAACGCGCGGCCGACCACCGTGTGCTCCGCGACGGATTCCGCCGGGAAATTCGCATCGCAGATCGCGATTTCGTCACCGTGGCCCATCGCGCGCAGCGTGTGCAGGATGTCGGCGTGCAGCAGCGGGTCGAGATTCTTCAGCATGTCGGCTAGTCTCCGGGATCAGGAACGAATCGCATAACGTTACCCGATCCCGGCGGCCGCTGCGCATGCATCGCTCACGTCACGACGCCGCGGCCGGCATTTCGTCGATGAAACCCGTGACCGACACGAGGCGGCCCGACGCGTCGACGGTGCCGAAGTCCGAACCCTTCACGATCGCCGCGCCGTCGGGCGACACGAGCGCCCACGAGAACCGCAGGTGCTGGCCGAAGCCGTCGACGTCGGTCGTGCGGCGGAAGCGGTAGGCGGGGAAGCGTTGCTGCACGGCCGCGATCATCGCGTCGATGCCCGCGTGGCCGTCGCCGGCCATCAGCGGATCGCGATAGGCCGCGTCGACCGCGTAGGTCGCATCGATCAGCGCACGGCGGCGCGCGACGTCGGGTTCGTTCCACGCGTCGATGTAGCGGTCGATCAGGTCGGCGTAAACAGACGAGGCGGACGGGGCGGTGTTCATGGCGAGGCTCCTTGTGTCGATGAGAGGACGATGTCGCGAACGTGGCGTGTTGCGTGTTCGCGTGCAGACATCGTCGCCGGCCTCGTGCGGGCGGTCGATTACGTGACAGGTAAGGAATTCGCGCCGTCCGCGCAACAGGTGCTGCGTGCGCCGGATCGTGAATTCGCCGCCGCAATGTCAACGGGCGCCCGAAGGCGCCCGCATCTTTCGGCGGCAACGGCCGCTCGCGTCAGGTCACCGGCGCCGGATTGAACAGGGTCAGCGCATTCGCGAGCTTCCATTGCTCGGCCCACGTGCGGCGCTTGCCGCTCGCGACGTCGAGCATCAGCCGGAACAGTGCCCAGCCGGTGTCCTCGATCGTGGCCGCGCCGGTCGCGATCTGCCCCGCGTCGAGATCCATCAGGTCGTGCCAGCGGCGCGCGAGATCGCTGCGCGTCGCGACCTTGATCACCGGCACCTGTGCAAGGCCGTACGGCGTGCCGCGGCCGGTCGTGAAAATGTGCAGGTTCATCCCGGCCGCGAGCTGCAGCGTGCCGCAGATGAAGTCGCTCGCGGGCGTCGCCGCGTACAGCAGCCCCTTCTGCTTCGCTCGATCGCCGGGGCGCACGACGCCGGCAATCGGCGCGCTGCCCGACTTCACGATCGAGCCCATCGCCTTCTCGACGATGTTCGACAGGCCGCCCTTCTTGTTGCCGGGCGTCGTGTTCGCGCTGCGGTCGACGCGACCGCGCTGCAGGTAGCGGTCGTACCAGTCCATCTCGCGGATGATTTCGCGCGCCACGTCCTCGTTCGCCGCGCGCGACGTGAGCTGCGCGACGCCGTCGCGCACTTCCGTCACCTCGGAGAACATGATCGTCGCGCCCGCGCGCACCAGCAGGTCGGCCGCGAAGCCGACGGCCGGGTTCGCGGTGAGCCCCGAGAACGCGTCGCTGCCGCCGCACTGCACGCCGACGACGAGATCCGATGCCGGGCACGTCTCGCGGCGGCGGCGGTCGAGCCGCTCGAGGTGCGATTCGGCCATCTTCATGATCGAGTCGATCATCGAGTTGAAGCCGACGTGCGCGGCGTCCTGCAGGCACACCACGCCGCCGTTGCCGGTCGCGCCGTCGGCCGCGACCGGAATCGTGCCGGGCGGCAGCAGGCGCTCGGGCTGCAGCTTCTCGCAGCCGAGGCTCACGGTCATCACCTCGCCGCCGAAATTCGGATTCAGGCTGATGTTGCGCAGCGTGCGGATCGGGATGTCGGCGTCGGGCGCATCGATCGCCACGCCGCAGCCGTACGTGTGCTCGAGCCCGACCACGTCGTCGACGTTCGGATAGCGCGGCAGCAGCTCGGCCTTGATCCGCTTCACCGCGTGCTCGACGACGCCCGACACGCACTGCACGGTCGTCGTGATCGCGAGGATGTTGCGCGTGCCGACCGAGCCGTCGGCATTGCGGAAGCCCTCGAACGTATAGCCTTCGAGCGGCGGCAGCGGCGGCGCGGCGCGTGTTGCGAGCGGCAGGTCGTCAAGCCCCGGCGGCTCGGGCATGCGCATCGTGCGTTCGTTGACCCAGCTGCCGCGGCGCAACTCGACCAGCGCGTAGCCGATCACCACGTTGTAGCGGACGATCGGGTCGCCGGCCGCGAGGTCGACCAGCGCAACCTTGTGCCCCTGCGGCACGCCTTCGCGCAGCGTCAGCCCATCGGCGAACGTCGCGCCCTCCGGCAAGCCGCCGTCGTTGACGACGATCGCGACGTTGTCGTCCGGATGCACACGGATATAGAGCGGGGAAGCAGTCATCGGAATTCCAGGAGGCTATCGGCCATATCGTTAGTCATCATACGACATTCAACCGGGATCGGCGATGCTGCGTAAACCCTTACCCGGAAAGACCCTACTATTTATCGACCGGCAAACCGCTTGCGTCACGCCTCCCCTCGTTGTACGATGACATACAACGACATCGCCAATGTGGCTCGTATGCCGTTCCCGACGAACCCAGCACTCGCGCTAGACGGACGACCCAACCATGACCTCACCGCAAGAACTCAAACAGATCATTTCCCACGGCCTGCTGTCGTTTCCGCTGACGGACTTCGACACCGACGGCAGCTTCCGCCCGTCCACCTACGCCGAGCGCCTGGAATGGCTCGCGCCGTACGGTGCGAGCGCGCTGTTCGCGGCCGGCGGCACCGGTGAATTCTTCTCGCTCACGCAGCGCGAGTATTCGGACGTGATCCGTGTCGCGACGGAAACCTGCAAGGGCAAGGTGCCGATCCTCGCCGGCGCGGGCGGCGCGACGCGCGTCGCGATCGAATATGCGCAGGAGGCCGAGCGCCTCGGCGCGAGCGGTGTGCTGCTGATGCCGCATTACCTGACCGAAGCCAGCCAGGAAGGGATCGCCGACCACGTCGAGCAGGTGTGCCGTGCGCTGAAGATCGGCGTGGTGGTGTACAACCGCGCGAATTCGAAGCTGAACGCCGACATGCTCGAGCGCCTCGCCGATCGTTGCCCGAACCTGATCGGCTTCAAGGACGGCGTGGGCGAAATCGAAAGCATGGTGACGATCCGCCGCCGCCTCGGCGACCGTTTCGCCTACCTCGGCGGCCTGCCGACGGCCGAAGTCTATGCGGCCGCGTACAAGGCGCTCGGCGTGCCGGTGTATTCGTCGGCCGTGTTCAACTTCATCCCGAAGACGGCGATGGCATTCTACGAAGCGATCGCGAAGGACGACCACGCCACGGTCGGCCGCCTGATCGACGAATTCTTCCTGCCGTACCTGAAGATCCGCAATCGCCGCGCGGGCTATGCGGTCAGCATCGTGAAGGCGGGCGCGAAACTCGTCGGCCATGACGCAGGCCCGGTGCGTGCGCCGCTCGTCGACCTCACCGACGAAGAAGTGGCGGAGCTCGACGTGCTGATCAAGAAGATGGGGCCGCAATAAGCGGCGTTCGTCGGCGGCGCACGCCTTCATTGGCGCCGCGCCGCCAGTTCTGCATCGTGGCCGGCATTCGCCGGCCGCGACCTTTTGCGCGCTTTCCGCGATGACGCACGCATCCGCCGCGATGCGTGTCGCCGCCGTCACATCTGCGCGATGACCCCGACGATCCGGTAACGCACGTTCCCCAGCTTGACGCGTGTCGCCTCGATCTGGTCCTGCGCACCCGATCGCGCGCGCGCATTCGATTCGCTGCCAAGGATCTGCCCGAGTACGTCGCGGTCAACGACCGCGTCGAAGAACCGACCGACCGTGATCGTCGCCGACTGCTTCGCGGTCGCAAGTTGGCTGTTCGCCTGCATCAACGCTTCGGTACGCAGGCCCGGATCGCGTTCATCGATACCGCGCCGGTACTGGAGCGCGAACACCAGCGCCTCCATGTCCTGCCGGAAACGGCGAACGGCTTGACCGAACACGAGCGAATGCGCGTCGGAGCCCGTGACGAGCCGCCCCTGGTTGATCGTGATGTCGAATTCGCTGCCGCCCAGGTCGCGCTGGAATTCCAGCAGCGCATTCGCGAGCACGCGTCCTTCGCTGTACTCGCCGATCTGCGTTCGCACGGATTTCGCGACGTCGCCGATCGCTTTCCACAATCCGGCCGCGAACAGGTGGTCGCCACGTTTGTTGATGTTCATGATGCCGTTCCCTCTTGGTCTTTTTCTGGATCTCTCAGGTTTCGCCCGCAGGTCGGTCGACCCGGGGCTCCGGTACTGTAGGAGAAAAGCGGGCGGCAGGAAAGCCGGCAGGATCAACGACCGCTTTTGCCCACACGGCGGCAACGGCGCTCGCCCCGGACACCGGCCCCTCCATGCCGCCTCGGCACGAATGCGCACCTCCTCGCTTCGGTCCGACTGACCGGTGGAAGCAAGCTGTGGACGCGCGACCGGCGCCTGCCGGGCGCAGCAGACCGCCTGGGGCTCGCCGCGCATCCCGCCCACTGACGCTGCAAGATCGACGCCACGCAAACCTGCCATGCAAAAAGGCGAAAGCGGCTCATTGGCCACTTCCGCCTTTTCGTTTTTGGCGACCGGCGCGCACTCAGGCTCGCCGGTCGCAGCCGATTGCCCCCCTCAATCGAGGTGCGTCATCACTCGGCCTTCCCGTCCCGCAGCCGCGGAATCGCGAGCGGATTGCTTTCCTGCAACCCTTCCGGGAGCAGATCGTCCGGGAAATCCTGGTAGCACACGGGCCGCAGGAAGCGCTCGATCGCCGTCGCGCCGACCGACGTGACGGCCGGGTTCGACGTGGCCGGGAACGGCCCGCCGTGCACCATCGCGTCACACACCTCGACGCCGGTCGGGTAGCCGTTGACCAGCAGGCGGCCGGCCTTGCGTTCGAGGACCGGCAGCAGCCGGCGCGCGAGCGGCTTGTCGTCGGCATCCATCTGCAGCGTGGCCGTCAGCTGGCCTTCGAGTGCTTCGAGCACGCGCGCGACTTCGTCGAGATCACGGCAACGCACGATCAGCGACGCCGGCCCGAACACCTCGTGGCTGAACGCCGGCTCGGCGAGGAACGCCTGCGCACCGACTTCGTACAGCGCGCCGCCGGCCTGGCAATCGGTCTGCGCCGCCTCGCCCGCGCCGATTTCGCGCACGCCCGGCAGTTCGGCCAGCTTGCCGCGGCCGTTGCGATACGCATCGGCGATACCCTGCGTGAGCATCACGCCGGCCGGCTTCTTCGCGAGCGCCTGCGCGGCGACGGTTTCGAAGCGGTCGAGATCGGGGCCGTCGATCGCGAGCACGAGGCCCGGGTTGGTACAGAACTGGCCGACGCCGAGCGTCAGCGAATCGACGAAGCCCGTCGCGATCGCGTCGCCGCGCGCGGCAAGCGCCGCCGGGAACAGCACGACGGGGTTGATGCTGCTCATTTCCGCGTAGACGGGAATCGGCTGCGGGCGCGCGTTCGCGATCTGCACGAGCGCCATGCCGCCCTGCCGCGACCCCGTGAAGCCGACCGCCTGGACCGCCGGATGGCTGATGAGCGCCCCACCGATCACGCGGCCGGGGCCGACCAGCAGCGAGAACACACCGGCCGGCATCCCGGTTTTGGCGACAGCGGCGCGGATCGCGCGGCCGACCAGCTCGGACGTGCCGAGATGCGCCTCGTGCGCCTTCACGATCACCGGGCAGCCGGCCGCGAGCGCCGACGCCGTATCGCCGCCGGCCACCGAGAACGCCAGCGGGAAGTTGCTCGCCCCGAACACGACGACGGGCCCGAGCCCGACTTTCTGCAGCCGCAGGTCCGAACGCGGCGGCGGCGTGCGCGCCGGCTGCGCGGGATCGATCGACGCGGCGAGGAAGCGCCCGTCACGCACGACGCGCGCGAACAGCCGGAGCTGGCCGACGGTGCGGCCGCGCTCGCCCTGCAGCCGCGCGACGGGCAGGCCCGTTTCGGCATGCGCACGCTCGATCAGCGCGTCGCCGAGCGCGACGATTTCATCCGCGATCGCTTCGAGAAACGCTGCGCGGGCCGCGAGCGGCTGCGCGCGGTACGCGTCGAACGCATCGCGCGCGAGTTCGCATGCGCGCTCGACGTCGGCCTGCGCCGCGACGCCGAACACCGGCGCATCGATCGGCTCGCCCTTCGACGGGTCGAACGCGCGCAAGGTACCGGCCGAGCCGGCGACCGCTTCGGCGCCGATCAGCATCTCTCCAGTCAGTTGCATGGGGTGTGCTCCGTGGTTCGGGAATAGATCGTTCATTGTAGCTCAACAGATACGATGTCTGCCGACGACGCAGCGTCATTCTCGCCACCTGTGAAGGCAACGACGATACATCCTAAGGCCTTGCCGAGCCAGAGAATCATGACACTCCCACACTGTGATGCCGATCTTCGAGGGGAAAAACCCGAGGTTTCCGAATTCGAGCATCCTCAACAAACTTTTGGCCACGTCATACGACGACGTACGTTTAAAGCGAGCAACCAGACCTCCCCTCGCGATTTTCCGCCCGACCGCGCGCCGGACCGCCGTGCGCTACTGGATCCTGGCGATGCTGTTCGTCGCCACGACGCTCGACCATGCGGACCGCGCAACGCTGTCGATCACCGGCGCACGCGTGTTCGTCGGGCCGAACGCACTCGTCACCGTGTTCAGCTGTCTCGTGATCGTGAAGGGCATCGGGCACGTCGAACTGCGTCATCGCGACGCCTGACGTTCGGCTTCAAAGCAAAACAACGGCGGCCGCATGAAAACGGCCGCCGTTGTTGCATTCGACCCCAGGTATCCGCTGTCAGACCGACGAATGTGCGACGCGCAGCATGTCGTGCACGCCGGACGTCATCAGCGCGAGGAATGCGAGCAGACCCACGTAGCAGAGCGCGTACGTCGTCTTCGTCTCGATCGACGTCGCGTAGTACACGCGGTTCTCCGGCGCGTCGGGATCGTAGCGCCAAGCACGCTTCAATTGCGGCAGCGCGAGGATCGCCATCACGATCAGCAACGGGCTCGGGCGATACGCGAACAGCGCGATCAGCACCGGCACGCCCGCGAACCAGATGCGCGGCGACAGCACCGCGGTGATCCGCCCGCCGTCGAACGGCGACAGCGGAATCATGTTGAACAGGTTCAGGAAGAAGCCCGTATAAGACAGCGCGAGCAGCAGGTTGCTGTCGTAGTGGCGCGCGGCCGCGTAGCAGGCCAGCGCACCGAGCGTGCCGACGAACGGCCCGGCGAGCCCGACGTACGCCTCGGTTTCCGCGTCGTGCGGCATCTCCTTCAGCTGGATCCACGCGCCGACGAACGGGATGAAGGTCGGCAGCCCGACGTCGAGCCCGCGCCGCTGCGCGGCGATGTAGTGGCCGGCCTCGTGCACCAGCAGTAGCGCCACGAAACCGGCCGCGAACCGCCAGCCGTAGAACAGCGCGTAGACCGCGATCGACGCCAGCATCGTGCCCGCCGACACGAGCACCTTGCCGAGCTTGAGGCCGCCGAAGATCAGCAGCAACAGCTTCGTCATTCCTTGCGCTCCGTGCCGGACACGTCGGATACGCCGGATGCATCGGCGACGGCCGGCACCGCAGCCGCCTTCGGCTTGCGCCCGAAGAAGCGCTTCAGCGCCGCGCCGCCGGCCAGCAGCGCGACCGCGCCGATCTTGAAGAACTTCACCGCGAACGCGCCGATCAGCGCGAGCAGGCCGAGCTTCTTCGCGCCGACGCCGACGATCAGCGCCGCGAGGCCGTACTCGGCGACGTGGTCGGTCGACTTGTTGAAATCGGCGTAGCGCTTGCCGTCGTTGAAGCTGATGTTCGACAGCAACTCGTCGGCCGACGCCTTGTATTTCGGCAGATCGGCGAGCGTCGACGCCATCGTCAGCGACAGGTAGCCGTCACGGCCGAGCACGAGCGTCCGGTAATTCACGCCGTCGTTCTCGGCATTCGGTGCCGCGCCCTTGTCGCGGATGATCGCGGACCACACGAGCCGGTGCGTGGCCGCGTCGTATGCGGGCGCCTTCGCCCAGCCGACCACCTCGGTTTCCGGCAGGCCGCGCTCCTTGCGCCCCGGGTTGTCTTCCTCGGTGCCGGACTGCAGGCTCTTCAGCAGCTCGTCGGGCTTCCAGTCCTTCGCGTCGTCGTCGCGGATATAACCGCTCGGCTCGAACGACACGACCGAGATCCAGTCGGCATCGGGATCGTCGGGCAGCACGAGGCCGACCAGCCTGGATTCGTCGATCGAGTTGCCCATCGAGCGCAGGTAGCGGCCGGCTTCGGCGGCCGGCACGAACGATTCGCCGGCTTTCAGTTTCAGCACGGCTTCGTGTTTCACGTCGATGTCGGTCGGGCCCTTCACGACCGCGTCGTTGGCGGCTGCGGCGGCGGCCCTCATTTCCACCTGCGCAGCTTCGGTCTGCGCGTGGCCGGTGGTCGCGGCGAATGCAAGCGTCGCCACGCAGGCGAGCCGGACGGCAAGTTTTTTCATTGTTGGATTCCCCTGGAATGCCTTGTCGTAAATATGCACGGCACCGGCCCAGGCGCTTTCAATCGCGGGTCCGGCGTCGTCTCTCAGTTGGCACGGGGGCTATGGTAACGCAGCGCAGCGACACGCCCGGGGAACGGCGAGATGCTTACGTCGCAGGTAATGTCCAGGGTGCGCGGGATTGCCTATCATCAGCACCATGAACCCGACCGCCGCCCTTCATTCGCCCTCCCCGTCCGCCGGCCGCACGCCCGGCATCGGCCCGCTGCTGCGCACGTGGCGGCAACGCCGGCGCCTCAGCCAGATGGCGCTCGCGCTCGACGCGGAAGTCTCCGCGCGCCACCTGAGCTTCGTCGAATCGGGCCGCGCGCAGCCGAGCCGCGAGATGGTGCTGCATCTCGCCGAGCGTCTCGACGTGCCGCTGCGCGAGCGCAATGCGCTGCTCGTCGCGGCCGGTTTCGCGCCGCTGTTTCGCGAACGGCCGTTTTCGGATCCGCAACTGGATGCCGCACGCCATGCGGTCGAAGCCGTGCTGCGCGGCCACGAGCCCTACCCGGCGCTCGCCGTGGACCGCCACTGGACGCTGCTCGCCGCGAACCGGATGCTCGGCGCGCTGGTCGCGCAGGCCGATCCGGCACTGCTGCGGCCGCCCGTCAACGTGCTGCGACTGAGCCTGCATCCGGACGGGCTCGCGTCGCAGATCGTCAACTGGCACGAATGGCGCACGCATATCCTGCATCGGTTGCAGCGGCAGATCGATGCGAGCGGCGACCGCGCGCTGCACACGCTGCGCGACGAACTCGCCGCGTATCCGGCGCCGGCCGGCCAGCCCGACGACACGCATGCGCGCGCCGACTTCGCGGATATCGCCGTGCCGCTGCGGCTGCGCACGGCCGCCGGCGAACTGACGTTCTTCAGCACGACGACCGTGTTCGGTACGCCGGTCGACGTGACGCTGTCGGAACTCGCGATCGAGGCGTTCTTTCCGGCGAACCCGGAGACGGTGGAGGCGATGCGGGCGCTGGCGGACGCGTTGCCGGCGTAATGCGCGGCTAACCCGCCGCATCCAGAAACGTCATGGCCTGCCCGGCCGGCTCCCCGTTCAGCTCGCCATCGCGCACCACGACCTGCCCGCGCACGACCGTATGCACGGGCCAGCCTGTGACCGTGCGCCCGTCATAGGGTGTCCAGCCGCTCACGCTGGCGATCCATTCGTCCCGGATGGTGCGACGCGCACGCAAGTCGACGATGCTGAAATCGGCGTCGTAGCCCGCCGCAATGCGCCCTTTCCCCGCGATGCCGAAGATGCGCGCCGGCCCGGCGCTGGTCAGGTCGACCAGCCGCGCGAGGCTCAGGCGGCCCGCCTGCACGTGATCGAGCATGAGCGGCAGCAGTGTCTGGACGCCGGTCATCCCGCTCGGCGACTGCGGATAGGGCCTGCGCTTTTCATCACGCGTATGCGGCGCGTGATCGCTGCCGATCACGTCGACCACGCCGTCGCGAACGGCCTGCCACAGCGCGTCCTGATGATGCCGCTCGCGCACCGGCGGATTCATCTGCGCGAACGTGCCGAGCCGCGCGTAGCAATCGGGCGCGTGCAGGCTCAGGTGATGCGGCGTGACCTCGACGGTCACGCGATGCCGGTGCCGCGCGAGGAACGCCATTTCCGCGGCGGTGGACACGTGCAGCACATGCAGCCGGCGGCCCGTCTCGGCAGCCAGCCCGATGATGCGCCGCGTCGCCGCCAGCGCGCTTTCCTCGTCGCGCCAGCGAGGATGATCACGCACGTCGCCGCTCGCTTCCACCAGCGCCCGGCGTTCGCGCAGCCGCGCCTCGTCCTCCGCGTGCACGGCCATGCGCCGCCGCCCGTTGCGCACGATCCGGCGCAACACGGCTTCGTCATCGGCCAGCAGATCGCCGAACGAACTGCCCATGAAGACCTTCACGCCCGCGCAGCCCGGCAGGTTTTCAAGTACCGGCAGCCGTTCGGCGTTCGCGGCCGAGCCGCCGATATAGAACGCGTAGTCGCACCACGCACGGCCGCGCGCGAGATCCAGCTTGGCCTGCAGATCCTGCGCGGTCAGCGTCAGCGGATGCGTGTTGGGCATCTCGAAGATCGTCGTGACGCCGCCGAGCACCGCGCCGCGCGTGCCGGCCTCGAGGGTCTCCTTGTGCGTGAGGCCCGGTTCGCGGAAATGCACCTGGCTGTCGACGACGCCCGGCAGCACGTGCAGGCCGGCGGCATCCAGCACGACGTCGGCGCGCCACGTGCCGCGCAACGCACCCAGCGCAACGACACGGCCGTCCACGCACGCAATGTCGATGCGCTCGGCCCCGTTGGGCGTCATCGCCGTGCCGCCGTGCACGAGCAGGTCGGCGTGACGTCGCTTCAGCGCGTCGCTCGCGCCGCCTTCATGTCGGTTGCGCTCGTCCATGATTCAGAACTCGTTCTGGATGTGCTTGTAGCCCAGCACCAGCGCATTGTTCGTGCGTGCGACGTCCTCGGAGAAGTCGCTCGCGTCGGCCGTCACCTGCGGCATGGCCGCGAGATCGGTTTCCGGCCCGATGCGCTCGGTCGAACGCACGTAGAAACCCGGCGGCAGGTGGCAGCCGTCGACGACCGCGTTGTAGCGCACCACGCAGCCATCGTCGATGGTGCAGTTGAACAGCACGCTGTTGAAGCCGACGAACACGCCGTTACCGACCTTGCACGGCCCGTGGACGATCGCGCGATGCGCGATCGACGTATGCCGGCCGATGGTGACGCTCGCACCCGATTTCGAATGAATCACCACGCCGTCCTGGATGTTCGAATGCGCACCGATCACGATCGGTGCGATCCGGCCGCCGGCATCCGTTTCGTCCGCGCGGATCACCGCGTACGGGCCGATGAACACGTTCTCCTCGACGATCACGAGCCCGCACAGAATGGCGGTCGGATCGACGAAGGCGCTCGGGTGAATCTGCGGCAGGTCGCCGCGCGGGTTCTTTCTGATCATCAGGATTCCTGCCTTGAAATGGGGCGGCCGCGCTTGATCCGCTCGAACAGGCCCGGATCGCGCCACTGTCCGGCGATGGCCGGCGCGAACACGATGTCGTCCAGGTCGATGCGGCCCATGCGCGGGTTGAACGCATCGTCGCGAAAGCACTGCGCGTAACCGGTGTCGGTTTCGTGAACGATGATCGAATGCAGCCGCACGTCGGCTTCGCCGTTCGCCATGCGGGTGCAGGACAGCGCCGCATCGACGAGGCGAAAGAACACGCGCGAGAACTGCTCGGCGCTCGGCGACACGGGCAGCAGCACCCAACGCTCGGAATGCCTGCGCATGCTCTCGACGTAGCACGGGTCATCCTCCGCCCACAACGTCACTGCGTGATCGAACGCGTCGATCAGGTCGCGCACGTCGCCCTTGAGCAGCCCGAAGTCGTAGATCATCTGCCCGCGATCCAGCGCGTGCGCCTCCAGCAGCAGCTCGACGCGGTACGAATGGCCGTGGATCGAATGCGAGCAGCGCCGCGTGCTGCAACCGCGCACGACGTGCGCGTTCTCGAAGCGGAACAATTTGCGGATCAGCATGCGTCGGCGCCTTCGCGCACCGGCGCGGCCCAGGCCACCGCATCGTGCGGATGCAGGCTTTCCAGATGGCGCACGTGCACGTGCGGGGTCGCATCGTGGCCGAAGTCATCCAGCGCGGCCCGGACGCGGCGGGCGGCATCCTCGACGAACATCAGGTTCCCGCCGTTCAGCACCGCGAACGCCTGCTCGTCCGCACGCTTGACGGCCGTCTGCACCGGCGTGCCGAGCGCGTGCTCGATACGATCGATCAGGTCGATCAGCCCCAGCGTCGCGCGATCGGCAGGCAGCGCCACGCTGACGACGGCTTCGCTGCGCTGGCTGTGCGGCGTGGCCGCCGTCGCGTGCCGTTTCAGCCACGCGGCGACCGCCGCCGGCGCCACGCGATCGTCGCGGCCGAATGCCGCCAGGAACGCCTGCTCGACCCAGTGCCGCGACAGCGCCGCGGAGCACGGGCACGTCGACGAATAGGCGACCGTCACCTGCGCGCGCAGTTCGAACCGGGAGCCGGTCAGCGTCGCGTCGATCCGGACCGGATAGCCTTTCCATCCGGCCAGCCCGTCCGTCACCAGCGCGGCGCGGCGTGCCAGCAAGTCGAAGCGCAGCCGTAGCCGCGCACGGCGCGTATCGCAGTCGCGATGGCTGTCGACCATCGCATGCAGCACACGCTGAAGGCCGGCCGGCGACAGTGCCGCGCCGTCGCCGAGCCCGTCGAGCAGACGGTACAGCCGCGACATGTGGATGCCCTTCACGTGCGGCGCAGGCAGATCGACCTGCACGTCGGCGCGCGCATGCACGTCGCGCCGGCAGCCGGGCTCGGCCACCGCAACGGGCAGGTCGATGCCCTGCATGCCGACCCATTCGAGCGGGCGGCCGCCCGGTGCGGCATCAGTCAGGGAAATATCGGGAAGGGGTGCGTTCATGCTCGGAATCCGGTGGAGCGCCTTCTCCATCCGGATCGATGCAGGAAGCGCGGTCAAGTCAGGGCCAGTCGCGAAACGGGTTGTCCCACGTGGTCCAGTGCTCGGGGCCGGTGGCCATCTCGGCGTCGGTCAGCAGACACGCGTCGAAACGCGCGCGCAGCGCGGGCTCGTCCATGTCCATGCCGATCAGCACGAGTTCCTGCCGTGCATCGCCGACGTGCTCGTCCCAGCGCGCGCGGATCTGCGCGACGGCTTCCGGGTCCTGCGGCCAGCGTTCGGGCGGCATGGCCGCCCACCAGTAGCCGGCCGGCCCGTGCCGCGCGACCGCGCCGGCCTGCGACCACGAACCGGCGACGGTCGGGTGCGTGGCGAGCCAGAAGAATCCCTTCGAGCGCACGACGCCCGGCCATTCGCTTTCGACGAGATCGAAGAAACGCTGCGGATGGAACGGCCGACGCGCGCGATAGACGAAGCTGCGGATGCCGTACGCGTCGGTCTCGGGCGTGTGCGTGCCGCGCATCTCCTGCAGCCAGCCCGGCGCGCGCGAGGCTTCGTCGAAGTCGAACAGGCCCGTGTCGAGCACACGTTCGAGCGGCACCTTGCCGAATTCGGCGATCTCGATCCGTGCGCGCGGGTTCAAGCCGCGCAGCAGCGCGACCAGCCGCTCGCGTGCGTTTGCGTCGATCAGGTCGATCTTGTTGATTACGATCACGTCGCAGAACTCGATCTGGTCGATCAGCAGATCGACGACCGTGCGCGCATCCTCCTCGCCCATCGATTCGCCGCGCGACTGCAGGCTGTCGCGCGACGCGTAGTCGCGCAGGAAATTGAACGCATCGACCACCGTCACCATCGTGTCGAGCCGCGCGACTTCGCCGAGGCTGCGGCCGTCCTCGCCTTCGAACGTGAACGTCTCGGCTACCGGCAGCGGCTCCGAGATGCCGGTCGATTCGATCACGAGCTGGTCGAACCGCCCTTCGCGCGCGAGCCGGTCGACCTCGATGAGCAGATCCTCGCGCAGCGTGCAGCAGATGCAGCCGTTGCTCATCTCGACCAGCTTCTCGTCGGTGCGCGACAACCCCGCGCCGCCGTCGCGCACGAGCGCGGCGTCGATGTTCACCTCGGACATGTCGTTGACGATGACCGCGACGCGCCGGCCCTCGCGATTGTTGAGGATGTGGTTGAGCAGCGTCGTCTTGCCGGCGCCGAGGAAGCCGGACAGGACGGTCACGGGAAGCCGCGTGGACGGGGGAAGTGCGGGGCTCATCGGGCGATTCCGGTCGAGGACGTTGGAAAGAGAATGATATATTGTATCGCAACGATATAACATATCATTTTGGGCGTCCAGCAGGCCGGTCGGGTTTTGTCCGGAGCGGGCCCCGCCCGCTCCGGTGTCGGTCCTTCAGGTATAGAGCGACGCCGGCGGCCACTCCCCGGCCAGTGCAAACCGGCCCACGTCGCGCAGCCGGTAGTCGAGCGGGTCGTGCAGCGTATGCGTTCGCGCGTTCCGCCAGAAGCGGTCGAGGCCGAGCGACGCGGCCGTCGCGCGCGCGCCGCAGGCGTCGAACAGCGCCTCGCCGTTCTCGAGCGCCGCGCGCTGCGCGACGATCTTCGCCTCCGATACCGCGAGCGCCACCTCGGCGCGCTCGTCCGCCGTCAGCGCATCCTGCCGCGCCCATGCTCGCTGCAACGCGGCGGCCGCGCGATCGGCCAGCGCCGCCGCGGCGATCGCCCGCACCCGCATGTCGCCGAAGCGCTGCAGCGTGTACGGATCGTCGCTCGCCTGCGCGACCTCCGACTGGATCCACGGGCGGCCATGCTTCAGCACGTAGTCGCGCGCTTCCGCCAGTGCGCCTTCCGCGAGCCCGACGAACAGGTTGGTCAGCACCAGTTGCGACACGAGCGTGCGCAGCGTCGCGCGCGGCGTCGGCGGCGCCTCGGAACGATGCAGCACCTCGTCCGGCGCGAGCGTCACGCCGTCGAAGCGCACGCTGCCGCTGTCGGTCTGGCGCTGGCCGATCGGATCCCAGTCTTCGTTGACCGTGATCCCCGCGCGATCGGTCGGCACCACGCCGAACACGGTGCGGCCCGTGTCCGGATCGTGCGCGGACACCGTCATCCGCTGCGAGCCGCGCGTGCCCGAACAGAAGCCCTTCACGCCATCGAGCCGGTAGCCGCCGTCGGGCGTCGCCGTGGCCACGAGCCGCGTGTCGAGCGGATTGACCGCATTGCCCCACCACCATTGCTGCTCGACCGTGCCGCGCAGGTAACGCTCGCGCTGCGCGGCATTGCCCCACACGTCGACGCTCACCACCTGCAGGCACTGGAACCCGACGAGATGCGCGAGCGCGCTGTCGACGCGCGCGATCTGCCGGATCGCATCGTATATCTCGGGCCAAGCGGCTTCCCGTCCGCCGAACGCACGCGGCACCGCGAGCGTCAGCAGGCCCGCATCGGCGAGCCACTGCTTCTCCTGCGCCGCATGACCACCCGCGCGGTCGCGCGCGGCGGCTGTGGTGCGCAACGCGTCGATCGCCCGCGCCAGCGCGGCGGGGTCGAAGGCGGGCGTATCGGTATCGGGCGCGAAGGTCGCCGGGCCGCGTGGATCGTTCATGCGACGGCTTCCTGCGCAACCGCTTCACCCGACAGCGGGACGAGCGCGTCGAGCGGGCGGCCGGTCAGCCGCGACAGGATCTCGCGCCGCCAGTCGTCGTAGATCGCGCGGTATTCGGCGATATCCGCGCCGAACACGTGCGCGGTATGCGCGTACTCGTCGTGCAGGTAACCGTCGAGCCGCGCCTGCGTTTCCTCGTCGGCCGCGATCACGCGATCGATCAGCGCGTCACGCTCGGCCGCCGGCAGCGCCTTCAACGTGTCGAACCACCACTGGACGATCTGCACGCGATGCCATTCCTCGTCCGGCCGGATCCGGTTCTCGCCGTGCTCGCGCATCGCGGAATCGCCGATGCGGCCGGTCTTGCGCTGGATCCACAGCTTCGCGAGGATGTGCAGCTCGTAATGCCACTCGAACGCGAGAAAGCCGGCGATGTCGCGCACCGCGATGTCGCCGATGCGCGCCCAGTGCGCGGCGACGAGCCGGTCGACTTCCTGCAGCGGATCACGCCCCGTCAGTTCGGTCACGCGTTCGCGGCCAATCACCGCGTGCGCGCCGTCGTCGCCGAGCTGGCGCGACAGGATCAGCTGGAAATGCGGATCGTCGCGGAACAGCGTGTCGATCGCCTTTGCGACGACCTGCACGATGAACAGGTCGTGCGACGCCATCTTCGTGTAGTAGTCGGCGACGGCAGCCAGCTCGTCGTCGTTGTGCGGCTCGCGCGGCGGCGTGGCGAGCTTGGCCGGGAAGTCAGGACGATGGCGTCGCGCCACGTCGAGAAACAGCGCTTCCTCGAATTGTCCGTTCCATTCGCGCGGCGCGCCGATGGGCAAGGTCATAGGTTCTTTCTCTCAGGATCATGAATGAAGCGAGCAGACGCTTGTGGCGTCGCTCAGGTACGCCGGGTCACACGTCGGACCAGGCGGTCGCCCGTGATTTGCACGGCCGAGACGAGCGCGATCAGGATCACGATCACGGTCGCCATGACGGTGGTGTCGAAACGCTGGTAGCCGTAGCGGATCGCGAGATCGCCGAGGCCGCCCGCGCCGACGGCGCCCGCCATCGCCGTCGAGCCGATCAGCGCGACGACGGTAATGGTGAAGCCGCCGAGCATGCCCGGCAGCGCTTCGGGCAGCAGCACGTGCCACACGATGTGGCGGCGCTTCGCGCCCATCGCGAGCGCGGCCTCGATCAGCCCGCGGTCGACTTCGCGCAGGCTCACCTCGGCGATCCGCGCGAAGAACGGGATCGCGGCGATCGACAGCGGCACGACGGCCGCCCAGACGCCGATCGTCGTGCCGATCAGCACGCGCGTGAACGGCAGCAGCGCGACGAGCAGGATGATGAACGGCGTCGAGCGGAACACGTTGACGAGCGCGCCGAGCACCGCGTTCACGCCACGCCGCTCGTAGATGCCGCCGGGCGCGGTCGTCACGAGGATCACCGCGAGCGGGATGCCGATCAGCGCGGCAATCGCGGCCGACGCGGCGACCATCGACAGCGTGTCGCGGATCGCATCGAGCAGTTCGGGCCACCAGAGGTCAAACATAGCCGAGCACCTCCGCGTGATTCGCGTGGCGGCGCGCGCGTTCGAGCAGCGCGGCAACCGCACCGCCGCGCGACGCCGGCTGGCCGGCGTCGTCCGCGTGCGGCGCTGCCGCGATCACGAGCCGCCCCTGCGCATGCCCCTGGATACGCTCGATCCCGCCGTGCAGGAACCGTACCGAGCCGCCGAGTGCCGCCGCAAGCGCGCCGACATCCGGCTCGCCGCCGCTCTCGCCCGTATAGCGGACGTCGAGCACGACCTGCGCGCCGTCGGGCAACGCGGCCTGCTCGGGCAGCGGCTGCACGCGCGCCGCCAGTTCGGCCGGCAGGTCGTGCACGAGCGTGCTGAGCAGCGCGCGCGTCGCGCCGTGGCGCGGATCGCCGAACACGCGCCACACGGGGCCGGTTTCGACGACTTCGCCCTGCTCGATCACCGCGACCGTGTCGCACACAGCGCGGATCACTTCCATCTCGTGCGTGATCAGCACGATCGTCAGCCCGAGGCGGCGGTTGATGTCGGCGAGCAGCGCGAGGATCGACTGGGTCGTCTCGGGATCGAGCGCCGACGTCGCCTCGTCGCACAGCAGCACCTCGGGATCGTGCACGAGCGCGCGGGCAATGCCGACGCGCTGCTTCTGCCCGCCCGACAGGCTGGCCGGATACGCGTCGCGCTTCGCGGCAAGCCCGACGAGCTCGAGCAGCGCCTCGACCTTGCGCACGCGCTCGGCCTTCGGCACGCCGGCGATCTTCAGCGGCAGCGCGACGTTCTCGAACACCGTCTTCGCGGACAGCAGGTTGAAATGCTGGAACACCATGCCGGTGCGGCGCCGCAGCGCGACGAGCCCGTCCTCGTCGAGCGCGCCGACATCGACGCCCTGCACGCGCACGCGGCCTGAGCTCGGCCGTTCGAGGCCGTTCACGAGCCGCAGCAGCGTCGACTTCCCTGCGCCGCTGCGGCCGATGATCCCGAAGACCTCGCCGCGCCGCACGTCGAGCGTCACGTCGCGCAGCGCGGCGGCGTGGCCGCGCGGCGTCGCGAACACCTTGCCGACCTGCTCCAGCGACACGGCGGCGCCGCCGGCCGATTCAGCCGATTCGGCCGACGCAACCGCTGCGTCATGCGTCGCGGCAGCGGTGCCGGCGCGCACGGCCGACGTATCGATGAAACCCAGCGTATCGAACAATTGCGTCATCGCTTCGCTCCGTCACGTTCACGCATGCGCGGGATGCGCGGGCTCGGCCACGGCGGCCGGCCGGTGCTGCGCGCCCGTGTGCCACGCGGGCAGGCGCGGGCCCGCGCCGAACAGCTTCTCGCGCAGCGTGGGCGCGGGATCGTAGTCTTCCTTGTAGACGCCGCGGTTCTGCAGCTCGGGCACGACCCAGTCGACGAAATCCTCGAACGACTCGGGCATCACGGTGCGCGTCAGGTTGAAGCCATCGATGCCGGTCTCGTCAATCCACGACTGCAGTTCGTCCGCGACCTGCGACGGCGAGCCGACGATCGGCGCATAGCGGCCGCCGAGCGACATCTGTTCGAGCATGCGGCGCACGGTCCACGTGCCGGTCGTGCTCTTGCGCGAGATCGCGTCGACGGCCGACTGGATCGAATCGGTCTTCACGTACGAGATCGGCTCATCGAGGCCGTACTTCGCGAAGTCGATGCCGGTCGAGCTCGCGAAATGCGCGAGGCCGGCTTCGGCGCTCGCGTAGCGCCGGTATTCGTCGAATTTCTCGCGTGCCAGAAGTTCGGTTTCCGCCGTCACGACGCTCACGCCGGCAAAGATCTTGATCGACGCCGGGTCGCGGCCCTGCCGTGCAGCGGCCGCGCGAATGTCGAGTGTCGCCGCGCGCGCAGCGGCCTTGCTTTGCCCGTTCACGAACACGCATTCCGCGTGACGCCCCGCGAACTCGACGCCGCGCGCGGACGAACCGGCCTGGTACAGCACCGGCGTGCGCTGCAGCGACGGCTCGCTCAGATGAATCGCGTCGATCGAATAGAACGGCCCGTCGTGCTTCACGCGCCGCACCTTGCCCGGCTGCGCGAACACGCGCGCCTTCGCATCGCGGATCACCGCATCGTCGTCCCAGCTCTGTTCCCACAGCTTGTAGACGACGTCCATGTAGTCGTCCGCGCGCTCGTAGCGGTCGTCGTGGCCGATCTGCTGCGCGAGGCCCATGCCGCGCGCGGCGCTGTCGAGATAGCCGGTGACGATGTTCCAGCCCACGCGCCCTTTCGTCAGGTGATCGAGCGTCGACATGCGGCGCGCGAACAGGTAAGGCGGCTCGTAGGTGAGGTTCGCGGTCACGCCGAAGCCGAGGTGCCGCGTGACCTGCGCCATCGCGGGCACCAGCAGCAACGGATCGTTGACGGGCACCTGCACCGATTCGCGCAGCGCGGTGTCGGGCCCGCCGCCGAACACGTCGTACACGCCGACGATGTCCGCGAGGAAGATCCCGTCGAACTTGCCGCGTTCGAGCGTCTTCGCGAGGTCGGCCCAGTAGTCGAGATCGGTGTAGTGCGCGGAGCGGTCGCGCGGATGCGTCCACAGCCCGTGGTTGATGTGCCCGACGCAGTTCATGTTGAACGCGTTGAGCAGGATCTTCTTGCGGTTCGCCGTCGTCATGCCGCCTCCGTTACCACGCGATCGCGTACAGCGAGCCGAACGCGTTGTCGAGCGCCTTGCGCACCGCCGGCGAGTGCTGGTAGATCGAGATGAACTTGCGGATGCGCGGATCATTCACGCTGTCCGGCCGCACGACCCACTGGATCGCGAAGATCTTGTTCTCGGTGCCGTCGAACAGCAGCGCGCTGTTCGGGTCGGTCGTGCCGGCGAGCTTGATGAAGCTCGGGTAGCCCTGCGCGAGATCGACGTCGTCGAGCGAGCGCGCGAGCTGCGACGCTTCGAGCGGGATGATCTTCAGGTGCTTCGGGTTCGACACGATGTCGTGCGTCGTCGCGCGGTAGTCGGCGCCCGGCGTCAGCGTGATGAGCCCCGCGCGCTGCAGCAGCAACAGCCCGCGCCCGCCGTTCACCGGATCGTTCGCGATCGCGACTTTCGCGCCGTCCTTCAGCTCGCTGAAGCTTTTCACCTTCTTCGAATAGAGGCCGATCTTCATGATCGTTCCGGGCGCGATCGACACGAAGTTGTAGCCGCCCTGCTTGTTCGCGTTCTCGAGGAACGGGATGTGCTGGAAGTAGTTGACGTCGATGTCCTTGTTCGCGAGCGCCGCGTTCGGCGTATTCCAGTCGGTGAACTCGACGATCTTCACGTCGAGCCCCTGCGCCTTCGCCTCCTTCGCGGCGACCTTCAGCGCTTCGATCTGCGGGCTGGTCGAGATGCCGACCTTCAGCGGCGCGGTGTCGGCGTGCGCGCCATTGAGCAATGCGACGCCAAGCACGGCGGCGGCCAGCAGGCGCGCGACGCGGCCGGCGGAAAAGCGGGCGGAAAAAACGGCATGCAGCATGGAAACCACTCTCCTGTCCAAAGACGGTATCGATGGATGAGCGACGCCGCGGCGAACGCGCGGGCGTTCTCCGGACAGGGGTCATCGAATCGGAAAAGATCAGCCGATGATAGAGAGCGGCGCGGGGGCGGTCTACGAAGCGTTTGTGCGAAGAAAATCGCGCGCGGCGATATGGCGGGTGGCCATGCGGGATCGAGGGCGCGCCCGGGCGCCCGGCCGGCCTGCTGGCCGAAATCTCGGCCTGGGCGGCGGGCGAATTCCGAAATCTCGGCCAGCCCGTCGGGCCGATCTTTCAGCAGACGAAACAAACCCCTTATGAATCAATGAATTAAAAATATTCCGGCAGGCCGGATTTCTGGCACGGGGGTTGCGTAATAGACGGCACACGATGCCGCGAAGCCATGCAGGCATACCAACATCAGGAGACACGTCTTGCAGACCTCTATCCATACCCCGTCCCATCCGGAGCCGGTTTCCGACGCCGTCGCCGCCCCGCGCGAGCGCTTCTGGCCGGAAGGCTGGTGGAAACTGATGGAAATCCGCATCGGCATCATTCCGCTGCCCGTCTACTTCATCCTGCTCGCGCTGATCGTCGGCTTCTCGGTGACCGGCAAGGTACCCGGCGAGATCTCGATGGCGATCGCGGTGCTCGCGTTCTTCGGCTTCACCTGCGCGGAACTGGGCAAGCGCCTGCCGCTCTTGCGCAACATCGGCGCGGCCGCGATCTTCGCGACCTTCGTGCCGTCGGCGCTCACGTACTACCACGTGCTGCCGAAACCGGTGCTGAACCTGACCGTCGAATTCACGAAGTCGACCAACTTCCTGTACCTGTTCATCGCGTCGATCATCGTCGGCAGCATCCTGAGCATGGATCGCCGCGTGCTGATCCAGGGCTTCGTGAAGATCTTCATCCCGCTCGCGGCCGGCTCGGTCGCGGCCGCGATCGTCGGCACGGCGGTCGGCACCGCGCTCGGCCTCGGCGCGCGCCACACGCTGCTGTACATCGTCGTGCCGATCATGGCGGGCGGTGTCGGCGAAGGTGCGATTCCGCTGTCGATCGGCTATTCGGAACTGATGCACCTGCCGCAAGGCGAGATGTTCGCGATGGTGCTGCCGCCGGTGATGCTCGGCAGCCTGACCGCGATCATCCTGTCGGGCGCGCTCGACATGATCGGCAAGCGCTTCCCGCACCTGACCGGCAACGGCCGCCTGCAGGTCGGCGAATCGGGCGACATGACGCCCGAGAACGAGGAAATCCGCGGCCACGTCGACGTCTCGCACATCGCGGGCGCCGGCATCACGGCCATCACGCTGTACCTGGTCGGCCTGATGGCGCACAAGCTGTTCGGCCTGCCCGCGCCGGTCGCGATGCTGTTCCTCGCGGTGCTCGTGAAGCTCGCACGTGCGGTGTCGCCGCCGCTGCAGGAAGGCGCGTTCGTCGTCTACAAGTTCTTCTCGACCGCCGTCACGTATCCGCTGCTGTTCGCGATCGGCGTCGCGATGACGCCGTGGGACAAGCTGACCGCCGCGTTCACGATCGTCAACGTCGTCACGATCGTGTCGACCGTCGCGACGCTGATGGGCACCGGTTTCGTGGTCGGCCGCCTGATGAAGATGTACCCTATCGACACCGCAATCGTGAACGCCTGCCACAGCGGGCAAGGCGGCACCGGCGACGTCGCGATCCTGACCGCCGCGAACCGGATGCAGCTGATGCCGTTCGCGCAGATCGCGACGCGTATCGGCGGCGCGATCGTCGTCACGGTCACGCTGATCCTGGTCGCCCACTTCGGATGACGCGCCGCCGCGCGCACCGTCGCGCAGGCCGCTTTGCACGCGCCGCCGCCGGCCCAGCCGGCGCGCGGCGCGCGTCGTTCGGGGCGTCGTTTCGGACGTCGTGCCGTGCGGACGATTGCGGGCTTCGATGAGGGCGAACGTGCAGAAGAGCTTCAAGGGAATCCCGTGGTGGGGCTGGGCATCGGCCGGCGTGCTGTATGTGTGCGTGGCGGCCGCGGCCGTCGATTTCGCGTGGGAACGCGCGATCGACGCGCTCGAGGAAGCCGGCGCGCACCGGCTCGACCTGTATGCGTCGAGCCTGAAGAGCGAGCTCGGCCGCTTCGAGATCCTGCCCGGCCTGGTCGCGCGGCAGGACGGCGTGCGCACGATGCTGAAAGCCGCGTCGCACGACGCCCCCGCGCTCGTGCACACGGTCAACACCTACCTCGAAGCGGTGAACCGCGACGCAGGCAGCGGCGCGGTCGACGTGATCGACCTGCAGGGCGACGTGATCGCCGCCAGCAACTGGAACGAGACGCTCAGCTTCGTCGGCACCAACGTGTCATACCGGCCGTACTTCAAGGACGCGCTCGCGCGCGGCAGCGGCCGCTTCTTCGGCATCGGCACCAACACCGGCGTGCCAGGCGTCTACTTCGCCAGCGCGGTGCGCGACGCGGGCGTGCCGATCGGCGTGGCCGCCGTGAAGATCAGCGTCGATCCGCTCGAATCGGCGTGGCGCGCGCCGGGCGTCGCCGCGATGGTCGTCGACCGCAACGGCGTGGTCGTGATCTCGACCGAACCCGCATGGAAATTCACCGCACTGCGCCCGATCACCGCGCAGCAGCAGCACGACATCCAGGCGTCGCGGCAATACGCGGGCCGCACGGTCGACGTGCTGCCGTACCGCCATATCGGCGACCGCAGCGCGGCCGCGTGGTTCGGCACCTTCCCCGATACGCGCCACAGCGGCCGCACCACGCGCTATCTCGTGATGTCGCGCCCCGCGCCGCAGGCCGGCGATTCGCTGATGGTGCTGCTCGACATCGCGGGCGCGCGGCGCCAGCAGCAGACGGCCTTCGTGTTCGTCACCGGCGCGTTCCTGATCGCCGCGCTGCTGGCCGGCTACGCGATCCAGCGACGCCGGGCGATCGTCGCGCGGCTGAACGCGCAGGACGCGCTGCGGCGCGCGAACGACCAGCTCGAGCTGACCGTCGCGCAGCGCACGGCCGCGCTGACGGCCGCGAACGAACGGATGCAGCGCGAGATCGTCGAGCGCGAGCGCACCGAGCAGCGGCTGCGCGCATCGCAGCAGGAAGTCGTGCATGCGGGCAAGCTTGCGGTGCTCGGGCAAATGGCCGCCGGCCTCACGCACGAGCTGAACCAGCCGCTCGTCGCGATCCGCACGCTGTGCGACAACGCGCGCACGTTCTTCGAGCGCGGCCAGCCTGCGCCGGCGTTCGCCAATCTCGAACGGATCGGCAAGCTCGTCGACAGCATGGCGGTGCTCACCGGCGAGCTGAAGACCTTCGCGCGCAAGCCCGACGTCGAGCGCGTCGCGGTGTCGCTGAACGAGGCCGTCGCGCACGCGCGGCTCATCTACGATGCGCGGATCCGCGACGAAGGCGTGCAGCTCGACGTGAACATCGCGCCCGGCACCGCCGTGTCGGCCGAGTCGAGCCAGTTGCAGCAGGTGATCGTGAACCTGCTCGGCAACGCGCTCGACGCGGTGCACGATGCGCCCGTGCGCCGCATCGTCATCGAGGCCGCCGGGCCGGACGATGCCGGCCGCGTGCGCTTCACGGTGGCCGACAGCGGCGCGGGCATCGCGCCCGACGTGCTGCCGCACCTGTTCGAGCCGTTCGTCACGACCAAGCCGCGCGGCCAGGGCCTCGGGCTCGGCCTCGCGATCACGTCGCGCATCGTCGAGGCGTTCGGCGCGAAGATCGCCGCGACGAACCGCGACGAAGGCGGCGCGCAGTTCAGTATCGAATTCGCGGCGGCCACGCTGCAAAGGACAGAGCATGGAAGATGAGATTCGGGTGCTGGTCGTCGAGGATGATGAAAACGTCCGGATCGGCGTCGAGCAGGCGGTAGCGCTTGCCGGCTTCGCGGTCGATGCGTTCGCGGCGGCCGCCGACGCGCTGCATCACGTCGCGCCCGGCGCGCCGGTCGTGATCGTGTCGGACGTTCGGATGCCGGGCATCGACGGGTTGCAGCTGCTCGATCGCGTGATGGCCATCGACGCGCAGATCCCGGTCGTGCTGATCAGCGGCCATGCCGACATTTCGACGGCCGTCGGCGCGATGCAGGTCGGCGCGTACGACTTCATCGAGAAGCCGTTTTCGTCGGACGTGATCGCGGGGCGCGTCGCGCGCGCGGTCGAGAAGCGCCGCCTGACGCTCGAGGTGCAGGGGCTGCGCGCGGCGCTGAACAACTGGCAGGGCATCGAGGCGTTCGTGCTCGGCAAGTCGCCCGCGATGGCCGACGTGCGCAAGAAGATCCTGCGCCTCGCCGATACGTCGGTGTCGGTGCTGATCACCGGCGAGACGGGCACCGGCAAGGAGCTGATCGCGCGCAGCCTGCACGACTTCGGCGGCCGGCGCGACGCGCATTTCGTTGCGCTGAACTGCGGCGGCCTGCCGGAACAGGTCTTCGAGAGCGAACTGTTCGGCCACGAAGCCGGTGCGTTCACCGGCGCGATCAAGAAGCGCATCGGCAAGATCGAATGGGCGGACGGCGGCACGCTGTTCCTCGACGAGATCGAGACGATGCCGATCCCGCTGCAGGTCAAGATGCTGCGCGTGCTGCAGGAGCGCGTGGTCGAGCGGCTCGGCGCGAACGAGCTGATTCCGGTGGACTGCCGCGTGGTCGCCGCGTCGAAGGCCGATCTCGCCGAGCTCGCGGCCGACGGCCGCTTTCGCGCGGACTTGCTGTATCGCCTCAACGTCGCGCAGATCGAACTGCCGCCGCTGCGCGAGCGGCGCGAGGACGTGCCGCTGCTGTTCGAACACTTCGTGCTCGCGGCCGCGCGCCGCTTCGGGCAGCCGGCGCCGGTCGTCACGGCTGCGCAGGTGTCCGAACTGATGACGCATGCGTGGCCCGGCAACGTTCGCGAGCTGCAGAACGTGGCCGACCGCTTCGTGCTCGGGCTGACCGGCGACAGCCTGCTGTCGTCCGGCGGCACGCCGGCCGCGGGCGGCACGCTCGCGGAGCAGCTCGCGTATTTCGAGCGGATGCTGATCGAGGACATGCTGCAGCGTCACAACGGCAACGTCGCGGACGCAAGCGAAGCGCTCGGGATGCCGAAGAAAACGCTCTATCACAAGCTGCGCAATCTGCGGATTCCCGCGCGCGGCGATGCGGCTGCCGATGGCGGCGAATGACGCGAACGAGGACACGCACGGCATGGATCGCATCGAAGTCACCGAACAGGGCCGCATTACCGGCCACCTGATCCGCGGCGTCACGCACGCGCAGAAAACCTTCCGTCCGAGCGACTGGCCCGAGCGCCTCGCGGGCGTCATCACGCTGTTCGTCGGCGAACGGCGGCCCGGCTATCCGTGCGCGCTGTCGCGGCTCGCGATGCCCGTCGTCGACGGCAACGTCAAATGCCTGTTCGTGTCGGACGAATTGCGCAGCGTATGCGCGGACGCATTCGATTTCGCGATGCAGTTCGCGGCCGACAACGACCTCCCCGTCGCGCTTCAGACCGCGCCCGCGCTGGCGGTGCGCTGACGCGCGGGCCGCTTTCGCGGCGGCTCACGGCCTTCCTTTTCCCTGGTTTCGATGCGCGGTTGCGCAGGCCGCCGCACGCCCTTTTCCGGCCTTTCGGGCGCCGCGACCAATCGTTAGACGATTGAAAGCATCGACACCCATCCCCTTCCGACAAGGCTTTGCGGCCGAGCCATCAATAAAATTGATCGTCACGATGAAAATTATGCGTTTTCCTTGCAGGTCGCCGTGATGCATAGTTGCGTCGTGTTGACGCACCTTTGAGTCTTTCAGTCATGAACATGCGAATCGAGCCTTCGGTGCTCGCGAACCCCGACCTGCAATTTGCGACGCTTTCGTCAGGCATCAGCCTGCCGTATGTCGAGCGGGGCAGCGGCGCGCCGATGGTGTTCGTGCACGGCTCGCTGTGCGACTACCGCTACTGGGATCCGCAGCTCGCCGCGCTGTCGGCCCACTACCGCTGCATCGCGCCGAGCCTCAGCCACTACTGGCCGGCCGTCGAAGCAGGCATCCAGGACGAGTTCAGCTGGCAGAACCACGTCGACGAGCTCGCCGAATTCATCGACGCGCTCGATCTCGGCCCCGTGCATCTGGTCGGCCACTCGCGCGGCGGCAGCGTCGCGTTCAACGTCGCGCGCCAGCATCCGCACCTCGTCGAATCGCTGACGCTCGCCGATCCGGGCGGCCCGCTGCAACAGCCGGGCGTGCGCGAAGCCGCGCTGCCGGCCGCTGCGATCGCGCTGCGCACGCAGGCCGTGAGCCTGATCGATCAGGGCCAGGTCGAAGCGGGCCTCGAGATGTTCGTCGATTCCGTGAGCCTGCCGGGCGCGTGGAAGAAGAGCACGTCGCGCTTCCGCACGATGGCGATCGACAACGCAAGCACGCTGCCTAAGCAATTGCGCGACCCGCTGCCCGCGTATTCGCAGCACGCGGCCGGCGATATCGCATGCCGCACGCTGCTGATCGACGGCCAGCGCAGCCCGAAAATGTTCCGCAACAACGTCGATACGCTGTCGCAGTGGATCGGGAATGCGCAACGGCAGACGGTTGCCGGCGCATCGCACGGGATGAATGCGGCGAGCCCCGCCGTGTTCAACCGCTTCGTGCACGAGTTCGTCACCGCGTAACGCTCGCGCGCGGCTCGCGGGCGGCATGCGCGCCGCCCGTTGTTCCCCTTCTCTTTCCCGCATGAAGCGACACGGGTTACCCCGCATCGTTTCTCGTGCAACCACCCGCTGCGTTACACGGCCGCGTCGGCCTTGCGCGTGACCGCGTCCTGCAATCCGAACACGCTGTCGAACGCCCGGTTGTACGTGAACGTGAAGATCGGGAAGAACACGATCAGCACCGCGTCGTACAGGGTACGGACCCACAAGAGCGACTCAGTTGAGGTTCGCGAACGTCCGCTGAGCACACATGAGACGGCCTGGCAATTTTCGCTGCACCGCCAAAATGAACAATCCGAGCCTGTTTGGCGGGAAGGGTCATGCCGAAGCGCTCCACGAACCGACTCGATCGTGATCGAGACGCTCGAGATTTGCCACTCGAGCGCCGCTGCTCGTGACAACCAACGCGTACCGTTCGCCTATGCGACAAAACGCGTGCCGCTTCAATTTTCCCTATGCGTTGAGTTCGGAAAAATCATATGCTGACTAGAGGGGATGTTCTCTTCCATCCGCTCGACTCGCAGACAAGGCTGAGAAAAGATGATGCTCGGTCCACGAACGCTCTTGATCGCGTTGCTTGCCGCCGTTGGCCTCACCTCGACGTCAGCCCTCGCACAAAGCCAGGATGGCGCCCGCATAGCCATGCAGATTTGTTCCGGCTGCCACGGTGCAGGCGGGCGTAGCGAATCGCCAATGTTTCCGAAGCTGAATGCGCAGACGTCCGAATACATCGAAGCCCAATTGAAGGGATTCCGCGAGCACGCGCGCGGCGAAAACGCCGCCCGCGATTACATGTGGGGCATGGCCGCGCTGCTGGACGCCGGCGCCGTCAAATCGCTGGCCGACTATTTCTCGCACCAGCCGGCAACGCGCGGCGCGACGGGAGATGCCACCTTGACGGCCAGAGGGCAGGAAATCTTCGAACGTGGCGTGCCGGACAAGGGCGTACCAGCTTGCGCATCATGTCACGGCGCAGAGGCCCAGGGGGCCGGCACATTCCCGCGACTGGCCGGGCAACATAAAGAGTATCTGTTGCGTCAGATCGAGGTTTTCAAAAACGGTACGCGTGGCAATGCACCCGTGATGAGCGCGGTAGCGCATACCTTGGATGACGCACAGGCCAAGGCAGTGGCGGTCTATCTGCAATCCAAATAGGATTTTCCCTGCATGGCGGGAGTTGGCCGGACGTCGCCCAAGGCGTTCGGCTGTAGCCGGCCCGGAGTGATCATTCATCGACCCATTGCTCGAAAAGTCAGCGGACAGGCTGTCCCACCACCCGCGCCCACACCGCCCGCAGACGTCGCGCGCGGTCTTCGAACAGATATGACGCGGCAAGCGCCAACAGGCCTGAAATGGCTCCCGTGACGACGTGCTCGACATAAGGAATACGGTAGTGACTCGTGTGCGAGTACGCGTCGCCGACCGTGGTCAGCACGCCAACGATCAGCGCATTCCCGTATCGATGCACGTAAAGTTTCGCGACAGGCGTGAACGTCAGGAGCACAGCCAGGAGTCCCGTCAGCAGGCCCGTATGGAATGCGATAGTCCAGTGGGCGAGGCTCGCGATATTTCCCCAGCTCCCCGGCATGCAGGTCATGCACGCACTGGTCGGCTGCCAGAAGCGCTGGACAAACAATCTGACGCGGAGCTTCCACTCGGTGGACATGATGCATTCCCATCAATGCCGTCGTCACCGGCCGGTCGGCCGTGCGGCGTAGAGGCCGTGAAATAACGTGGACGTGAGGGAATACTACTCCACGATCTGACGGGCGCTGCGCCGATCAGGACCGGGATTCGGGCGCTTGCGGCTGTCGGTGCGGCCGGTCCGCGGCCATTGACGACGAACCATGGAAAAACCCCGGCATGCAGAGCCAAGCCTGCATGCCGGGGTTTTCTGCTTCACGGCCGGCGAGCGACGAACCACTCGCCGTTCGCGCTCACCGCGCAGCCACTTCCGCCTTGACGGGCGCCGCATCGCCCACCGCCGTCGGTGCCGGCCCCCATCCGCCGCCCAGCGCGCGGATCAGGTTCACGGTCGACACGGCCTGCGCGCCGGTCAACTGGTTCGACTGCAACTGCGACTGCAGCACCGAGCGCTCGCTGTCGATCACGTCGAGATACGCGACCTCGCCTTCCTGGTACTGCGTGCGCGACAGCGTCGCCGCGCGCCGCGACGCGTTGACGGCCGCATCCTGCGCGCGGATCTGGTCGTCGAGCAGGCGCAGGTCGGCGAGATTGTCCTCGACCTCGCGGAACGCGACGAGCACCTGCTGCCGGTAGTTCGCGACCTGCTCGTCGTACTGCGCGCGCGCCTGCTGCACGCCCGCCGCACGACGCCCACCGTCGAACAGCGGCAGCGTCAGCGCGGTGCCGGCGAACGGGCCGAGCAGGAACGTGCGGCTCGACCACAGGAACAGGTTGCCGAGCGTCGACGCTTCATACCCGAACGCACCCGTGATATCGAGCTTCGGGAAGTACGCCGACTTCGCGAGGCCGATCCGCGCGTTCGCGGCCGCCATCGCGCGCTCGGCCGCCGACACGTCCGGGCGCCGTTCGAGCAGCGCGGACGGCAGGCCCGGCGGCACCTTCACCGCGACCGGCACGATCGGCGTTTCCTTGAACGCGAAATCCGCAGGCGCCTTGCCGAGCAGGATCGCGAGCGCATGCTCGGACGCCGCGCGCCGGCGCGCGACGCCAACTGCATCGGCCTGCGCGGTCGCCAGCTCGTTCTTCGCGCGCGACACGTCGAGCTCGCTGATGTCGCCTTCGTTGAAGCGGCGCTGCACGAGCTTCAGTGCCTGCTCGCGCAGCTCCACCGTGCGGCGGTACAGGTCCTGGTCGGAATCGAGCTGACGCAGCTCGAAGTAGTTCTGCGCGACGTCCGCCTGCAGCGCGAGCTGCACCGAACGGAACAGCGCCTCGCTCTGCGCCTGGTCGGCACGCGATGCCTCGACGTTGCGGCCGACGCGGCCGAACAGGTCGGCTTCATACGACACCGTACCCTGCGCACGCCACAGCGTCGCATTGGTCGGGCCCGTGCCCTGCGGCTGGAACTGCGACGCCGACGACAGCCCCTCGCGCGTCGGCCCGAAGCCGGCGCCGATCTGCGGGAACCACTGCGAGCGCGCGGTCCGGGTCGCTGCCCGCGCTTCCTCGACCCGCGCGGCCGCGGCCTTCAGGTTCTGGTTCGCGGCGAGCGCCTGCGTCTCGAGCGAATCGAGCACCGGGTCGCCGAACACCTTCCACCATTCGCCGCGATGCGCGCCGTCCGCCGGCTCGGCCGTCTTCCACGTGCCGGCCTGCTCGCCGGCGGCGAGCGTCGGCGCTTCCTTGAACGCCGTCGGCGTCGACACATCCGGGCGCTTGTAGTCAGGCCCCACCGCGCACGCGGCGAGCAGCGTCGCGAGCAGGGTGCTCGCGGCCGCCACCTTCGCGAAGCGCATCAGGCCGTTCGTGTTGTGCAAGTTATTCATCTTCCTGTCCTCAAGCATCCGAAGCCGGCACGCCCGCAGCCGGTACGCGCTGGGACGGCACACCGTAGCCGGCCGAGTCCTTCCCGGCGACGTGAATCTTGCCGCCCGCGAGCGTGCGCAGCACGACGTAGAACACCGGCGTCAGCATCAGCCCGAACAGCGTCACGCCGAGCATCCCGAAGAACACCGCGACCCCCATCGCATGGCGCATTTCCGAACCGGCACCCGTCGACGTGACGAGCGGCACCACACCCATGATGAAAGCGATCGACGTCATCAGGATCGGGCGCAGACGCAGCCGGCTCGCCTCGATCGCGGCCTCGAGCGGCGTCCTGCCGTCATGCTCCAGTTCGCGCGCGAACTCGACGATCAGGATCGCGTTCTTCGCCGACAGCCCCACCAGCACCATCAAGCCGATCTGCGTGAAGATGTTGTTGTCGCCCTGCGTGAGCCACACGCCCGTGAGCGCCGACAGAATGCTCATCGGCACGATCAGGATCACAGCGAGCGGCAGCGTCAGGCTTTCATACAGCGCCGCGAGCACGAGGAACACGAGCAGCACGCTGATCGGGAACACGTACATCGCCGAATCGCCCGCAAGAATCTGCTGGTACGTGAGGTCGGTCCATTCGAACCGCACGCCGCGCGGCAGCGTTTCATGCGCGATACGCTCGATCGCGGCCTGCGCCTGGCCCGACGAGAAGCCCGGCGCCGGGCCGCCGTTGATGTCGGCCGCCGTGTAGCCGTTGTAGCGCACGACCATTTCCGGGCCGAACGTGGGCGTCACCGTCACCAGCGACGACAGCGGCACCATCTCGCCACGGTCGTTGCGGGTCTTCAACTGCAGGATGTCGTCCGCGCGCTGGCGGAACGGTGCATCGGCCTGCACGCGCACCTGGTACACACGGCCGAAGCGGTTGAAGTCGTTCACGTACAGCGAGCCGAGAAACACCTGCATCGTGTTGAACACGTCGGTCACCGGCACACCCAACTGCTTCGCCTTCACGCGATCGAGATCGACGTTGAGCTGCGGCACGTTGATCTGGTAGCTCGTGAACAACGGGCCAAGCTCAGGTGCCTGCTGCGCGCGCTTGATGAAGTCGTTGGTCGCATCCGCGAGCCGCGCATAGCCGACCGCGCCGCGGTCTTCCACCTGCATCTTGAACCCGCCCAGCGTACCGAGGCCCAGCACCGGCGGCGGCGGGAACACCGCGACGAACGAGTCCTTCATCGCGCCGTACTTCTGGTTCAGCGCACCCGCGATCGCGCCGGCCGACAGCGCCTTGCCGTGCCGCTCCGAGAAGGGCTTCAGCGTGACGAACACGATGCCCGCACTCGAGCTGTTCGTGAAGCCGTTCACCGACAGCCCCGGGAACGCCACCGCGCTCTCGACGCCCGGCTGCTTCAGCGCGATCGAGCCCATGTCGCGAATCACCTTCTCGGTGCGGTCGAGCGATGCACCGTTCGGCAGCTGCGCGAACGCGATCAGGTATTCCTTGTCCTGCGCGGGCACGAAGCCACCCGGCACGACCTTCGACACGAGCACGGTCGCACCCACCAGCACGAGGTACACGCCGAGCATCAGCGTCTTGCGCGACAGCACGCCGCGCACGCCGCGGCCGTAGTTCTCCGCGCCGCGATGGAACACCTTGTTGAAGCCGCGGAAGAAGCCGCCGAGCACGCGGTTCATCACGCGCGTGAGCCAGTCTTCCTTGTCGCCATGGCCCTTCAGCAGGATCGCGGACAGCGCCGGCGACAGCGTCAGCGAGTTGAACGCCGAGATCACCGTCGAGATCGCGATGGTCATCGCGAACTGCTTGTAGAACTGGCCGGTCAGGCCCGACATGAACGCGAGCGGCACGAACACGGCGACGAGCGTCAGCGCGATCGCGATGATCGGCCCGCTCACTTCCTGCATCGCCTTGTAGGTCGCCGCCCGTGCGTTCATCCCGCTCTCGATGTTCCGCTCGACGTTCTCGACCACCACGATCGCATCGTCGACCACGATCCCGATCGCGAGCACCATCCCGAACAATGACAACGCGTTGATCGAATACCCGAACGCGAGCAGCAGCGAGAACGTGCCGATGATCGACACCGGCACCGCGATCAGCGGAATCAGCGACGCGCGCCAGGTCTGCAGGAACACGATCACGACGATCACGACCAGCGCGATCGCTTCGAGCAGCGTGTGCACGACGGCCTTGATCGACGAACGCACGAACTGCGTCGGGTCATAGACGATCTTGTAGTCGACGCCCGCCGGCATGTCCTGCTTCAGCTCGGCCATCGTCTTGCGCACTTCGTCCGAGATCTGCAGCGAGTTCGCGCCCGGCGACTGGTTGATCGCCATCGCGACGGCCGGCTTGTTGTCGAGCAGCGAGCGCAGCCCGTATTCGGACGCGTCGAGCTGGATCCGCGCGATGTCGCGCAGGTGCGTGACGCCGCCGTCCGGCGTCGTCTTCACGACGATGTCGCCGAACTCGTCTTCCGTCTGCAAGCGGCCGCGCGCGTTCACCGACAACTGCAGCGGCGTGCCCGGCAGCGACGGCGATGCGCCGATCACGCCGGCCGCGACCTGCACGTTCTGCTCGCGGATCGCCTGCACGACGTCCTCGGCCGACAGCCCGCGCTGCGCGACCTTCTGCGGATCGAGCCACACGCGCATCGCGTAGTCGCCCGAACCCCACAGCTGCACCTGGCCGACGCCCTGGATCCGCGACAGGCGATCCTTCACGTTGATCAGCGCGTAGTTGCGCAGGTAGGTCATGTCGTAGCGGTTGTCCGGCGAGATCAGGTGGACCACCATCGTCAGCGTCGGCGAGCTCTTCACCGTCGTGATGCCGAGCCGCTGCACGTCTTCCGGCAGGCGCGGCAGCGCCTGGTTCACGCGGTTCTGCACGAGCTGCGTGGCCTTGTCCGGATCGGTGCCGAGCTTGAACGTGACGGTGATCGTCATGTTGCCGTCGCTGTTCGCCTGCGACTGCATGTACAGCATGTCCTCGACGCCGTTGATCTGCTCCTCGAGCGGCGACGCGACCGTCTCGGCGATCACTTTCGGGTTCGCACCCGGGTACTGCGCCTTCACGATCACGGAAGGCGGCACGACTTCCGGATACTCGGAGATCGGCAGCAGGAACATCGCGATCACCCCGCCGAGCAGGATGATCACCGATAGGACTCCTGCAAAGATCGGCCGGTCGATAAAGAATTTTGAAATGTTCATGTGTGGCTCTGTCTGGTTGAACGCGGATACGAAGCGGCGAGCCGCTTACGAATCCGCCTTCGCCGGGGCGGCCGGCTTCGCGTTGCCCGCCAAAGGCGCGGACGGCGCGTCACCGCCCGTCATCGGGACCATGTGCGGCTTCACCTGTTCGCCGGGGCGCACGCGCTGCGTACCGTTCACGATCACGCGATCGCCGGCGGAGAGCCCGCTCACGATCACGCGCCGGTTGCCGTGCTGCATCCCCTGCTGCACTTCGCGGTACGACACGCGGCCTTGCTGGTCGACGACGAACACGAACTTCTTGTCCTGGTCGGTGTTGATCGCCGCGTCGTCGACGAGCAGTGCCTCGTGCGGCGCGCCGCCGCCCACCTTCACGCGCGCGTAGAGGCCCGGGACGAGCGCGCCGTCGGCGTTGTCGAAGCGCGCGCGCACGCGGATCGTGCCGGACGACGTGTCGAGCCGGTTGTCGACCGAATCGATCTCGCCGCTGCGCGAGTAGCCGGTTTCGTTCGCGAGGCCGAGCTCGACCGGCACCTTGCGGCCGTTGCGCGCGCCGTTGATGTATTGCAGGTAGGTCTGCTCGTCCGCGTCGAACGATGCGTAGATCGGCGACACCGACACCAGCGTCGTCAGCGGCGCGGCCGATGCGCCGGCCGACACGACGTTGCCGAGCGTGATTTCCGCACGCGACACGCGGCCCGACACGGGCGCGGTGATGCGCGTATAGCCGAGGTTGATGCGCGCCGTTTCCAGCGCGGCTTCGGCGGCTTTCAGGTTCGCCGTCGCCTCGCGGGCCGCATTCTGCTTCTCGTCGTAGTCGCGCTTCGCGATCGCGTTGTCGCCGATCAGCCGCTGCGCGCGCTGCCAGTCGGTCTGCGCGTAGCCGTTGCGCGCCTGCGCGGCCGCGAGCTGCGCGGCCGCACGGTCGGTTTCGGCCTGGTACGGGCGCGGATCGATCACGAACAGCACGTCGCCCTTCTTCACGAGCGCGCCGTCCTTGAAGTTCACCGCGACGATCGTGCCCGACACCTGCGGGCGCACGTCGACTTTCTCGACCGCTTCGAGGCGGCCCGAATAACTCTGCCAGTCGGTCACGGTCTGCGGCACGACGGTCGCGACGTCGACTTCGGGCAGCGGTGCGGCTGCTTTCTCGGGCGCGTTTGCGTTCACGCGCATCGCGCCGAATGTTCCGAGGCCGACGACGGCGAGCGTCACGATCGCCGCTGTCGCGATTCGGGAACGGGAGGTGCGTAGGATGGCCATGTGGATCTCCAGTAAACGTGGATTGGTTTTGGTTATTCGGAACGGTTCGGCTGGCGCGCCTGGAAGCGGCACTGGAAGAAGCGCACGGCTTCCTCGAAGGCGGCTTCGTGCGTCGCGAGCGCGGCGTGCGTGATGTCCGGATAGCGGATCACCTGCGTGAGCACGCCCGACGAGATCAGGCAGCCCGCATATTTCTCCGCCTCGACGTGCAGCACGTCGTTCTGCGCGGTGACGACGAGCGTCGGCGGCAGCCCCGCGAGGCGCACCGATTCGAGCGGCGCCGCGTACGGGTGCATGCGTTGCGCGGCCTGCGGCAGATACGCGCGATAACAGGCCGCGCATTCGCGCGGGGTGATGTCGGAGGCGAGGCGATCGGCGTCGCCGATGCGCGTCATGCTGGGGTCGAGCATCGGCCCGAACAGCGCTTGCGCGACGATCTGCACTTCGCCGCGATCGCGCGCGATGAACGCGAGGCAGTTCGCGAGCTGGCCGCCCGCGTCATGCCCCGCGACGCCGATCTTCTTCGGGTTGCCGCCGAACGCACGGGCGCGCGTCGCGGCCCACACGGCGGCGCGATACGCATCCTCCGGCGCGGCCGGAAAGGGAAAGGCCGGTGCGAGCGAATAATCGACCGACACTACGAGCGCTGGTAAGCGTTCTGCTAAAAAACGCGCGGCGAAATCGGCGTCTTCGAGCGAACCGCGCACGAAGCCGCCGCCGTGGAAATAAAGCACTACTGGCAACCCGGTCTTGTCCGGGCGGCGGTAGAGGCGCAGCACGATGTCCTGCGCGTAGCCGGGAATTTCGACTTCAGCGACCGTCAGCGCCGCGCCTGCCGTGGCTTGCACGGGCAACGCGGCCTTCAGGAATTTGCTGAATTCAGAAGCGTCCATGACGATGCAGCATCCATTTCGAGATGGAACGAATTCTGGGTCCGGCAGACATTGGGATAAATGCCTATAATCCGGCAACACAATTCAACGCCCCCGAACAATCCGAGGCTGCGTTTACCCACGAGGTAGCGCAGCCTTCTTGTTCCGGAGGCTCATTAGATTGCGGAGGTTGTGATGGACCGGCTTCAGGCCATGCAGGTGTTTACTCGCGTCGTCGATACAAGCAGCTTCACCAAGGCGGCAGAAACGCTCAGCTTGCCGCGAGCGTCCGTCACGACGATCATCCAGAATCTCGAAGCGTTCCTCGGTGTGCGGCTGATGCACCGGACCACCCGCCGGCTGTCGCTCACGCCGGACGGCGCCGCGTACTACGAACGATGCGTGCGGATCCTCGCGGACGTCGAGGAAACCGAGGCAAGCTTCCAGGCAAACAACCGGAAGCCGCACGGAAAGTTGCGTATCGACATGCCGGGTTCGATCGGGCGGCTGCTCGTAATTCCGTCGCTGTGCGAATTCCATACGCGCTATCCGGACATCGACCTGCAACTCGGCCTGTCCGACCGGCCGGTCGACCTGCTGCAGGAAGGGGTCGATTGCGTGATCCGCGTCGGTGCGCTGCAGGACTCGTCGCTCGTCGCACGCCGGGTCGGCCTGTTCGAATGCGTGACGGTCGCGTCGCCCGACTATCTCGAGCGCCACGGCGAGCCGCAGACGATCGACGACCTGAGCCAGCACAAGGCCGTCAACTACTTCTCGAGCCGCACTGGCCGCACGATCGACTGGACGTTCCTGACCGACGGCAAGGAAGTCGAGATGAAGATGGAAGGCATCGTGTCGGTCAACGACGCCGATGCGTACGTGACCTGCGGGATCGAAGGCTTCGGGCTGATCCAGCCGCCGCTCTTCATGGTGCTGCCGCATCTGCGCGAGGGCCGGCTCAAGGAAGTGCTGCCGGGCGTCAAGCCGCTGCCGATGCCGATCTCGGTCGTGTATCCGCACAGCCGCCATCTGTCACCGAAAGTGCGCGTGTTCGTCGACTGGATCGCCGAGGTGTTCGACCGCTGCCCGCTGCTGAGCGGCAAGGGCAGCCTCGACGCGACGTGCAGCAAGCGCACGTTCGAGGAAGCCGAACGCGCGCCGGCGCTCGACACGCCGGTCATCAACGAGTGGGTCGCATAAGCGCCTGAACTGAGCAACCGAACCGCACACGCGGGCCGCCAGGCCCGCGTGTCGCCCCGCCTCCGCGCCCCATTTCCCGCCCGGCGCACCCGATCCTTCCCGAATCCGCAGCAAACCTTTGTGCCACGCGACGCAATCGTCCGCGGGCATCGCCGCGCGCCGTCGTCGCTCCCGTGCGAGGCCCGCTGCAGGCGGGTTCGAGCGATTTCCGCATAACCCTGCCGGGTGTACGGATGTCGATTGTTCCACTGACACGACAATTCAATTCGCATCTGCCGCATTTATCGCGACGGAACAGATACCTAGAGTAAACCCTGTCGCGCACCTCGTTGCGCATCGAACAGATCCCGCTTGATGGGACCGGAGTAAGCGCTCCAGCGCCAGCTCCGAAATTCCAGGAGTCTCGCCATGAACCGCCGCCATCTTCTCTCCGCCCTCGCCCTCACGCTCGCCGTGTCCGCACCGGCCTTCGCCGATTCCGGCACCCCGCACGCCGGCGACTACGGCAACACGTCGTGGTACTCGCAGCACAACGGCCCGCGCACGCGCGCCGAAGTGAGCGCGGAAGTCGAGCAAGCGCGCAAGGACGGCACGCTCGCGTACCTGCGCAAGGCGACTTCGTATCCGCAAGGGCTCGAACTGGCGCAAGGCCCGTATCGCTCGATGCCGGAAAGCAACCAGCTCGCCGGCGGAGGCCGGTAAATGCGCAACGCCGCGCAACGGGTTGCCCCGCGCGCAGCGTTTCGAATCATCCATCGACGACTCGCCGAGTCAGTCAGCTAGATAGTTAGTTGCAGGAGGACATGATGAACGATCAACTCCCTTCGCCGCTCGATCACTGGGACGACACCACGCCGGTGTGGACGCCATTCCGTTCGGCCCCGCATTCGCACTGATAGCCGGCCGAATCGGCCGAATCGTCACCCGGCCTTTACCGGCGCGGCACCCCATCACGCCATTCGCCCCAGTGCGTCACGATGTCCTGTACAAGCGGATTGCCCGCTCGATACAGGTTTTCGGTCGCCGGGGCGAAGCCGCCCTGGTCCGCGTAGTTCAGCAGGTTGTCGGCACTCGTCTGCCCTGCATACGGCCGGTCGAAATCGGACCCGGTGCGCAGCACCGCGACGCGCGACAGGTCGACCCGCTTCACGCTCGCCGCGCGCTTGAGCGCTTCATACGTCGCGTTGTCTTCCTGCGCGGTCATGCAGTACGTGCCCTTGCCGTCGGTCAGGATCTTCGTCCACTGGCGCGCGCGCTCGCCGATCAGCGTGCCCGAGAACCACGTGTTGCCCGATGACGTGTCGCACTGGATCACCGTCGGCGGCCGGTTCGCCGGCGCGTAGTTGAACTTCGCGCGTGCGGCCTGCGCCTGCGCGCTGTCCGCCAGCACGACGTTGCGCGACAGTGCGACGGCGGCATCGGTCAGCTGCGGGTTGAGCTGGAACACCTCGGTGCGATAGTCGAGCGGCGGCTTGTCGTTCGGGCTCTTCGTGTTGATGCCGAGGAAGCCCGTATTCCAGCCGGCCGGAATCTCACGTGCATCGAGCTCCCACTGCAGGCTGAAATCGACGAGGTATTTCGACCACGCGGCCGAACCGACCGTGCCTTGCGCAGGATCGACACCCGCGATGCCCGAGATCAGGAAGTACGTGCGGCGCAAATCGAAGCGCTGCGAAAACGTGAGCGCCATGATCGTTGCCGACGCGTTCGCATAGCCCATGCCGGTCGTGACCACGCAGACGTCCTGCTTGTTGCAATGCACGTTCGGATAGTCGGGCGACAGGCCGGGCACGGCGATGTCGCGCCACGGGCCGATCCGGTCGAGCCAGGCCTGGCCCTCCGGACCGAACATCGTGATGATCATGACCTTGACCGGGCGGCCCTGTGCACCGGTCTCGGCGAATGCATTGTTGCCCGCGTTGTTGCCCTGGCTATCCTGCGCAATCGACGGCGCGGTCGCACAGGCTGCGAGCGAGAATGCAGCGGCGGAAAGAATGGAGCGAGTCAGCATCGGCGTTCCTTGTTTCGATGATGTTGGGTGAGAACGGCTCTCGTAGACTGCGCGTCGGAGTATAAAACGCGCGTGCCCGATGCGGAACCCGACTACGAAACGGCGACGGTGCGTCGGTGCGGGTCTGGAACGCGCGGGAATCACGAAGCAAATGGTCTTCGTGCGTCGACACACCATCAGGAATACTATCCGGTTGCCCGACACCGGCACGTCGATCGCATTTGCAAGCGTGCAACCCGGCGGCGAACCGCTACAACCGCGCCAGCCCCGCCACGCCGTAACCCAGCACGACAAGCGCCGCGACCACATGGCTCGCGGCGAGCAGCCCCGGTGACTTCACGATCCGGCCGATCACGCTGCCGCCGAATGCGAACACGAGCTGCCCCGCCAGGCTGCCGGCAAACACGCACGCGGCACCCAGCAGCCAGTGCCGGTGCGCCCCGGCGGCAGCCGTTGCATAGCCATAGAACAACAGGATCGTGAGCGGGTTCGCCAGCGTGACGAAGAACATCGATGAAAACGGGCGGCTGCCCGGCGGCCGTGCATCACCGTCGAGCGCGCGGCGGCGATCCCGCAGCGCCTGCCACAGCATCCGCGCGCCCATCGCGAGCAGCACGAGCGCGCCGACCAGCCGAAACAGCAACAGATGCGCGGCGAGCGTGCTCGCGAGCATCGCACCGAGCGTGAACGCGATAACCGCATAACAGCCGTCGGCCGTCGCGACGCCCACCGCCGCGCGCACGCCGCTTGCGGTGCCGGCGCGCATCCCGTAGTTCGCGATCATCAGCGCAACGGGCCCGACCGACAGCGCGATCATCAGCCCGAACAGGAAGTCGTTCATCGGTCGTCGATGCCTTCTCGATGGAAGGCATCGATTCTAGCGACCGCAGAAAAACCGGTGTGCCGCTCGAGCGTCACGCGACGTCGACGCGCGCAGGCCCGTCCACCATCTCGCCGATCACGCCCGCGCGGTCGAAGCCGTCGGCACGGAAGCATGCGAGCACGTCGTCGACGGCCTCCGGCGTGCACGCGACCAGCAAGCCGCCCGACGTCTGCGGGTCGGTCAGCAGCGCCTGCGCGACGGGCGGCAGCGTAGCGGCCAGTTGCACGTCCGCGCCGTACGCGGCCCAGTTGCGACCCGACGCACCGGTGAACACGCCATCGGCGACGAACGCCTCGACGCCCGCGAGCCACGGCAGCGACGCATAGTGCACGCGCGCGGTGAGGTGCGCGCCGCGCGCCAGCTCGAGCGTATGGCCGAGCAGCCCGAAGCCCGTGACGTCGGTCAGCGCATGCACGCCCGGCAGCGCGGCAAGTTCGGCGCCCGGCCGGTTCAGCTTGGTGGTCGTCGCGACCATCTGCGCATAGCCATCGGCATCGAGCTGGTTCTTTTTCAGCGCGGCGGACAACACGCCAACGCCGAGCGGCTTGCCGAGCACGAGCACATCGCCCGCGCGCGCGGCCGCATTGCGCTTCACGCGCGACGGGTGCACGACGCCGATCGCCGCGAGCCCGTAGATCGGCTCGACCGAATCGATCGAGTGGCCGCCCGCGACCGGGATGCCGGCGTCCGCGCACACCGATTCGCCGCCGCGCAGCACGGCCGCGATCGTCTCGTGCGGGAGCACGTTGATCGGCATGCCGACCAGCGCGAGCGCGAGGATCGGCTTGCCGCCCATCGCATAGACGTCGGACAGCGCGTTGGTCGCGGCGATGCGGCCGAAGTCGAACGGATCGTCGACGATCGGCATGAAGAAGTCGGTGGTCGCGACGATCGCCTGCTCGTCGTTGAGGCGGTAGACGGCCGCGTCGTCGGACGTCTCGGTGCCGACCAGCAGATCCGGGAACAGCGCGGGCGGCGTCGCGCGCTTCAGCAGCTCGGACAGCACGCCCGGCGCAATCTTGCAGCCGCAGCCGCCGCCATGTGACAGGCTCGTGAGGCGCGGAACGGCAGGCTGGGCTTGGGTGGCTTCGGTCATGGTCGGCATCCGGTGAATAACAACACGCCATTATCGACAATTCCTTGCGAGTGCGCCCGATACCCACATAATGACCGCGCCCCCCTCCGCTCGCGCGCCTGTCCGCCCGTTCGTTCATGGACCACCTCTTCATCGGCCTCGTGCTGTGCTCCGCGTTGCTGCACGCGATCTGGAATGCCTTCCTCCACGTCAGCGAAGACCGGCTCGTCCAGCTCGGCACGATGTCGCTGCCGTATTTCGTGTTCGGCGTCGCCGGCGCCGCGCTGCTGCCCGCGCCGGCGCCTGCCGCGTGGCCGTATATCGCCGGGTCGGCCGTGCTCGAGGTCGCGTACTGCTTCACGCTGGCGCGGGCGTACCGCAGCGGCGAATTCGGGCAGATCTACCCGATCGCACGCGGGATTTCGCCGCTGCTCGTGTCGGTACTCGCGCTCGCGATTCTGCACGAGCGGCCGACGCCGTTCGGCTTCGCGGGCATCGCACTCGTGTCGTTCGGCATCATGTCGCTCGCACTGCGGCGCGGCTTCCGGTTCTCCGGCGAAGGCGTGCCGTTTGCGCTGCTCACGGGCGTGTTCATCGCCGCGTACTCGATCTGCGACGGCATCGGCTCGCGCGTGTCCGGCAGCGCGCTCGGCTACATCGCATGGGTGTACGTGCTGTGGAGCGTGCCGCAGTTCGTGCTCGTGTGCGCGGTGCGAGGCGGCCCGTGCGCGGTGCTCGGCCCGCGCACCGCACTCACGCAGGGCACGATCGCCGGCACCATTTCGCTCGCCGCGTACGGCATCGTGATCCTCGCGTACCGGTACTTGCCGGTCGGGACGGTATCGGCGCTGCGCGAAACGAGCTCGATCTTCGCGGTCGCGATCGGCTGGCTCGTGATGCGCGAGCGGCCCGGCGCGCAGCGGCTCGCCGCGTGCGCGTTGGTGGTGGCGGGCGCGGCGCTGATCCGGCTGTAAGCAGCAAGTTCTGACGCCGCAGCCTGCCGCCGCGTCAGAACTTGTGCCGGATGCCGGTCACCGCGACGATCTGCGTGCGCGTGCTCGACGGATTCGAGATTCCTTCGATCGCGGCCACCGTGTTCGACGACGCACGCTGGTAGAACGCGTTCACGTAGATATCGGTACGCTTCGACAGGAAATACTGCGCACCGACGCTCGTCTGCAGGTAGTGCGAGCTCGGCTTCGGCCCCTGCGATGCGAGCACCTGCGTGTAGGTTTCGCCGAGCGCGAACTGCAGCGCGGGCGTCATCAGGTAGCGCACGCTGCCCTCGTAGTTGTTGAAACGCATCGCGCCGCCCGTCTGCAGGTTGAACAGCGAGCTCGTGTACAGCAGCCCGAACGTCGCAGCGCCCCACGCGTACGCGCCGCCCGCGCCCCAGATCTGCTGGCGTGTCACGCCCTTGATGAACGTGTAGTAGTTGTCGGACGCCGCCGCGCCGGCGGTGTCGAGCGCCGGATGATCGACGCGCACGTACGCCGCACCGAGTTGCAGCGGCCCGTTCTCGTAGCTCGTTCCGATGCTCCACACGCGGTTTTGCGCGAACGACGTCGAATTCGAGAAGCCATACAGGCCGACCGCGTGCAGCCCGTACCACGTGGGCGTCTGGTACTGCACCGAGTTGTTGGTGCGGAACGTGTTGTTCAGGTCGTCGGTATCGAACGGATGCAGCGCGTACTGCGTGAGCGCGGTGGTCGCGCCGATCTGCAGCGGCTCCAGCACTTCCTGCGCCGCGTTGTACTGGCGGCCCATCGTCAGCGTGCCCCAGCGGTCGTTCTCCAGTCCGACGTATGCGCGGCGCCCGAACAGCCGGCCGCCCTGGCTCGCGGCGCCGCTCTCGATGTTGAAGCCGTTCTCGAGGCGGAACACCGCGCGCGTGCCGCCGCCGAGGTCTTCCTTGCCGAGCAGCCCGAAGCGCGTGCCCTGCTCGTTGCCGCCGGTCGCCTGCCACGCGGCATGCCCGTTCTGGTTGTTCGTGTACGTGATCCCCGAATCGACCACGCCGTACAGCGTCACGCTCGACTGCGCATGCGCGTGCATCGCACCCGCCGCCGTTGCGATACCCGCCAGCGCGACCGCCATTCCTTTCCGCTTCATCTCCGACCCCTTTTGTCGATTGAATATGGGGAGCGATTTATTTCACTCGAAACGTGTTTTATTGAATAAAACATCGTCTTATTCATTGTCGAATTCGGCGATTTGAAGCGTCAAGCGATGCCAAAAATCGCACACGGGAGTCGAATACCTCTGAATCGCCAGGCGTTTCAAAGAATGAAACAAGCCCAATATCTACGGGCATTACAGCCAGATCGCGACGCGTAATCCCGGTATCGCAAAAAGCCCTTGACCGCGATTTTCAGTCGTTGTGAAATATTGATACGCTGTTTTAACGATTAAAACAAACGCACGAGACATTCTGAAAAACTAGGTAAAGAACCTGATCCCCATGCTGACGTTTAATTGCAACAACGCGACTGCCGGCGCATCGCCTGCGTATTTCGTCGCGACGCCGACGGTGCCGGCCCTGCCGATCGTCGTCGACTCGCCGCACAGCGGCATCGCGTATCCGCCGGACTTCGCCACCGTCGCGCCCGATGACGCGATCCGCACGACGTGGGACGCGTACATCGACGAACTGTGGGCCGGCGCGCCCGCGCGCGGCGGCACGCTGCTCGGCGCGACGTTTCCGCGCGCATACATCGACCCGAACCGCGCGGAAACCGACATCGACGCGACGCTGCTCGCCGAGCCGTGGCCCGAGCCGCTGTCGCCTCAGCCGTACACGCAGCGCGGGATGGGGCTGATCCGGCGCGACGCGCTGCCCGGCGTGCCGCTGTACGACCGCAAGCTGTCGCTCGACGCAGTGCGCCACCGGATCGACGCGTACTACCTGCCGTACCGCCGCGCGCTCGCCGCCATCGCCGAGCCGCTGCACGCCGCGCACGGCGCGCTTTGGCATATCGACTGCCATTCGATGAAGTCACGCGGCAACGCGATGAACGTCGACGCGGGCGCATTGCGGCCGGACGTCGTCGTCAGCGACCGGCGCGGCACGACCGCCGACCCGGCCTTCACCGCGTGGACCGCGCAGTGGTTCGCCGAGGCCGGCTATCGCGTGCAGGTCAACGACCCGTACCAGGGTGGTGATCTGCTGACCGCGCTCGCCGATCCCGCGCGGCAGCGCCACAGCATCCAGATCGAATTCAATCGCGCGCTGTACATGGACGAGGCCGCGTTCGCGAAACACGCAGGATTTGCGACGCTGAAGCGCTCGGTCGACGCCTATCTCGACGCGCTCGCCGATTACGTCCGCGCGCGCATCGCGCCGCAGGGAGAAATCGCATGACGACCTATATCGTCGACGCCGTCGACAGCGCGCTGAAGCTGCTGACCTACGTCGCCGAACACCCGAACCTCGGCGTGACCGAGCTCGCATCGCAGCTCGGCATCAACAAGTCGCGCACCTACCGGATGCTGTGCACGCTGGAACTGCACCGCTTCGTCGTGCAGGACCCGCGCACGTCCACCTATGCGCTCGGCCCGCAGGCGTTCGTGATCGGCGTGGCCGCGTCGCAGCAGAACGCGCTCGTGCGCGCCGCGCACCGGCACATGCTCGCGCTCAACCAGGCGATCAACGAGACCATCGTGCTGCGCGTGCGCGAAGGGCTCGAATCGGTGTGCGTCGCGCGCTGCGAAACGACGCATGCGGTGCGCACCGTCGGTGCGGTCGGCAACCGCCGGCCGATCAATTTCGGCGCATCGGGCAAGGTGCTGCTCGCCTTCGCGCCCGATCCGGTGCGCGACGAATACCTCGCGCAACTGCGCCGAAACGGGCACGCCGACGATCCGGCGAAGCTCGCCGGCGAACTCGACGCGGTCGCCCGCAAGGGCTACGCGGTGAGCAGCGGCGAGGTGACGCCCGGCGCGGTCGGGATCGCGGTGCCGGTGCGCGACCTGACCGGCGCAACGGTCGCGTCGGTCAGCGTGACGGGGCCCGAGGTGCGCGTGAGCCACGCCGACATCCCCGACTATCTCGAGCGCCTGCAGGCGTGCAGCCTCGCCATTTCCGCCGAACTCGGCTACGTCCCGGCGCGCGCCGCGCTGCAACCGGCCTGACGGCCCGCTCCTTCTTCGACGAGGATCCGATGTCCGCCTCTTCCCCGAACCCGGCCGGCGCACGCGCCGCCGACGCCACCCCGCTCGCGGCACCGGCTGATGCAGCGACCCACGACGCGGCCGGCAATGCGCCCGGCGACGCATCGGCCCACGCCGGCCGCGCGCCGCATCCGCACGGCAAGATGCTGCATCCGGTCGTGATGATGCTGTGGGTGCTGGCCGTCGCGATCGCACTCACCTGGATCGTCGATTCCGGCCGCTTCGAGCGCAACGGCCGGCTCGTCGTGCCGGGCACCTATCACGTGGTGCCGAAGACCACCGCGCTCACGACGCTCGTTGCACCGGCAGTGAGCCACAGCACGCCCACGCATGCGATGCCCGCGAGCCTCGTCTCGGCATTCGTCGCGATACCGGAAGGATTGCTGAAGAACGCGCCGCTGATCGTGATGGTGATGTTCGTCGGCGGGATGTTCGGCGTGATGCGCCGCACCGGCGTGGTCGACGCGGGCATCGACCGGCTGCTGCAGCTCACCGGCAACAATGCGTACCTGCTCACACCGATGCTGATGATCCTGATCGGGCTCGGCAGCACGCTGCTCGGCTTCATCTCCGAGTACCTCGTGATCATTCCGATGGTGGTCGTGATGGCGCGGCGCCTGGGTCTCTCCGACCTGTTCGCGGTCGCACTGGTCGCGCTTGCCGCGAAGATCGGCTATATCGCGTCGGTCACGAACCCGCTCGCGCTGGCCGTCGCGCAGCCGCTGGTCGGCGTGCCGCTGTTCAGCGGCGTCGCGCTGCGCGCGGCCGTGTTCGTCGTCTTCCTGACGATCGGCATCCTGTACCTGCTGCGCTACGTGCGCAGCACCGGCTATCGCGCCGGGCAAACCGCAACCGGCCATGTAGCACAAGCAACCGCGAAGCTGTCGCTGCGCCACAAGGCGACACTGGTCGTGTTCGCGGCGGCGGTCGCGATGCTGATCTACGGCACGCGCGAACTGAAGTGGGGCAACGTCGAGCTGGCGGCGTTCTATACGTTCGTGAGCATCGCGACGGCCGTGATCGGCGGGCTCGATTCGCGCAGTGCGGCGGACGCGTTCGTCGACGGGATGAAGAACATGATCCTCGCGGCGCTGTTGATGGGGCTCGCCGCTTCCGTCGAACTGCTGCTGCAGAACAGCCTCGTGCTCGACACGCTGATCAACTTCTTCACGCGGCTCGCGGATGGTCAGTCGCCGGTGTGGGTCGCGAACGGGCTGATGGCGGTGCAGATGGTGCTCGACGTGTTCATTCCATCGGTGTCCGGCAAGGCGGCGGTCAGCATGCCGATCATCGGGCCGATCGCGCAGCTCTCGGGCGTGAGCGGCCAGACGTCGGTGCTCGCATTCGTGCTCGGCGGCGGGCTGACGAACCTCGTCACGCCGACGTCCGGGATGCTGCTCGCGTATCTGGCCACCGCGCGCGTCGATTTCGGCGCGTGGATCCGCTTCGTGCTGCCGCTGTTCCTGACGCTGCTCGCGCTGTCGTGCGTCGTGCTGACGTTCGCGGTGTGGATCGGGTATTGAGGTTCGCGGTAGGGTCTGCAGCGCGCACGTGCTCTTCGCGGTGCGAAGCGCTCGCCGCCGTCCGGTATCGATGGACGCGGCAGGCATCGCAACGCGATACCGCCACCGCATGCGCCGCTCAAGCCACCTCGACCACCCGACCAAACGCCCGCTCGTCGATCGCCTCGGCGAGCGTCGCGAACGCGATCGCGATCTCGTCCTCCGGCACGCACGCGTAGCCGAGCAGCAACCCCGGCGCCGCACGTTCGCGGTCCGCGTAATATCCCGACAACGGCCGCACGACGATATTGCGTTCGAGCGCGGCCTGCGCGACCGCGCGATCGTCGACGCCTTCCGGCAACTGCGTGACCAAATGCAGCCCGGCATCGCTGCCGAGCGCGTGCAGCGTGTTGCCGTAGCGCCGCGCGACCGCGTCGAGCAGCACCTCGCGCCGCTGCCCATACAACGTGCGCATCTTGCGGATATGCGACACGAAGTGCCCTTCCGCGATGAATTCGGCCAGCACCGCCTGCTGCAGCAACTGCCCTTCGCGATACAGCTCGGCGCTGGCGGTCGCGAAACTTTCCGCGAGCGGCTCCGGCGCGACCAGGTAGCCGACCCGCAGCCCCGGGAACAGCGTCTTGCCGAAGCTGCCGACATAGATCACCTGCCCGGCCGTATCGAGACCCTGCAGCGACGCGAGCGGCCGGCTGCCGTAGCGGAATTCGCTGTCGTAGTCGTCCTCGATGATCCAGCAGCCGTGCTGGCGCGCGTATTCGAGCAGCATCCGCCGCCGCGCGAGGCTCATCACCATCCCGAGCGGATACTGGTGCGACGGCGTGACGAGCATCAGCTTCGGCGGTTCGGCGAGATCGGCGGCCGACGGCGCGATGCCTTCGTCGTCGACCGGAATCGGCCGCGTCGTCAGCCCCGACACGTTCAGCACGCTGCGCACGCCCCAGTAGCACGGATCCTCGGTCCAGATCGCGTCGCCCGGATCGGTCAGCAGCCGCACCGCGAGGTCGATCGACTGGTGAATGCCGGTCGTGATCACGATCTGCTCGGGCGTGCAGCGCACCGAGCGCGACGTGCGCAGGTAGTCGGCCAGCGCCTCGCGCAGCAGCGCGAGCCCGCCGCCCGGCGCGTAGGTCAGCAGGTCGGGGCGCAGGCGCCGCCAGTACTTGTTGTGCAGCCGCGTCCACACGCGCGCCGGAAATCGCGACACATCGGGCACGCCCGGCATGAACGCGCCGCCCTGCCGTTTCGATACACCGGCGCCTTCGACGAGCCGCGTGCCGCGCGCGGACAGCCGCCGCACGGAAGCCTGCACGAGCGCCGGGCGCGCAGCCGCCGCGTCGGTCGGCGCACCGACGATCTCGTCCGGCGCGCTGTCGGCGACGAACGTGCCGCGGCCGGTTGCCGAGTTCACGTAGCCTTCGAGCGCAAGCTGTTCGTAAACCTGCGTGACCGTGTTGCGCGCGATCCCGAGCTCAGCGGCCAGGAGCCGCGACGACGGCACGCGCGTGCCGGCCGGCAGTTCGCGCGACAGGATCGCCTGTTGCAGCAGCCGGTGAAGCTGCCGGTAGATCGGCTGTTCGCCGCCGCGCACGAGGCGCTGCGCCAGCCAGTCCGACAACACGCTCGCGCGCATGATTGGCTCCTGAATATTTATTGAAATGGCTCTGATTGCCAGAGCCAAATGTGATTATAGTCGCCTCCATGGGCTGCCAACGCGGCCGTTTTTTATCCCACCGGACAGAACATCAAGGAGATGACCGTGAAGAATGCCGACCTGCAGGCCCGCAAGAACGCCGCCACCCCGCGCGGCGTTGGCGTGATGTGCGATTTCTACGCAGCCCGCGCCGAGAACGCGGAACTGTGGGATGTCGAAGGCCGCCGCTTCATCGATTTCGCCGCCGGCATCGCGGTGCTGAACACCGGCCACCGCCACCCGAAGATCGTCAAGGCGATCGCGGATCAGCTGAACAACTTCACGCACACCGCTTACCAGATCGTCCCGTACGCGTCGTACGTCGAGCTGGCTGAAAAGATCAACGACCGCGCGCCGGGCGATTTCCCGAAGAAGACCGCGTTCTTCACGACCGGCGCGGAAGCCGTCGAGAACGCGATCAAGATCGCGCGCGCAGCGACCGGCCGTCCGGGCGTCATCGCGTTCTCGGGCGGTTTCCACGGCCGCACGATGATGGGCATGGCGCTGACCGGCAAGGTCGCCCCGTACAAGCTGAACTTCGGCCCGTTCCCGGGCGACGTGTTCCACGCGCCGTACCCGAACGCCGTGCACGGCGTGACGACCGCCGACTCGATCAAGGCGATCGAGATGCTGTTCAAGGCCGACATCGATCCGAAGCGCGTCGCCGCGATCATCTTCGAACCGGTCCAGGGCGAAGGCGGCTTCAACCCGGCGCCGGCCGAGTTCGTGCGCGCGCTGCGCAAGATCTGTAACGAGCACGGCATCCTGCTGATCGCCGACGAAGTGCAGACGGGCTTCGCGCGTACCGGCAAGCTGTTCGCGATGCAGCACTACGACGTGCTGGCCGACCTGATCACGATGGCGAAGAGCCTTGCAGGCGGCATGCCGCTGTCGGGCGTCGTCGGCCGTGCGGACGTGATGGACGCGGCAGCGCCCGGCGGCCTCGGCGGCACGTACGCGGGCAACCCGCTGGCCGTCGCATCGGCACACGCGGTGCTCGAGATCATCGACGAAGAGAAGCTGTGCGAGCGCGCAACGCAACTGGGCGACGTGCTGAAGGCGAAGCTGAACGCACTGCAGGCCGACGTGCCGCAGATCGCCGACGTGCGCGGCCCGGGCGCGATGATCGCGGTCGAGTTCCTGAAGCCGGGCTCGGGCGAGCCGGATGCGGAATTCACGAAGCGCGTGCAGACGCGTGCGCTCGAGCGCGGCCTGCTGCTGCTCGTGTGCGGCGTGTACTCGAACGTCGTGCGCTTCCTGTTCCCGCTGACGATCCCGCAAGCCGTGTTCGACGAAGCGCTCGTGATCCTCGAGGAAGTGCTGAAGGAAACGGTCGGCGTGCCGGCCTGAGTGTCCGTCGACTTCATCAACTGATTGCGCCGCCGCCGTCTTCGTGACGGCGGCGGCCGTTTCATCCGTCCTATTCGAAGCAGGTGATTCATATGAGCACGGTTCAGGAAACCCTGGCACTGAAAGACCCGTCGCTGTTCCGCCAGCAGGCGTACGTCAACGGCGAATGGCAAGGCGCGACGAACGGCGAGACGTTCGAAGTCCGCAACCCGGCGACGGGCGGCCTGCTCGGCACGGTGCCGGCGATGGGCACGGCCGAGACGCGTCACGCGATCGAAGCCGCGAACGCCGCTTGGCCGGCGTGGCGCAAGAAGACGGCAAAGGAACGTGCGGTCGTCCTGCGCAAGTGGCACGACCTGATGATGGAAAACGCCGACGACCTCGCGCTGATCCTGACCACCGAGCAAGGCAAGTCGCTGGCCGAAGCGAAGGGCGAGATCGGCTATGCCGCATCGTTCCTCGAATGGTTCGCGGAAGAAGGCAAGCGCGTGTACGGCGACACGATCCCGACGCCGGCGAGCGACAAGCGCATCGTCGTGACGAAGGAAGCGATCGGCGTGTGCGCGGCGATCACGCCGTGGAACTTCCCGGCGGCGATGATCACGCGCAAGGTCGGCCCGGCGCTTGCCGCAGGCTGCCCGATCGTCGTGAAGCCGGCTGAAGCGACGCCGTTCTCGGCGCTCGCGATGGCTGTGCTGGCCGAGCGCGCGGGCGTGCCGGCGGGCGTGTTCAGCGTCGTCACGGGCGACCCGAAGGCGATCGGCGGGGAGCTGACGTCGAACCCGATCGTGCGCAAGCTGTCGTTCACCGGCTCGACGCCGGTCGGCCGCCTGCTGATGTCGCAATGCGCGGCGACGGTCAAGAAGGTGTCGCTGGAACTCGGCGGCAACGCGCCGTTCATCGTGTTCGACGACGCCGATCTCGATGCGGCCGTGCAGGGCGCGATCGCGTCGAAGTACCGCAATAGCGGCCAGACCTGCGTGTGCACGAACCGTTTCTACGTGCATGAAGCCGTGTACGACCAGTTCGCGCAGAAGCTCGCGGCGGCCGTCGGCCAGCTGAAGGTGGGCCGCGGCACGGAGCCGGGCGTCACGCAAGGTCCGCTGATCAACGAAGCCGCGGTGCTGAAGGTCGAGGCACACATCGAGGACGCGCTCGCGAAGGGCGCGACCGTCGTGACGGGCGGCAAGCGCCACGCGCTCGGCCACGGCTTCTTCGAGCCGACCGTGCTGACGGGCGTCACGCCGGCGATGAAGGTCGCGAAGGAAGAGACGTTCGGGCCGCTCGCGCCGCTGTTCAAGTTCGGCAGCGACGACGAAGTGATCCGCCTCGCGAACGACACCGAGTTCGGCCTGGCCGCGTACTTCTACAGCCGCGACATCGGCCGCGTGTGGAAGGTGGCGGAAGCGCTCGAATACGGGATGGTCGGCGTGAACACGGGCCTGATCTCGAACGAAGTCGCGCCGTTCGGCGGCGTGAAGCAGTCGGGCCTCGGGCGCGAAGGCTCGCACTACGGCATCGACGACTACGTCGTGATCAAGTACCTCTGCCTCGCCGTCTGACGGTTCGGGGCCTGGCGCCGCTTCGGTGACAGGCCCTGACCGCCCGGCCGGAACCGGGCGGTCCGACGCGGGCCGGTACCCCTCGCCGCCGTGCCCGCGTCACTTCTTCCACCGCTCATCACCGAAACACGTTCACCGCCTCCACCAGCCGCGTCGCCTGCTGCTTCAGGCTCTCCGACGCCGCCGTGCTCTGCTCGACGAGCGCCGCGTTCTGCTGCGTGATGTTGTCCAGATGCACCACCGCTTGGTCAACCTGCGCGACACCGGTGCTCTGCTCGGCCGTCGACGAACTGATCTCCGCAATGAGGTCCGACACGCGCTTCACCTGCGTGACGATGTCCTCCATCGTCTTGCCCGCGCCATCGACGATCCGTGCACCCGATTCGACCCGCTCGACGCTCGCGCCGATCAGCGTCTTGATCTCCTTCGCCGCATTCGCGCTGCGTTGCGCAAGCGCCCGCACCTCGCCCGCGACCACCGCGAAACCACGCCCCTGATCGCCGGCCCGCGCGGCCTCCACCGCCGCGTTCAGCGCAAGGATGTTGGTCTGGAACGCGATGCCGTCGATCACGCCGATGATGTCCGAGATCTTCCGCGAGCTGGCCGTGATGTCGTTCATCGTCGCGACCACCTCGCTCACCGCCTGCCCGCCGCGCTCGGCCGCGTCGCTCGCCGATACCGACAATTGATTCGCCTGCAGCGCCGTCTCCGCATTGCTCGACACGGTCGCCGTCATCTCGGCCATCGACGCGGCAGTCTGCTGCACGCTCGTCGACGCCTGCTCGGTGCGCGCGCTCAGGTCGTTGTTGCCCTGCGCGATCTCGTTGCTCGCGCGCTGCACGTTCAGCACCTGCTCGCTGACGTCGTCGACGAGCCAGCGGAACATCAGCCCGAGCTGGTTGATCGTGCGCAGCGTCATGCCGATCTCGTCGACGCGGTTCATCCGCACGCCGCTGCGGCTTTCGCCGGTCGCCACGCGCAGCGCCTCGTCGCGCAACTGCATGAGCGGGCGCGCAATCTGCGCATCGAGCCACAGCCCCGCAGCAGCAGCCGCACCGACCGTCACCGCCGCGAACGCGGCGAGCCCGCCGCCGGCCAGCCCGCACGCCCAGCCGCCGGCCACCACGACCGGCGCGAGTACGCACAGCGACGCATGGAGCCGCGCACGCACCGACATCGTCTGGAACAGCGACGTGAATCCGGCCACGCCCTTGCGGACGATCAGCCCCTTGTGAAAATGCCGGTTGCCGGCCCGCCCTTCGCGGAATTCCTTGTAGAGCGCCTCCGCAGCCGCGATCTCGTCGCGCGTCGCCTTCGTGCGCACCGACATGTATCCCTTCGGCTGGCCGTTACGCATCACCGGAATCGCATTCGCGCGCACCCAGTAGTGATCGCCGTTCTTGCGGCGGTTCTTCACGAGCGCGGTCCAAGGCTCGCCGCCCTTGAGCGTCGCCCACATGTCGGCGAACGCCTCCTGCGGCATGTCCGGATGCCGCACGACGTTGTGCGGCTGGCCTTCGATCTCTTCGGGGGAAAATCCGCTGACCTGCATGAAGGCCGCGTTCGCGTAGGTGATGTAGCTGTTCGCGTCGGTGGTCGACATCAGCGTCGCGTCATCGGGAAAATCGAATTCGCGTTGCGTGACGGGCTGGTTGTTGCGCATGGTGTGGAGCTCCGGGTGACGGATCTTGCGTCCGCTCGTCGATTGATTCGAGACCCCGCGCATTGCGGCTTATCCGCATGCACGTTGGTCCTGCTCCTGCGCTTTCGGCAAATTCCACGAAAACATTATGGTGTATTCGGGAAAATATGCATTAGAAACGCATCATCTTTCCTTTACCAAACATCTTGTTTACATATGAAACTAAACACCAATACAGGCAACGGTTTGGCGGATATTCGTCTTACGATTTAATGCAATTCGCCAAAATTGATCCAAATCAAAAACGTGAAATTTGAATACGAATATTTCTCGTTTGGCGCATTTCAAATAAATCAAAAACCCTGAACGCGCATTGCGCGCGTCAACCCTGATGTATTGATTTGGCGCGCACATCACGTGCGCGCCCCGACGATCACCGGAACACGTTCACCGCATCCACGAGACGCGTTGCCTGCTGCTTCAGGCTCTCCGACGCTGCCGTGCTCTGCTCGACCAGCGCTGCGTTCTGCTGCGTGATGTTGTCCAGATGCACGACTGCCTGGTCGACCTGCGCAACTCCCGTGCTCTGCTCGGCCGTCGACGAACTGATCTCCGCAATGAGGTCCGACACGCGCTTCACCTGCGTGACGATGTCCTCCATCGTCTTGCCTGCCTCGTCCACACGCCGCACGCCCGATTCGACGCGCTCGACGCTCGCGCCGATCAGCGTCTTGATCTCCTTCGCCGCATTCGCGCTGCGCTGCGCGAGTGCCCGCACCTCGCCCGCGACCACCGCGAAGCCGCGCCCCTGCTCGCCCGCGCGTGCCGCTTCCACGGCCGCGTTCAGCGCAAGGATGTTGGTCTGGAACGCGATGCCGTCGATCACGCCGATGATGTCGGCAATCTTGCGAGAACTGGCCGTGATGTCGCTCATCGTCGTGACGACCTCGCCCACCGCCTGTCCGCCACGCCCGGCCGCCTCGCTGGCCGACATCGCGAGCCGGTTCGCCTGCAGCGCGGTCTCCGCGTTGCTGTCGACGGTCGCCGTCATCTCGGCCATCGACGCGGCCGTCTCCTGCACGCTCGACGCCGCCTGCTCGGTGCGCGCGCTCAGATCGTTGTTGCCCTGCGCGATCTCGTTGCTCGCACGCTGCACGTTGTGCACCTGCTCGCTGACGTCGTCGACGAGCCAGCGGAACATCAGCGCGAGCTGGTTGATCGTGCGCAGCGTCATGCCGATCTCGTCGACACGGTTCATCCGCACGCCGCGCCGGCTTTCACCGGTCGCGACGTTCAGCGCCTGGTCGCGCAGCCGCTTCAGCGGACGCACGATCTGCGCATCAAGCCACAGGCCGGCCGCCGCCGTCACGCCGACCGTCACGCCGGCAAACGCCGCGAGCCCGCCGCCCGCCAGCCCGCATGCCCAGCCCGCGCCAACGACCGCCGGCGCAAGCACGCACAGCGCCGAGTGCACACGCGCGCGCACCGACATCGTCTGCGACAGCGACGCGATGCGCATCAGCCCCGTGCGGATCACCAGCCCCTTGTGGAACCGGCGCTGGCCGGCCTTGCCTTCGCGGAACGCACGATACAGCGCATCGGCAGCCTCGGACTCGTCGTGCGGCGCCTTCGTGCGCACCGACATGTAGCCTTGCGGCTCGCCGTTGCGCATCACGGGAATCGCGTTCGCACGCACCCAGTAGTGATCGCCGTTCCTGCGGCGGTTCTTCACGAGCGCGGTCCACGGCTCGCCGCGCCTGAGCGTCGCCCACATGTCGGCAAACGCTTCGCGCGGCATGTCCGGGTGGCGCACCACGTTGTGCGGCTGGCCGACGAGTTCCTCGTTCGTGAAGCCGCTCACCTGTGCGAACGTCGTGTTGGCATAGGTGATGATGCTGTCTGCGTCGGTCGTCGACATCAGCGTGACGTCGTCGGGAAAATCGAATTCCTGTTGGGTAACGGGCTGGTTATTGCGCATGCAAGGCTCCGAAAAGCGGATCTGACGTCCGCGTCGCGCTGACTTCACGCTCAGTAGCCGAAAAACGGTTTATCGCTTTACGACGGTCTTCATCAGACTGTCGGCATATTGGGGAAAAACCTTACCCTTTCTTCGCATAAAATATTCAATTCGGCGGCCACCATGATTTCGATCAAATAATCCGGCAATATTCGCCACGCGCGTTCATTCATATGCCACGCCGCGCCGCCCGGCCAAGCCGCGAGGCAGGTCAATGCGGTCGGCCGTTACACTCGGCGAAACGATTCCATCTATCCTGCTCCATTCAACCAGCATTCGAATTCGATGAAAAAGGCATTGCACGAACTGAATCGGCTGTCCTGGAATACGGCGACAGTCGCGCATAACAGCCATAAAGGGGATCAGGCCGCATTTTTCCGCGCAGGCGGCTCGACGCTCTTTCCGGAAGAACGCGAACTGCTCGGCGACGTCAGCGGGCTGCGGCTCCTGCACCTGCAGTGCAACGCGGGACAGGACACGCTGAGCCTCGTGCGCGCCGGTGCGGACGCGACGGGCGTCGACATCTCCGACGAAGCGATCGCCTTTGCACGACAACTGTCGGCCGACGCGGGCCTGCCCGCACGCTTCGAGCGCGCCGACGTGCTCGACTGGATGCCCGAGGCCGCCGCGCGCGGCGAGCGCTTCGCTCGCGTGTTCACGTCGTACGGCGCGATCTGCTGGCTGTCCGACCTGAACGCGTGGGCACGCGGGATCGCCGCGCTGCTCGCGCCCGGCGGCCGTTTCGCGATGGTCGAGTTCCATCCGTTCGCGCTGTATTTCGACGAACACTGGAAGCCGCACTACGACTATTTCAAAGGCGATGCGACCGAGGAGCCGGCAGGTGTCGGCGATTATGTTGCCGCATCCGGCACGGGGCTCGGCGCGCAGCACGACCATCCGGGCGTCGTCGATTTCGCGAACCCGCATCCGAGCTACGAGTTCATGTGGGGCATCGGCGAAGTCGTGAACGCGCTCGTATCGGCCGGGCTCGTGATCGACCGCCTGACCGAATATCCGTATGCGAACGGCTGGAAAGGCTTCGACGACATGCGCGAGCTGGACGGCCGCCGGATGGTGCCGCCCGACGGCATGCCGCGCCTGCCGCTGATGTTTGCGATCGCCGCGCATCGGGAGGCCGCATGACGCGCCGCACCGCCGCCGAACGCGACGCACTGGTCGCCCGCCGGCTCACGCGCGACGACGTGCCGCTCGTGTGGACCATCGACCGGCGCGAGATCATCGAGCACCTGTACGTGCTGCGCGACGGTGCGCTGCATCTCGTTCCCGACTTTTACGACGTCGCGGGCTGGCCCGACGGCGAGGCCGACCACTACACGCCGATCCTGCTCGACTGCCACGATCGCGGCGGCTGGTGCGTCGGCATGTTCGACGGCGCGCGGCTCGTCGCGGCGGTCTTCGTCGACAGCCAGCCGCTCGGCCCGCGCGGCGACATGCTGCAGTTGAAGTTCCTGCACGTGAGCCACGACTGGCGCGGCTGCGGGCTCGGCGAGCAGCTCTACCGCGCGGCCCGCGAGCAGGCGCGCGCGATGGGTGCTGCGCGCCTGTACGTGTCCGCGACGCCGTCGCGGAACACGATCGACTTCTACCTGCGGCTCGGCTTCACGGTCAGCGCATCGCCCGACCCGGCACTGTACGCGCTCGAGCCGGAAGACATTCATCTGGAAGCGCCGACGGCCTGACGCACCGGCGCACGGGTGAAACGTAGAATTTCCCGCTTTGCCGCGGCCTCCATCGGCATCACGGCATCGCGGCATCACGGAGAGCAAAATTGCAGAATGAAGCGCAGCCGCAAGCCATGCCGAAGATCCTCGTCAGCATGTGCGTGGTCGGTCATCCGGTCCGTTACAACGGCTCGGCCAAGACCGCCGCACACGAGGCGCTCGAACGGTGGCAGCGCGAAGGGCGCCTCGTGCCGGTCTGCCCCGAACTGGCCGGCGGCTTCAGCGTGCCGCGCCCGCCCGCCGAAATCGCCGACGGCGAATCGGGGCAGCGGGTGCTGGCGGGCGCCGCGCGCATCGTCGATGTCAACGGCGCCGACGTGACCGCACCGTTCGTAGCCGGCGCGCATACCGCGCTGGCCCTCGCGCGCGCGCATGATTGCCGCTTCGCGATCCTCGCCGACGGCAGTCCGTCGTGCGGCAGCACGTTCATCCATGACGGGAGCTTCGAGAACCGGCGGCACGCGGGCGCCGGTGTCACGGCGGCGTTGCTGCGCGAGCATGGCATCGAAGTGTTCGCGGACACCGAGATCGATGCGCTCGATGCGCGCCTCAAGCAGTTGTCGCGGGCCGGTTAACGACGATGCGCGGCACGAGAACCCTCGTGCCGCGCATCGTTTCGGACAGCGCGAAGCGGTAACCTGCCGCTTCGCCGTGTGACGCAGGTCAGACGCGTTCGATTGCGATCGCGATGCCCTGGCCGACGCCGATGCACATCGTGCACAGCGCAAAGCGGCCGTTCGTGCGATGCAGCTGGTACATCGCGGTCGTCACGAGACGCGCGCCCGACGCGCCGAGCGGATGGCCCAGCGCGATCGCGCCGCCGTTCGGGTTCACGCGGGGATCGTCGTCGGCCACGCCGAGCATGCGCAGCACCGCGAGACCTTGCGACGCGAACGCCTCGTTCAGCTCGATCACGTCGAACTGGTCGATCGTCATCCCGAGCCGGGCGAGCAGCTTCTGCGTGGCCGGCGCGGGCCCGATGCCCATCACGCGCGGCGCGACGCCGGCCGTCGCGATACCCAGCACGCGTGCGCGCGGCGTCAGGCCGAAGCGCTTCGCGGTTTCTTCGTTCGCGAGCAGCAGCGCCGCAGCGCCGTCGTTGACGCCCGACGCGTTGCCGGCCGTCACCGAGCCGTCCGGGCGCACGACGCCCTTCAGCTTCGCCAGCGTTTCGAGCGATGTTTCGCGCGGATGCTCGTCGCGCGACACGACCAGCGGATCGCCCTTCTTCTGCGCAATCGTGACCGCGACGATTTCCTCGGCGAGCGTGCCGTCCTGCTGCGCGCGCGCGGCCTTCTGCTGGCTGCGCAGTGCGAACAGGTCCTGGTCGGCGCGGCTGATGTTGTAGTCGACCGCGACGTTCTCGGCCGTCTCCGGCATCGAATCGACGCCGTGCAGCTGTTTCATCAGCGGATTGACGAAGCGCCAGCCGATCGTCGTATCGTAGATGTCGGCCTGGCGCGCGAACGCGCTCGCGGCCTTGCCCATCACGAACGGCGCACGCGTCATGCTCTCGACGCCGCCCGCGACCATCAGCGCGGCCTCGCCGGACTTGATCGCACGCGCGGCCACGCCGACCGCATCCATGCCGGAACCGCACAGGCGGTTGATCGTCGAACCCGGCACACCCTGCGGCAGCCCTGCGAGCAGCGCCGACATGCGCGCGACGTTACGGTTGTCCTCGCCGGCCTGGTTCGCGCAGCCGTAGATCACGTCGTCGATCGCCGTCCAGTCGACGTCGCGGTTGCGCTCGACGAGCGCCTTGAGCGGCACCGCGCCCAGGTCGTCGGCGCGCACGCCGGACAGTGCACCGCCGTAACGCCCGATCGGCGTACGGATCGCATCACACAGAAAAGCTTCGGTCATCAGTGTCTCCGGTCCCAGGACAGGCTGGGGGAATGAACAGGGCGCGCCCCTTGCATTGCCCGTCGGGATGCGCTTAAATGTTCTATATACGAACATAAGATCGTGTATCGAACGTTCAACGCATCATAGGGAGTGCGGGGACGACCTGTCAAGCGCGCGGTCCGCCGCGCGGTTGGCGTGTCAGGCCCCATGCGCTATCTTCTCGGCTGCACGATATTCCAGGCGCTCATGACAACCGAAGACACTCAGACGAAACCCGGCGACTCCTATGTCCAGTCGTTCGCGCGCGGCCTCGCGGTGATCCGCGCATTCGACGCGGCCCGCCCGGAGCAGACGCTCACCGAGGTCGCGTCGGCCACCGGGCTCACGCGCGCGGGCGCGCGCCGGATCCTGCTCACGCTGCAGACGCTCGGCTACGTCGAGGCCGACGGCCGGCTGTTCCGGCTCACGCCGAAGATCCTCGAGCTCGGCTTCGCATACCTCACGTCGATGCCGTTCTGGAATCTCGCCGATCCCGTGATGGAGCAGTTGTCGGCGCAGATCCACGAAAGCTGCTCGGCAGCCGTGCTCGACCGCACCGAGATCGTCTACGTGCTGCGCGTGCCGACCCGCAAGATCATGACGATCAACCTGTCGATCGGCAGCCGGCTGCCCGCGTACTGCACGTCGATGGGCCGCGTGCTGCTGTCCGCGCTCGACGACGCCGAGCTCGACGAGACGCTCGCGCAAAGCGGCATCCGCGCGCATACGCCGCGCACGATCACCGACCTCGGCGAACTGAAGGCGGCGATCGCGCAGGTGCGCCAGCAGGGCTGGGCCGTGGTCGACCAGGAACTCGAAGTGGGCCTGATGTCGTTGTCCGCGCCGATCCGCAACCGGCGTGGGCAAATCATCGCGGCAATGAACATCAGCGGCAACGCGCAGCGGCATACCGCGAAGCAGATGGTGAAGGAGTTTCTCGGGCCGCTGCAGCAGGCCGCGCAGACGGTGTCGGAGCTGGTGGCGCGGCGGGGGTGAGTAACGGGCGGGGCCGTCACGACGTACGGCTTCCCGAAAAACCGATGCAACGACGCGTCCGGCTCGATTGTCATATCACTGATACGACAATCGAGCAAAAAAACGGGCAGCCCAGGGCTGCCCGTATCAACTCCACGTGATTGCAACGTTCTTCTCACGGAACACGGAGCAAGCTCCGCGCCGCACAATTTAGTGACGCGCGGAAATACGGTCAATTTGACAAGAACGAAATTGCGCCGCGCACCGGTAGGACGGCGCACCGCTCACGCGCCGAGCAACATCCCCTTGCGCACCGGCACCGTGCCCGTCACGCGGCCAAGCGGCGCGCCGGCCGTCACGAAGCGGATCGCGCGGCGCATATAGAACACGCCGTCGGTCGCGCTCGAGATCGTCGTGATCTTGTCCGTCAGCGGATCGACGATGTCGAACAGCGGATCGCCGGCGCGGATCGTCGCGCCGATCGCCGCGCGGTGTACGAGGATCCCGCTCACCGGCGCATGGAACTGCTCGCTGCCTGCCAGCGGCGTGGCCGGCGCGGCGAGCGGCAGCAGCGGCTTGCGTTCGCCCTGCACCGCGCCGCGCCATACGAGATAGTCGACGAGCGCATCGGCATCGCGTTCCGCATGGTCGTACGTCACGTCGCGCTGGCCACGGCACTCGACCGTCACGGCCACGGTGCCGGCCGCCATCGGCGTGCCCGCCGGCAAGTGCTGCCGCAACTGCGTCCACAGCAGGTGATGCGCATCGTCGAACGCATGCCCGCCCGAATCCTCGGCGAGCAGCGACACCTCCGAGCCGAGATAACGCGCGAGCGGCTCGACTTCCGGCCATGCGGTATCGCTCGTGTACACGTGCATCACCGCTTCGAGCGAACAATGCAGGTCGATCACCACATCGGCGTCGAGCGACAGCTTCAGCAGCGCCAGCTGCAGTGAATCGAACTCCGTCCGCGGCGCGATCTCGTCGAGCGCCGCGCCGACGCATTCGCGCACGATCGCGCGATTGCGTTCGCCGTCGTCGCCTAGCCGGTCACGCGCACGCGCGGCGATTTCCGCGAGCGGCAGGAAGCCGCGATTGAAGTTGCGGCCGCTCGCCAGATCGAAACGGCCGATGAACTGCCCGAGCAGGTGATGATTGAGGCCGACCGGATTCGCGACCGGCACGAGCACGATCTCGGCCGCGAGCCGACCCTCGGCATCGAGCTGCGCGAGACGCTGCTTCAGCACGAACGCCGCGAGCATCGCGGGCGTCTCGTCCGCGTGCAGCGCGGCCTGCAGGTAGATCTTGCGGCCGGTGTCGGCCGGCCCGAAATGAAAGCTCGTCAGCGTGCGCTGCGTGCCGATCGACGGCGACAGGAGCGGCGTGGTGCGAATCTGCATCGATGGTCTCGAACGAAATGAAAACGAAGAAGCGGGTGAAACGTCAAGGTCGCACGGCGCTCAATCGCCGTACGGGTTGAAGTCGAAATACTTCTTCGCGATCCGGTCGTACGTGCCGTCCTTCAGCATCGACGCGATCGCGCCGTCGATCGACGCCTTGAGCGCCGTATCCGACTGCCGCATGCCGATGCCCACACCGCGATCGCCCATGTCGAGCGGCGCACCGACGAACGCGAAACCGTTGCCCTTCGGCGTGCGCAGGAAGCCGTAGTCGGCTTCCACGGTGCCCAGCAGCGCCGCATCGAGGCGGCCGTTGACGAGATCGGCGAACACGTCGTCCTGGCTCTTGTACGGCACCACGCTGACGCCGGCCGGCGCCCAGTGCGCGAGCGCCCACGATTCGAACTGCGTGCCCGACTGCACGCCGACGCGCTTGCCCGCAAGCGACGCGGTCGTGCTGTCGACGCCGCTGCCGGGCCGCGCGACGAGCCGCGACTTGAAACGGAACAGCTTCGACGAGAACAGGATCTGCTTCTCGCGCTTCCCGGTGATCGCCATCGACGACAGGATCGCGTCGATCTTGCGCGCCTGCAGCGCGGGAATCATCCCGGAGAATTCGAGCTCGACCCACTGGCAGCGCAACTGCGCGCGGCGGCAGATCTCGTTGCCCAGATCGACGTCGAAGCCCTTCAGGCTGCCGTCGGGCGCCTTCGAATCCATCGGCGGATAAGTCGGGTCGATGCCGAGGCGCACGGGGCGCGCATCGAGTGCGTGTGCGGCGCCGGCCGCGAACGCAAGGCACAGGGAAACGAGCGGAAGGAGAGTACGTTTCATGGTCGACGAAGGGCGGGACGATGGGCAAACGGCACGAGCCGGACTGCCTGCGATCGTAGTGCGCACGCGCCGCCGCCGGAATCGCCCGCTGCCTTATCATGATCACTTTTCCCGATCACCGGCCCCGCGCTCGCCCATGGCGTTCACGCTCTCCCAGCTCCGCATCTTCCAGGCCGTCGTCGAGCACGGCAGCCTGCGCGCGGCCGCACGCGCGCTCGACCTCGCGCAGAGCGGCGTCACGCAGCAGTTGCAGAGCCTCGAGGCAACGCTCGGCGCGACGCTGGTCACGCGCACCAATCGCGGGATCGTGCCGACGGCCGTCGGCCAGCGGCTGCTCGCGCGCTCCGGTTCGATCCTCGGCGAATGCGAGCAGGTCGAGCGGGAAATCCGTCAGTTGAGCGGCGCGTACGAAGGCACCGTTACGCTCGGCCTCGTGGCCGAGCCGCTGATCGATGCGTTCGCGCCGGTGCTGAGCGCGTTCCGCGCGCGCTTCGACAAGGTCGACGTGCATCTGCGCACCGGCACGTCGCGGATGATGATCGGCTGGCTGCGGGAAAGCGCGGTGGATTTCGCGATCGCGCTCGTCGCGAAGCAGACCGACACGACCGATCTCGCGGTCACGCCGCTGCGCTCGTCCGCACCGGTGGTCGTGTGCCGCCACGGGCATCCGGCAATGCACGCGAAATCGCTCGCCGAGCTGGCCGACTACGCGTGGGTGTCGACGCGCTCGCCGAACCTGAGCGCGGACCCCGTCGTCAACCGGCTGCTCGCGTACTTCGACGTGCACGGCCTGCCGCCGCCGAAGATCCTCGCCACCGTCGAAGGGATGTTCGAGACGCTGCAGCTCGTCACGCAGACCGATTGCCTGTCGCTCGAAACAGAAGCCGTGACGCGGCACGGGCCGTTTGCCGGCGCGCTTGCGAAGGTGCCGGTGCGTGAACAAGCCGAATCGCAGGACATCTGCCTGCTGCAACGCGCGGCCGTGCCGCTCACGCCGGCCGCGCAGGAACTCGCGACGATGCTCGCGTCGTACCTGAGGGTGGTGCGCGGGCGGTAAGCGCGTATGACCGTTTGCCGACCGTCATGCTGCGCCGCGCTGCGCGTCAGTCCATCGAATCCCGCGCCGTCTCGCGCAGCATCGCCACCGCGATCAGCGACAGCACCACGCATGCGGCCACGTAGCCGGCCGGCGCGAGCTTGCTGCCGGTCGTCTTCACGAGCCAGGTCGCAATCAGCTGCGCGGTGCCGCCGAAGATCGTCACCGCGAGCGCATACGCGATCGAGATGCCGGTCGCGCGCACGTGGCGCGGCAGCGACTCGCACATCAGCGCCATTTCCGACGCCGAGCCGAGCGAATAGAACAGCAGCATCAGCGCGGTCAGCGGCAGGATCACCGACAGCGTCGGGTGATGGTTCATCAGCCAGAACGCCGGGAACAGCAGCGCGACCAGCACGCCGCGGCCGACGAAGATCGGCAGGCGCCGGCTGCCGAGCCTGTCCGACAGCCAGCCGAACAGCGGGCACGTGACCAGCATCACGCAGCCCGATGCGACGCCGACGAACATCGACAGCTTCATCGGCAGGCCGAGCGTGTGGATCGCATAGGTCGGCATGTAGAACGTCAGGATGTAGGTCGACACCGTGCCGCCCATCACCGTGAGCATCAGCAGCAGCACCGTGCGCGTGTGCTTCGAGAACAGCTCGTGCAGCACGCCGCGTTCGATGCCGTGATGGCGGTCGCCGGGCGCGTCGTCCGCGAGCCGCCGGCGCAAGAACATCCCGACCGGCGCGATCAGCACGCCGACGAGAAACGGTAACCGCCAGCCCCAGCCTTCCAGCGCGTCCTTCGTCATCGTGTTCGACAACAGCGCCGCGAAGCCCGAGCCCATCAGCGCGGCGCCGCCCTGCGTCGCGAGCTGCCAGCTCGCGCGGAACGCGCGGCGCGACGTGCCGCCCTGTTCGAGCAGCGTCGATGTCGCCGCGCCGAATTCGCCGCCCTGCGAGAAGCCCTGCAGCAAGCGCGCGAACACGACCAGCAGCGGCGCGGCCACGCCGACCTGCGCATAGGTCGGCGCGATCGCGATCAGGCCCGTGCCGAGCGCCATCAGCATGATCGTCAGATTCAGCGCGGCCTTGCGCCCCTTGCGGTCCGCATAGACGCCGAGCACGACGCTGCCGAGCGGCCGCGTGAAGAAGCCGGCGGCGAACGTCGCGACCGATAGCAGCAGCGACGTGGTCGGGTCGCTCGACGGGAAGAACAGCTTGCCGATCAGCACCGCGAAGAAGCCGTACACGGTGAAATCGAAGAATTCCAGCCAGTTGCCGATCACGGCCGCCGCAATCGCACCGCGCCGCGTGACGGCAGGCGTGCTGCGCGTGTCGGTGACGGTGGCTTCGGCCGGGCCGGGGTGCAGCGCGAGATGGTCTTTCTGCATCGCTATCCTCTACTCTGAATGCGGCCGGAACCGCCGGCCGCTCGCCCCGCCACCGGCTTTACTGCCCGAGGTAACGCTCCACCAGACGCGTCCAGTACGCCGCACCGATCGGCAGGTTGCGATCGTTGAAGTCGTATTTCGGGTTGTGCACCATGCAGCCGTCCTCGCCTTCGCCGTTGCCGAGCCGCACGAACGAGCCCGGCCGCTGTTGCAGCATGAACGCGAAATCCTCGCTGCCCATCAGCAGGTCGGTCTGCTCGACCACATGCGCGTCGCCCACGAGTTCGCGCGCCACTTGCGCGGCGAAATCCGTTTCGGCATCCGTATTGACGACGACCGGATAGCCTTCGATGTATTCGACGTTCGCGCTCGCGCCGTAGCTCGCGGCCTGCGTTTCGGCCAGCTCGGTGATGCGGCGCTTGAGCAGCGCGCGCACGTCCGGGCTGAACGAGCGCACGCTGAGTTCGAGACGCGCGCCGTTCGGGATCACGTTGTTCGCGGTGCCCGCATGCATCGAGCCGACCGTGACGACCGCCGGCTGTGCGGGGTCGACGTTGCGCGCGACGATCGTCTGCAGCGCCATCACGATGCTCGCCGCCACGACCACCGGGTCGACCGTCAGGTGCGGCCGCGCCGCGTGGCCGCCGACGCCTTCGATCGTGATGATCGCCTTGTCGCCGGCCGACATGAACGGGCCGCGCCGCGTGAGGAACACGCCGGGTGCCGCGCCCGGATGGTTGTGCATGCCGAACACGGCATCGCACGGGAAGCGCTCGAACAGGCCGTCGTCGATCATCTTCTTCGCGCCGCTGTCGACGCCGTGCTCTTCCGCCGGCTGGAAATACAGGTGCACGGTGCCGGAGAAATTGCGTGTCTTCGCGAGATGCTGCGCGGCGCCGAGCAGCATCGTCGTGTGGCCGTCGTGGCCGCACGCGTGCATCTTGCCGTGCGTGCCGCTCGCGTAGGGCAGCCCCGTCGCCTCGATGATCGGCAACGCATCCATGTCGGCGCGAATACCGATGCTGCGCGTGCCGTCGCCCACGCGCAGCGTGCCGACCACGCCTGTCTTGCCGACCCCGCGCGTCACCTGCCAGCCCCACTGTTCGAGCTTCTCTGCGACGAGCGCGGCCGTGTCGTGCTCCTCGTACGCGAGTTCGGGGTGGTGGTGGATGTGATGACGGATCTCGCGCAACCCGCCGGCGGCGGGCATCAGATCCTCGACTTCGGTGAATCGGGTATCGGTGGACATCAAGGGGCTCCGGCTGTTTGTCTGCGCATGCAACGGGTGCGTGCGGGAAAGCGAGCCACTATATCCAGCCGATATCGGTTCAATAAGATGCGGAATTTTTCACCGTGATAAGGTTTGTTAATCAGGGTTAATACTATGTGACGGGGAGGCTGTCGCTTTCGACGCGAACGGTATTCCCGATGTGCCCCCTGGGGATCGAGTACGCCATTTCGGCACCGGGAACCGGGCGGGCACTGCAATGCTGGCGCAGATTCCATTGCGGCGCTTATTCAACGCCTGCCCGATAACGTCATCGGGCTTGGCGAAAGCCGGCGGTCCCACGTACCGCATCAGGATATTCCGCTTCTGTCGACCACCAGCGTCGTCAGCGCGAGCTGCACGTTGCCGAACGCGTGAGCCGGACTTCCGTCGTCAAGCGCAGCATGACCGCCACCTGGCGCGTCCTGGCGCAGTTGATCGCATAATCGTGCGGTCGAGCGCCCCTTCCCTCCGCGCCGGATACTTCGCACCCAAGTTGAATACCGCGCTTTGCCCGGTCCATGTCGAATCGTCATGGCCGCCCGATCATCGGCAACGAAGTCGGAGCGGCCGGGCACGACGCGGCCGGCCGCTGCCATCGCAGACGAACTCAGTTCGTACGGGCCTTCAGTTTCGCCACGAGGACGTCGCCGAATTCCGGTGCCGACATCGGCTGCTGCCCCGTGATCAGTTCGCGATCAACGACCACGTTGCTGTGCCAGTTCGCCACCGTGTCGACGTGAGCGCCGGCTTCGGCCAACGCGTTCACCGGATAGAACTGCACGTTGCCGCCCAGCCCGTGCGGACCTTCGAGCTGCTGCTCCTCGCCCGTCGAGAAAACGGTCATCCGGTAACCGGCATACGGCCAGCCAGCCGCCAGGGAATTCGCGTTACCGTCGTTGGCGGCCATCGATGCAACGAAGGCATTCGGGTCGCGCACCGTGGACAGCAACACGATCGGCCCGTGACAGATGATCCCGGTGGGGCGCCCGCTGTCGTGGAAGCTGACCAGGATCTTGCCAAGATTCCGGTCCTTGAGCAGGTCGACCATCGGCGCATGGCCACCCGGGATAAACAGGCCGACATAACCGCCGGTCCCCTCCGCGACAACGGAGGCCAGCGTCTTCGGATGCTTCAGTTGCGCGATGCCTTGCGCGTACTTCAGTGCATCCGCGCGCGCTGCATCGTCGCCACCGAAAAACAGCTTGTCGTTCGAATTCGCGTCCATCATCGGCATGTCGCCGTTCGGATTGGCGATCACGGGCTCGTAGCCAGCCTCGACAAGCTTGCGATATGGAACGACGAATTCGTTGAGGTAATAACCCGTCGAATATTTCTTGCCGTCGCGCAAATCGAGCTCGTGAGCGCTCGACATGACAACCAGCACCTTGCCGCGCGATTGCGCCGACGCGCCCACCGGCAATGCGAACGCGGTCGCCGTGGCAAGTACCGCAGCACCGATCTTGAGGATGTTCATCATCAATCCCTTCCGAAAAAATAAGTGAGCCGGTTCAAGCGCCGGTCCCGGCATCCGCGATGTAGCGCGGAGCGGCCTTGGCGTTGGCGAACTGGGGAGTGAGTGCGCGGCGAGCCGCTTCCCATTGCGTCCAGCCGTCGCCGTCGTGCAGCGTCGGGATCGTCACGAGCTCGCCCTGATCGAGGCCCGCGAGCGCGGCATCCACCAGGTCGTCGGCCGTCATCGTGCTGGCGGCCTCCTTCTGCTTCGCGTAGCCGGCCACATCCCAGAACTCGGTCGCCGTCGCTGCAGGCAGCACGGTCTGCACGCGCACGCCCTTGTCCGCCAGGTCGCGCTGAAGGGTGTGACCGAAACTCAGCACATACGACTTCGATGCGCTGTACACGCCGTTGAGCAGTTCGACCGCGATACCAACGACCGAGCTGATGTTGATGATGGTGCCCGTGCCCTTGCTGGCGAACACCGGTGCGACGGCATAAGTCAGGCGCGTGAGCGCGGTGATGTTCAGATTGATCATCGACTCCATCGTGTCGACGTCGCCGTTGAGAATCGATGCGACCGAGCCGATGCCCGCGTTGTTCACCAGCATCGTGATGTTGCTGTTCTCGCGCAGGATGCCTTCGATCTTCGCGAGCGCGGCCTTGTCGTTCAGATCGGCGGCGACGGTCTCGACCGAGCGGCCGGTTTCGGCCATGAGGCGGCGCGCGAGCGTGTTCAGACGGTCCTGGTTACGCGCCACCAGGACGAGGTCGTAGCCGCGTTTCGCAAGGCGGTCTGCGTAAATCGCACCAATGCCAGCCGATGCGCCGGTGATCAGCGCGGTGCCTTTCGTGGAAGTGGTCATGATTTTTCCTTTCCGTGAATTGAGCCGACCGGGTGTCGGTTCGTGGAAAGAATTCTGGCTTCGACTGAACTCATCCTCAATGTCATATATGCAATGATTCATGCCATCCGCGCGCTGACCGGAAACCTTGCGGATTCGTCCTTTGAGACAGGCGCCCGATTACCCAAAATCGGTTCCGTAGCTGGCTCCGCCCGGCGCCTTGCCTCCTGAAGACGACCGCGCGCAACGCCATCCAATGACACGCTGCCGCAGCCCGTGACGATGTCCGTTTTATGCTAGATTCAATTGATCAGGACACACACATGGCGGACGTCATGCACACCGTGGGGCTCGTTGTTTACCCAAATTTCCAGTCGCTCGCGCTCGCGGTGGCGAGCGTGTTCGAGTACGCGAACCTGCTGCGCGGCGAGGAGGTGTACCAGTTCCGGATCGTGTCCGAGCACGGCGGCGCGGTCGTGTCGTCGCAGGGCTTTTCGGTCAACACCGAACCGCTGGCCAAAGAGGGATATGACACGCTGATCGTCTCCGGCGACAACGAATGCCGGCTTCCATCGGCGACGCTGGTGGACTTCCTGCATCGCGCGCCCGTCCATTCGCGGCGCATTGCGTCGATATGTACGGGAGCCTTCGTCCTCGCGGCCGCCGGGCTCCTCGACGGGAAACGGGCCACGACGCACTGGTATCACGCGCGGGACTTCAAGAAGCAATATCCGAACGTGCAGCTCGACGAAGATCGCATCTTCGTCGTAGACGGCCAGGTCTGGACGTCGGCCGGCATGAGCGCCGGGGTGGATCTCGCCCTCGCGATCGTCGAAAGCGATTTCGGGCTGGAAACGGCGCGCATGGTCGCGCGCAAGCTCGTGCTATACCAACGGCGCGGCGGTGGTCAGTCGCAATTCTCGACCTTGCTGGAACTGAACGCGCGATCGGACCGCGTGCAAATGGCGCTGACCTACGCGAGCGAAAACCTGGCGAGCAATCTGTCGGTGGAACGCCTGGCAGAGGCGGCACGTCTGAGCCCACGCCAGTTCAGCCGCGTGTTCCGGGAGGAGACGGGGCAATCCCCCGCCAAGGCGGTTGAGCGGCTGCGCGTCGAAGCCGCTCGCCTGATGATGGAAACGTCGCGCCACCCGATCGAAATCATTGCGAGAGAAACCGGCTTCGGCGACCGCGAGCGCATGCGCCAGGCATTTCTGCGCGCGTTCGGGCAACCCCCGCAGACCATCCAGCGCGCCTCCGGAGTTGCGCCGCTCACGAACCAGGACTTGTTGAACCAATAGGCGGACAGGTACGCGCAGTCTTGCTTGCCCAAGCCGTGAGCACTCGCTTCGTCCATCGCGAATGACGCGTGGGTCTCCGTCAACGAGGTGCCAGGGCTGCAGGCAGCTACCGGTCCAGGCGGAAAATCTACTGCTCGCCGGGCGCCCACTCAGGGCTATAGCCGCCAAGCGCCGGGTGGTACATTTCATCGCCGGAATGCTGCGTGAATTCGACATTGAGCCGATCCTCATGCAAGCCGAGAATCTCCACGCAATGCGCGCAAAGTGCCTGCGCCACCTCCATGCGCTGCCCGGGCGGGCGGCCCCGTCGGATATCCAGCATCATCACGGCGACCGGGACAGGCGCTTCGCCGGCCTCGGCGATACGCCAGACACCGCCTTGACCCAGCTCGCGGATCGCGACGCTGATACGCCGAATATCGACCGACATCATCCGCGCATAGGTCTCGCTCATTTTGGCGGCGAGCGACTGCTTGGTTTCCACCGAATAATGGTCGTTCACGTCCAGTTGCAGATAGGGCATGGTATTCAGGATTCCGGGTGATTGATCGAACGCGTGCGGCATCGGCCTGTCCGGATACCGTCAGCCGATTCTGGCACCCGGCTCGCCGCCCTCACCATGTCGAATAAGCAATGATTCCGGACATGGGTTCAAAAACGACACCTGTTCGCGGAAGCGCCTCGCGACATCCTCCCCGAGCTACGCAAATCCGTACAGCTTCGCCGGGTTCGTGACGAATATCCGTTGCTGCCAGTCCGCACGCCCGATCCAGCCGGCGATCACGTCCAGCAAGCTTGCATCGTCCGGCTTGTCCGTCTTCTGCGTCGGGTGCGGCCAGTCGGTACCCCACAGCATGCGCTCCGGCGCCATGTCGATCAGCGCCTTCGCGACCGGCGCGACGTCGTCGTAGGCAGGCGCGCCCGTCTTGCTGTCGACGTACGGCCCCGACAACGTGATCCACGTATGGCCCTTGTCGACGAGGCGTTGCGCGGTGCGAAACGCGGCCGACGAGAGCCCGTCGGGCTGCGGCACATGCGCGATATGGTCGATGACGAGCGGACACGGCAGCACCGCAAGATGACGCTCGAGCTCCGGCAGCCGCGCGCCCTGCACCACCAGCTCGATATGCCAGCCGAGGTTCGCGATGCGCGCGGCGAGCGGCGCCAGCATGTCGAGCGTCGTCGCGCCCGGATAGCTCAGGTTGAACCGGATCGCACGGACGCCGCCGCGATCGAGCGCCAGAAGTTCGTCGTCGCTCACGGTGCCGTCGACGACGGCCACGCCGCGCGCGGCGTCGCCGAACTGCGCGAGCGCCGCCAGCGTGCAGCGGTTGTCCGTCCCGTACGTCGACGGCGTCACGACCACGTTGCGCTTCACGCCGGTCCGCGTCTGCACGCCCCGGTATTGCGCGACGGTCGCATTCGGCGGGCGCAGCGTCGTGCCCGGCGCGACCGGGAACCGGTCGTCGTAGATGTGCATGTGGCAGTCGATCGCCCCGTCGGGCAGCTGGAACGCCGGCCGCCCGATGCCGCTCGACCACGTTTCGTCGGCCGCGGCCAGCGGCAATGCAGCCGAAGCCAGCGTCGCGCCGGCGATCCGGAGGAATTCGCGTCTCGCGATGCGCGCCATGATCAGATGGTCCCCGTCTTGCCGACCAGCTTGCCCGACGCATGATTGCGCGTGAGCAGCAGCAGCGTCGCGACGCTCACGAGCGTGAGGATCGCGAGCGGCATCAACGCGAGCGCGTAGCTGCCCGTCGCCGCCTTCACCCACCCGTACACGTTCACCATCAGCCCGCCGCCGAGCAGGTTCGCGATCGCGTTGACCGTCGCGAGCCCCGCCGCCACGGTGCTGTTGGACAGCATGTCGGTCGCAAGCGCCCAGAACGGGCCCTTGAACGAATACGCGCCGACCAGCACCGCGCAGAGCATGCAGACCGTCGGCAGCAGCGATCCGCTCAGCGACGTCGCGAACAGGCCCACGCCGATCAGCAGCATCGGCACGACCGTGTGCCAGCGCCGTTCGCCGACGCGGTCCGAGCGACGGCCCCAGTAGACCATCAGGACGGAAGCCACCGCGTAAGGCACCGAATTCAGCAGGCCGGTCTCCATGACGCTCAAGCCGAACGACTTCAGCAACTGCGGCTGCCACACGGACAGCGTGCTGCCTGCCGCGGAAGCGCACGTGTCGACGAGCGCGAGGCACAGCACGTAGCGGTTGCGGAACAGCTGCGTGAGCGGCAGCGACGGCACCTTCTTGCGCGTCTTGTGGCCGGCGGCGAGCGCGGTCGTGAGCCATGCGCGCTCGTCGTCGTCGAGCCACCTCGCGTCGTCCGGCTTGTTCGTCAGCACGAACAGGCACGCGATGCCGAGCAGCACGGTCGGAACGCCTTCGAGGATGAACAGCCAGTGCCATCCGCGCAGGCCCCACACGCCGTCCATCTGCAACAGCAGCGCGGAGATCGGCGAGCCGATGAAGCTCGCGGCCGGAATCGCGACCATGAACGTCGCGACGATCCGCGCACGATACTGCGCGGGAATCCAGTACGACAGATAAAGCAGCACGCCGGGGAAAAAGCCCGCCTCGGCCGCACCCAGCAGGAAACGCAGCACGTAGAACGTCGTCGCGTTGTGCACGAGCGCGGTCGCCGCCGACACGATGCCCCACGTGATCATGATCCGGGCGATCCAGATCCGCGCGCCGTATTTCTGCAGCGCGAGATTGCTCGGTACTTCGCAAAAGAAGTACGAAATGAAGAACAGGCTGCTGCCGAACCCGAACACCTGCGCCGACATCCCGAGGTCATGGTTCATCTGCAGCGACGCCATCCCCACGTTGCCCCGGTCGATGAAGGCAAGCAGGTAGCAGATCATCAAAAAGGGAATGAGCCGCCAGACGACCTTCCGTATGGTCCGGCGCTCGATCGCGGACGCGTCCATGAAACCGGTTTGCATGTTGTCTCCGTTTATTGTGCGCCTGAGCGCGTTCCTGTGAACCGTTGCCACGCGATGACCGCGATGACGCCGCACGCGAGCACGGCGGCCATGGCGGCGAAGGTGTGTCGCACGCCGAGCGCCTCGGATGCGCTGCCGACGAGCAGATAACCGAACGGCATCGTGCCGTTGTAGGCCATGCCGTACATCCCGACGAGCCCGCCTCGCACGTGATCCGGACACTGGCGCTGAATGGTCGCGTTCGTCGACGTGGCCGCGAACGTGAGGCTGAAGCCGAGTGCATAGAATGCGGGGATCGATCCGGCCGCATCGGTCGTCGCGGCCAGCACGGCCAGCGCGCCGACGGCCGTCCACGGCGCATACGCGATGAACCGGTGCGACGCGCGCGGCCCGAACGCCGACGACAGCAGCACCGCCGCGCTCAACGAGCCGGCGCCGGCGCACGCGAAGAACACGCCGGTAAAGCGCGCGGCGTCGTGAAAGCCCTGGTCCGCGAGCAGCGGCACCAGTGTCTGGTAGCTGCCGGCGAACAGGCCGATGCACGCGAGAATCGGCAGATAGCGGGCCGAGAACGCATCGGACAGCACGTAGCCGACCGCGTCGCGCAGGCCGCTGTCCGCGCGCGACGGGCGGCCCGCCGCCGCAGTCCGGATCGACCGCACGCATGCCGCCATGAAGCACAGCGCGAGCGCATAGATCGCAAACGACGTCCGGGGCCCGAGCGTCGGATAGACGAAGCCGGCGATGGTCGGGCCGACCATGCGCCCGACGTTGTAGACCATCGTGTTCATCGCGACCGCGTTGGAGGTGTGGGTCGCATCCTGAAGGCTCGTCAGCAGCAGCACCTGCCGCGCCGGCGTTTCCACCGCGCTCGACACGCCGATCGCCAGCGCATGCGCGAGGATCAGCTTCACGCCGAGCAGGCCGAGCAGCGACAACGTGAAGAGGCTGCTCGTCAACACCAACGACGCCGCCAGCACGCAGAGCGTCACGCGCCGCGCGTTGGCCGAGCCGATGCGGGAGCCCGCCACCGGCGCGACGATCAACTGCGGCCCGTACAGCAGGAAGTTGAGCAGCGCGAGGATCGCCGCCGAGCCGGACAGGTGATAGATCAGCAGGTTCAGCGTGACGTTCTGCGTCCAGCTGCCGAGCACCGATGCGACCTGCCCGCTCAGGTAGCGCCGCAGCGACGCCTCGGTCAATGCGGGAAACAGCCTGTTCACCCATCCCGCTTGCGTTGCCACGTTCATGACAGCGCCTTCCCGCGCGTTTCGGGCGCGACCAGCACGACCGCGGCCGCGGCGACGAACGCGACGATCGTCGTCGCGAGTCCGAGCACGAAGCCGCCCGACGTCGACGCCAGCGAACCGATGACCAACGGCGCGATGAAACCGCCGAGCCGGCCACCGTTGTACGCGAGGCCCATGAAGAAGCCGCGCGAGGCGGTGTTGCCGATAATCTCCGCGAGGAACGGGCCGGCACCCGCGAAGATGCCGTTCACGCTGAATCCGGTCAGAAAGATCGCGGCCATCAGCAGCAACGGATTCGCCGACACGATATACACGCCGACCGCCATCGCGCCGACCAGCAGGTAGGCCAGGAACATCGGCCGCCGGCCGAGCCGGTCGACCCATGCCGAGAACAGCAGGAATCCGGCGATCGCGCCGAACTGCAGCGCCAGCACGAACTTCAGGCTATGCACGAAGTCGAGGTGCTTCACCGTGATGAGGAACGTCGGCGTCCACGTGAATACGCCCCAGTACAGGTACTGCAGAAAGAAGATGAAGCAGAAAGCGGTGAGCAGGCCGCGCACGTTCAGCTTCTCGCGGCTTGCCGTGTCGAGCGTGCGGGCCTGCGACTTCGCGTGCCTGCGTTCGAGCCAGATCGGCGATTCCGGCGTCTTGCGCGCGACCCAGAACAGAATGAAGAACGGCGACGCACCGATCAGGAACAGCACACGCCAGCTGTCGCCGGCCAATCCGCCATGCGCGGCGCCGACGATGCCCGAGATCGCGATCGCGAGAATCGCGCCGATCGGCAAGCCCATCTGCATCAGCGCGCCGCCCTTGCCGCGCCGGCTCGGATGCCAGGTTTCCGCGATGAGCGCCGCGCCGGCGGTCCAGGTTCCGCCCATGCCGAGCGCGCCGAAAAAGCGCAGCGCGGCGAACGAATGCGCGTCGGGCGCAAATGCGATCAGGCCAGAGAACAGCGAGTAGATGCCGACGCAGAGCAGCGCGGTGCGCACGCGCCCGATCCGGTCCGACACGAAGCCGAACAGAATGCCGCCGACGATCTGTCCGGCCGCCGTGACGCTCGTGAACATGCCGAGCTGCGCCTTGCTCAGCCCGAACTGCAGCGCGAGCGTCGGCAGCAGCAGCGACAGCAGGAACGAATCGTAGCTCTCGAACGTCCAGCCGAGCCCCGCGAGCGACAGCGAACGCCACTCGATACCGGTCACGCGCGTGAACCCTTTCTCCGCGGCTGCGGAATCGATGTCCTGCGTGGCCACGGTTGCACTCGTCTTCATCGGTTGTCTCCGGGAATCGCGACGCGATACGTCGATGCGGCCGTCCGGCTGAACAGCGCGGCCTTTTCATCGGCCGACATCGCGGACGCGAGTCGTTTGAAGGCGTTCCACAGCACGCGATAGCCGAACATCCCCTTGTCGACGGGGAAGTTGCTCTCGAACATGCAGCGTTCGACGCCGAAGAGGTCGACGCAGGTGTCGAAATACGGCTGCCACGCGGCCGCCAGTTCCTGCGACGACGGCGGCAGGTCGCGCGTGGCGAAGTCGAAGCCGAATACGCTCATGCCCGCGCCACCGAGCTTCATGCGCGTGTTCGGCAGCGCGGCGAGACGCGCGAGTTGCCGTGTCCATTGCGCATGGACTTCCGCGCGTTGGCCGGCATGCGGCCCCACGCCGAGCGGACCGCCGAAATGGTCGATGACGACGGTGACGTGCTCGCATGCGCGCGCGAGTTCGTACAGGTCGTCGAGCTGCGTGTGATAGACCCACGCGTCGAGCGACAGCCCATAGCGGCCGAGCGTCGCCACGCCCCGCCGGAAAGCCGGATCCGACATCCGGTCGCGCGGCGGCGTCACCGGGCTCGATCGCACGTCGGGGCTCGCATGCCACGCGAGCGGATTGCGAATCCCGCGCAGTCGCCCGCCGGACACCTGCAGCATCGTGTCGAGCACCGCATCGAGTTCCGCGCCGAGCGACAGATCGGCGCCGCCGACGATGGCCTCGCAGCACCGCGTGGGGCCGTATGCGCCGCTGTCGAACATCGCGGCGACGCCGCTCGCGAACGCCACTTCGCCCACCGGCTTGAATGCCTCGGGCCCGCTTGCACGCAACATCGATCGACACTGCACGTAGACCGTCGACACGACCCGATGTCCGCTGCGCACGTCCGCACCGAACTCGTCCGCGAGATAGCGACCGGTCTGGCGGTCCCACAGGTGGTGATGGGCGTCGACGATGGCAAGCTCGGGTTCCAGCACCGGCTCGTCGCGCAAGGCCAGCCACTCGGGCCGGACGGGCAGATGGGGCGCGTGAACGGTCTGCATCGCACGCGCCTCAGAACTTCTGGCGCATGCCGATCACCACGCCCGTCTGGTTGTGATCGGGCGCGACCGTGCCATAGCCGTTCACGCCGAGCGCGGAGCCGCCCTTGTTGCGCGCGAAACCCGCCGTCGCGTAGATATCGGTGCGCTTCGACAGCAGATAGTCCGCGCACAGCACGGCGAGCCACGGGTCGGCACTCGTCGAATGCACGTCCTGGTAATAGGCCGTTGCCGTGACCACGAACGCCGGCGACACCGCGTATTGCGCGCCGGCCCAGTACAGGTTCGCCGCGCTGGCTTCGGAACCGTTCGCGAGACGGATCGGGTTCGCCGGCAGGAACGCGTTCGACGCCTGAAGATAGCGATAACCGGCGAATCCCTTCACCGGTCCGATCGCATACGATGCGGCGGCCGTCGCGCGTCGCTCGGTGCCCGTGTTCGTCGCGACGGTGTTGCTGTTGCGCTGCTCGTACGACACGCTCGCGGCGAGCGGCCCTTGCGCGAAAGTCAACGCCCCGCTGAAGAAGCGGCCGGTGAGTTGCGCGCCCGGCACTTCGGCGCCGTATCCGGTGTCGTAGCGGGTGCTATACATGGCCTGCGCCGTCAGCGGGCCGAACACGCCGGTGTACTTCGCCGAATTGTCGATACGCGCGGCCGCCGCGTAGTCGAGCGACAGCAACGAATACCGCGACGACGCGCCCATCGGGTCGAAGGCCACGGCCTGTTCGTAGAAGAGCGAATTCTGGCGGCCGAACGTCAACTGCTGGCCGCGGTACGCCAGCCCGACCCACGCCTGGCGGCCGAAAATTCGCGACGTCGTGGCGGCATTCGAACCGAGGCCTTTCGTCGACTGCGCGGTCGTGCCGTCATTGATGTTGAAGCCGTCTTCCAGCTGGAAAATGGCTTTCATGCCGGCGCCGAGATCCTCGACGCCCTTCAATCCCCAGCGCGAACCGGACAGGTTGCCCGACGCTTCGCGCGTCTGCGCGCCGCCGGTACTCGTGTTGTTGATGTGCTCGATGCCGACGTCGGCAATACCGTACAGCGTGACGCTGCTTTCTGCCTGGGCGGCACCGCACCACGAGGTCGCGCTCGCGACGGTGATGGCGCCGAGCACGAAGCGGGAGGTCGGGCGGGTATTGCGGCTGGCCTGATTCGACAACATGGAGTCTCCAAACTGTTTTTTATGGGTGGGTCGGATGAAGGAAAATTCACGGCTCGCGGGCGACAGGCGCTTCGCCGGCGCCCGAGCCCGGATCGCCGAGCCACGCGATGGTCAATGCGCCGAGCAGCAGCACACCCGACACGGCGATGAGCGGCGCGGTGAAGCCGCCGGAGAATTGCTTGAGCGCGCCGATCAGCGACGGCCCGACGAAGCCGCCGAGATTGCCGACCGACACGATCAGCGCGAGCCCGCCCGCGGCAGCGCGGCCGGTGAGGAATCCTGACGGGATGGCCCAGTACGTCGCCTGGAACGCGAGGATCCCGCTCACCGTGATGCACAGCGCGATCAGCTTGAAAACCGGCGCATGAATGAAGGCGCTCGCACACAACGCCACGGCGGCGACAGCCAGTGCGCCTGCGACATACGGAATGCGGTGGGTCGCGCGGTTGGCGAGACGCGCCCACCAGAGCATCACGACGGCGCCGATCGCATACGGAATGGCCGTCAGCCAGCCGACCACCGCGTGTTCGACGCCGAACTGCTTGATGATCTGCGGCATCCACAAGCCGACGCCGAGCGAGCCGACGATCCCGCAGAAGTTGACGAACGCGAGCACGAACACGCGCCAGTTCGTCATCGCGTCGCGCAGTTTGCTGCCGTGCTTCGCGCCGATGTCGCGCTGCTCGAACGCGAGGCGCTTCGCGAGCGACGCCTTCTCTTCGTCACTGAGCCACGCGGCTTTCTCGGGACGGTCGGCCAGCACGAACAGGCACGCGATGCCGAGCATCACCGCAGGGACGCCTTCGATCAGCAGCAGCCACTGCCAACTGCGCAGCCCGTGCAGGCCGCCCAGTTCGAGCAGCGCACCGGAAATCGGCGAGCCGATCATGTTCGCGACGGGGATGCCGACGAGGAAGGCGGCCGTCACCTTCGCGCGCCACTTGCCGGGAAACCAGTGCGTGAAATACAGGTAGATGCCGGGCGTGAACCCCGCCTCGGCAAGCCCGAGCAGAAAGCGCGCCGCCGCAAAGCTTTTCGGTCCGACGACGAACGCCGTCGCCATCGAGAACAGGCCCCACGTGATCATGATTCTCGCGATCCACACGCGCGCGCCGACCTTCTGCATGATCAGGTTGCTCGGAATCTCGAACAGGAAGTAGCCGATGAAGAACAGGCCGGCACCGACACCGAACTGCTCGGCCGTCAGACCGAGATCCCGGTTCATCGTGAGCGCGGCAAAACCGACGTTGGTCCTGTCGAGATAGCTGATCACGTAGCAGACGAAGATGAACGGCAGAATGCGCCGGAACGCCTTCGCGAGCGTGCGCTCGCTGGCCGCGTAATCGTCGCCGGCCAGGCGCTCCGCGGGCGATGCGTCGGCGCGCGGTGCGTCATCGCCGCCACGCAGCGCGTGCGAAATGGTCATGCTTGTCTCCTTCGTCGCGCGACTGGCGGCGCGATCTTTCGGCATACGGGCGGGAAACCGGCAAGCGGCTTCCCGGTTCGCGGGTGTCAGTCCTTCTTCGCTGCCTGTTTCGGCAGCGGGCCGGCAATGCTCATGTCCGCTTTCAGGACCGAACCGGATGTCGATTCGGTGATGAAGAGCGTCTTCATGTCGGCGCCGCCGAAGCACACGCTCGTGAGCGACGCCCCTTTCGGCCCGGTCAGGATCTCGACGGGCTCCGCGCAGTGGTTGAGCACCCACACGCGGCCGAGCCCCGGATTCGCGACGAACAGGCGGCCTTCGAGATCGACGGTGAGGCCGTCGGGGCCGCTCGGCCCGTAGGACGTGAAGAACTGGCTGACCTTGGTGACCGATCCGTCGGCCTGCAGCGGCATGCGCCACACCGCATTGCCGCGCGTCATCGCGACGAACAGCACCTTCTCGTCGTGCGACAGCACGAGCCCGTTCGGGCTCGGGCAGGTGCCGAGCAGCATGTCGAGCTTGCCGTCCGGCGAGAGCCGATACACGCGGCCCGTCGGATCGTGCAGCCCGGTCTGCCCCTGGTCGGTGAAATAAATGTTGCCGGCCGAGTCGAACGTCAGGTCGTTCACGCCCTTGAAGCGCTCGGTGTTGCGGCGCTCGAGATACGGGCGAATTTCACCGCGCTCGATATCGAGCAGCATCAGGCCGTTCCGGTAGTCGGTGATGATCAGGTGCGCTGCGTCGAAGCGCTTCATTCCGTTGGGCTCGCCGTCGTATTCGACGACGAGATCCCAGTCGCCCGACGGCGAAATGCGGAAGATGCGCCCGTGCGGAATGTCGGTCACGAACAGATAGCCGGCGGGATCCCACACCGGCCCTTCGAGAAACGAATCGGTGACCATGCCGCCGCGATTCGCGCGTGCCCATTCCGTGCGGACGTCCGGCTTGCGAAACTTCTCCGGCATGCGCGTGAACACGTCGGCCTCGCGCACGTCGGGGTTCGTCAGATAAAACATGCGTACCTCGATGTCCAGGGTTCAAGCCGCGCTGTGCGCGCGTTCGTCGAGCACCGCGAGGACGTTGGCCGCCGCACCCTTGCCCATGTTCACGTACGCGGCATCGCTCACGCCGCCGACATGCGGCGACAGAATCACGTTGGGGATCTGCTGGAACGGGTGCGGCACCGTCATCGGCTCGACGTCGAAGCTGTCGAGCCCGGCCGCACGCAAGTGGCCGCTCGCCAGCGCGTCGGCCAGCGCGGCTTCGTCGATCAGGCCGCCGCGCGCGGTATTGACGAGAATCGCCCCGCGCTTGAAACGCGAGAGCGTGTCGCGGTCGAGCATCCGGCGGTTGTCGGCCGTCAACGGACAATGCAGCGACACGATGTCCGACGCCGCGTACAGCGTGTCGAGCGGCACGAGCTTCACGCCGGCGGGCGCTTCCTTCGCGAACGGATCGAACGCGAGCACCTTCATGCCGAACGCCGTGCCGATCGCGGCCACGCGCCGGCCGATCGCACCGAGCCCGACGAGGCCGAGCGTGCGCCCGTCGAGTTCGACGGACTTGTGCGTCGACTTGTCCCAATGGCCTTCGCGCATGCGGATGTCGAGTTGCGGAACCGACTTCGCGCACGCAAGCAGCAGCGCCCACGCGTGCTCGGCGACGGCGGCCGCATTCGCGCCGACCGCGGCGCGCACCGCGATGCCGCGCGCGGCAGCTGCGTCCTGATCGATCACGTCGATGCCGCTGCCGTGCTTCGAAATCACCTGCAGGTTTTCGGCGGCGTCCATGATGCGGCCGTTGACCTTGCCGTACCGGACAATGATCGCGACCGGCTTGTGCTGGGCGCAGAGCGCCACGATGTCGTCCTCGGTCGGTTGCTTGCCGGCGAACACGACGTCGAACTGCGCGAGCATCTCGAGCGCTTGCGGCGCAAGGTCGGCGGCGGTCACGAGGACCACGGGCTTGTGCGAAGCGATCTGCATCAGAGTGCCTCGCCTTCGGCCAGCATGCCGGCTGCGCGCAGCTCCTTCTCGATCCAGCCCGGACGAAGGTCGCCCTTGTGGATCGCTGCGATACGCGCGGTTTCGAAGTCGAGCTTTTTCTGCGCCAGATCGACGATACGCGCGACGTCGGCGCGCGCAATGACGACGACGCCGTCGGCGTCGCCGACCACCAGGTCGCCCGGATTCACTGCCGTGCCGCCCAGCGAGATCGGCGCATTCACGCGCCCCGCGACGCTTTTGGTCGGGCCGCACGGATTGAGGCCGGCCGCGAAGACCGGATAGTCGCCGTTGGCCAGTTCGTGCGCGTCGCGCACAGCGCCGTCGATGACGATGCCGGCGATGCCGCTCGCCTTCGCCTGCGCCGCCATGATTTCGCCGAGCAGCGCGCACGAGATGTCGCCCTTGCCGTCGACCACGACGACGTCGCCCGGTTTCGCGACGGCGAGCGCCGCATGGATCGCCAGGTTGTCGCCCGCGCGGACTTCGACCGTGACCGCCGGGCCGGCGACCTTCATCTTCGGCGACAACGGCCGCACACGGCCATGCACCGTGCCGCGGCGGCCCGCGACGTCGGCGAGGATCGCGGCCTGGTAGCGCGCGGCAGCCTGAACGAGTTCCGGCGAGACGCGTTCGATGTCGCGGGTGATCGGCGAAGGGCTGGCGGATGGGTTGCTCATGATTCGACCTCAGGTTGTGCGTTGTACTCTGTACAACACCGGTGTACATGGTGAAATCAATATAACCAGAGGAGACGTGTCATGGCACTGGCGTTTACCCTTTTACGTGGTAAACCAGCGTTTTACTCTGTACAATTCCAGGTGAATGTCGACCGGAGAAAAGGAATGGGAAACGACGGTGTCGTTGCCGTGGAAAAGGCGCTTTCGCTGCTGGACTGCTTCAAGCCCGGCGCCGAATCGCAATCGCTCGCGACGCTGTCGCAGGCATCCGGCATGCACAAGACGACGGTCTATCGGCTGATGAACTCGCTGGAGCGAATGGGCTATGTCGTGCGCGCGCAGTCCGGCAACTATTCGCTTGGGCACCGCGTGCTGTACCTCGGCAAGCTGTACGAGCAGTCCTTCCATCTGTCCACGGTGGTCGAACCGGCGCTGCATGCGCTGGCCGCGCTGACGAAGGAAAGCGCATCGTACTACGTGCACGACAGCGGGCACCGGCTCTGCCTGTTTCGGGTCGAGCCGTCCGAAGGCCTGCGTGAAACGCGGCTCGCGGGGACGATGCTGCCGCTCGATGACACGGCCATCAGCCAGGTGATCCGTTTCTGGGGACTCGGCGAACCGATCTATGACAAGCCGCCGGCACTGCCCCTCTTCACCGCGGGTGCGCGCGATGTACACACGGCAGCGTTCGCGGTGCCGGTTTTCGGCGCCGGCGACAAGTTCATGGCGGCGCTGACGCTTTCCGGTCCCGCATCCCGCCTCAGTGTCGCGCACGAGTCGGGCGAGCTGGATCGACCGCAGCTGGATGCCGCCGCCGATCTATCGCGGAAGCTGGGCGCGAGTGTCGCGCTCTGCGAGCACATGTACGGCAGCTGATCGCCGCTTCGGCAAAGGCCGGGTTCAGGTGGACGCGCCGTTCGTCGCCTGCCCGCGGACACGTTCGCACGACGCCACGCGCGGGTCGGGGCGCGACACCTGCAATGCAGCACCGACGCGGCGGCGCGTCCGACCGGCCCGGCACACGGGCCATTGATTTTTGAGACGAACGGTCTATTATTCCGCCATGGACGCTCGAATCGATCCGCCTCGCCGCCGCGGCAGGCCGCCCAAGCAGCACGACGACCTCGTCGCCACGCGTGACATGCTGTTGCGCACCGGGCTCGAGATCCTCACCGAAAAGGGCTTTTCCGCCACCGGGCTCGACGAGATCCTCGGGCGCGCCGGCGTGCCGAAGGGCTCCTTCTATCACTACTTCGACAGCAAGGAAGCGTTCGGGCTCGAACTGATCGACCGCTACGCCGAATTCTTCGCCCGCAAGCTCGACCGCCATCTCAGCCAGCCAGAACGCTCGCCGCTGGCGCGCGTGCGCGCGTTCGTCGACGACGCCCGCGACGGCATGGCCCGCCATGCATACAGCCGCGGCTGCCTGATCGGCAACCTCGGACAGGAAATGGGCACGCTGCCGGAAAGCTTCCGCGCACGTCTGCGTGCGACGTTCGAAGACTGGCAGCACCGTCTGGCCGAATGCCTGCGCGCCGCGCAGCAGGCGGGCGAGCTGGCGGATTCGGCCGACCCCGCCGAGCTGGCCGCGTTCTTCTGGATCGGCTGGGAAGGCGCGGTGCTGCGCGCGAAGCTCGAACGCAGCGATGGGCCGCTCGTGCTGTTCGCGCAGTTTTTCTTCAATGGATTGCCTCGCCGCTGAATTTTTTTACCATTTATTAGACGATCGGTCTAAAAAGGAGGACGCATGTTCCAGGGCATCGTGATCGACAAGGACGAAACCGGCCAGCACGCGCGGCTGCAAATGCTGGACGACGCGCAGTTGCCCGCCGGCAACGTGACGATCCGCGTGGGCTATTCGACGCTGAACTACAAGGACGGGCTGGCCATCACCGGCAAGAGCCCGGTCGTGCGCAAGTTCCCGATGGTGCCGGGCATCGATCTGGTCGGCGAAGTCGAAGCGAGCACGCACGCGGATTACCGCCCCGGCGATCAAGTCGTGCTCAACGGCTGGGGCGTCGGCGAAACGCACTGGGGCGGCCTCGCGCAGAAGGCGCGGGTCGACGGCGACTGGCTGGTGCCGCTGCCGTCCGCGTTTTCGCCGCAACAGGCGATGGCCATCGGCACGGCCGGCTACACCGCGATGCTGTGCGTGATGGCACTCGAGCGGCACGGCGTGCGCCCGGATGACGGCGAGATCGTGGTGACCGGCGCGGCCGGCGGCGTGGGCAGCGTCGCCACCGCTATCCTCGCCAGGCTGGGATACCGCGTCGTCGCGGTAACGGGCCGCCCCGCCGATGCCGACTACCTGCGGCAGCTCGGCGCGGCGGAGATCCTGGAGCGATCGCAATTCAGCGAGCCCGGCAAGCCGCTCGGCAAGGAACGCTGGGCCGGCGCCGTCGACGTGGCGGGCAGCCACGTGCTCGCCAACGTGTGCGCGACCACGCGCTACCGCGGCGTCGTGACGGCCTGCGGCCTCGCCGCCGGCATGGATTTCCCCGCGACCGTCGCGCCGTTCATCCTGCGCGGCGTCACGCTCGTCGGAATCGACAGCGTGATGTGCCCGCGCGCCGAGCGGCTGGAGGCGTGGCGCCGGCTCGCGTCCGATCTCGACGTCGAGAAGCTGGGCGCGATCAGCCACCAGGTCGGCCTGGGCGACCTCATCCCGCTTGCAGGGGAATTGATCGACGGCAAGGTGCGCGGCCGCATCGTCGTCGACGTGAACGCGTGACGCCGCTGACGACCACCCGCGCCGCTTCAATCGGACGGCGGCTCGCGCGTCGAGTACGCCCGCGCCACGTTATCCAGGAGACCTCATGACCGCCGCAAACACCGCACCCATCAGCCGCTTTCCCGTGCCCGCGCTCGAAGACTTGCCCGAGGACATTCGCGAACGCATCACAGCCGTCCAGGAAAAGTCGGGCTTCATCCCGAACGTGTTCCTGACGCTGGCGCATCGCCCGGACGAGTTTCGCGCGTTCATGGCGTACCACGACGCGCTGATGGACAAGCCCGGCAATCTGAGCAAGGCCGAACGTGAAATGATCGTCGTGGCCACCAGCGCCGTGAACCAGTGTCAGTACTGCGTGATCGCGCACGGGGCGATCCTGCGGATTCGCGCGAAGGACCCGCTGATCGCCGACCAGGTCGCCACGAACTACCGCAAGGCCGACCTCACTGCCCGGCAGAAGGCGATGCTGGACTTCGCGATGAAGGTGTCGCAGACCGCGCATCTGGTGGGAGAAACGGACTTCGACACGCTCGAGTCGCATGGTTTCATCGAAGAAGACGTGTGGGACATCATGGCGATCTCGGCGTTCTTCGGGATGTCCAACCGCATCGCGAACGTGACGAACATGCGGCCGAACGCGGAGTTTTACTCGATGGGGCGTTGAGCGCACGCGAACCCTGGCATTCCACATGCTTTTCGGTAACTCAGTCATCAAAAGTTACCAGGCTCTCATCTTATCCCTTGAGGAACGCTCGGAACGCTCACGAGCCGCATCCTGCTGATCACCGCCAGCCCCCGCAGCACTGACAGCCTCTCCACGCGCTTCGCGCACGATCGCAGCACACGGTCGGCGCCGGCCCTCACGCGCTGGGCCGAACGGCCGCTCGCCGCTCCCGGCGAGCCAACCCGATGTCAGCGCTCACTCCTGTACCTTCCACGGCAATACGCCGCCCGGCCGCTTCGCGACAATCAACGGACCCACGCGCAATCCATCAAAAGCGTGCACTATTAGGGTTTTGCCGTACCGGCGCCCGACGCCTCGACGTTCGTTTCACGTTCCCCGTTTCAAACCGCGAACCTCCCATGACGAATCAGCCTACCCAGACCGCGGCCGACCGGCCCGTCGACATGATCATCTTCGGTGGCGGCGGCGACCTGGCCGCCCGCAAGCTGTTGCCCGCGCTGTACATGGCGCACCTGCACTGCAACCTTCCGCCCGAGACGCGCATCATCGCGGTCGGCCGCCGCGACTGGGGCATCGACGGCTATCGCAAGTTCATGGACGAGCAGTCGCGCCCGTTCATCGACGAAAAGGCGTTCGATCCCGCGGCCTGGAGCCGCTTCCTCGACCTGTTCAAGTACGTGCTGATCGACGTGAACGCACCGGACGACTACCTGCGGCTCGCGGAAGCGGCGCGCGGCGACGCGATCCGCGTGTTCTACCTGTCGACGTCGCCGGAGCTGTTCACCACCATCTGCGACAACCTGTCGGCCGCGCACCTCGTCGACAAGCACTCGCGCGTCGTCCTCGAAAAGCCGCTCGGCCACGATCTCGCGTCCGCGAAGGCGATCAACGATGCGGTCGGCAAGCACTTCGAGGAATCACAGATCTATCGGATCGACCACTATCTCGGCAAGGAAACCGTGCAGAACCTGATGGTGCTGCGCTTCGGCAACCCGATCTTCGGGCCGCTGTGGCAGGCGCCGAGCATCCGCAGCGTGCAGATCACGGTGGCGGAGACGGTGGGGGTCGGCAGCCGCGCGGGCTTCTACGACCATACCGGCGCGCTGCGCGACATGGTGCAGAACCACCTGCTGCAACTGCTGTGCATCGTCGCGATGGAGCCGCCGGTGTCGCTCGACCCGGACGCGGTGCGCGACGAGAAGCTGAAGGTGCTGCGCTCGCTGCGGCCGATGGCGGTGGCGGACGTCGCGCGCGACACGGTGCGCGGCCAGTACACGGCCGGCGCGGTCGACGGCCAGCCGGTGAAGGGCTATCTCGAGGAAGACAACGTGCCGGCGGACAGCCGCGCGGAAACCTTCGTCGCGCTGCGCGCGCACATCAACAACTGGCGCTGGGCCAACGTGCCGTTCTTCCTGCGCACCGGCAAGCGGCTGCAGCGCCGCCAGTCGGAAATCGTGATCGAGTTCGCGGACATGCCGTTCTCGATCATCCCGACCGGCCCGCGCCACTACAGCAACCGACTCGTGATCCAGCTCCAGCCGGAAGAGTCGATCCAGCTGCAGATGCTCGCGAAGGAACCGGGCAGCGGGATGAACATGGTGCCCGTGAGCCTGAACCTCGACCTGCAGCAGGCGATTCCGGAGCGGCGCGCGGAAGCGTACGAGCGTTTGCTGATCGACGTGATCCGCGGCCGCCTCACGCACTTCATGCGCCGCGACGAGCTCGAAGCCGCGTGGTCGTGGGTCGAGCCGATCCTCGACGGCTGGAAGGAGCTCGGCGACCGGCCGCGCCTGTACACGGCCGGCACGTTCGGGCCCGCGGCTTCGTCCGCGCTGCTCGCGCGCGACGGGATGTCGTGGTCCGAAGAGGCGTAACCGCCACGCGACGGCGTGCCGGAATACGGCACGCCGGATCGCACGTCAAATCCCGCATCAAACCGCACGGGGCGTAACCTGCCCCGTCGTCCCGGCCGCCGTTACCGCGGCTCCATCCACGACGCCGCCTTGCGCCGCCCCGGCGCATCATTGCCGCTGCCGCCCAGCGCTTCGATCAGGTAATCGACGAATGACGCGATCCGCGACGAGATCGCGGTATTGCGGTAGTACACCGCGTGGATCGGCTGCTCGACCTCGAGCGTCTGGCGCGCAAGCACCTGCACGAGCCGGCCCGCGTCGCGGTCCTGCGCAGTCATGAAATCCGACAGGCAGACCACGCCCGCACCGTCGAGCGCGAGCTGCCGCAGCGTCTCGCCGCTCGACGAGCGGATGCCCGGCTCGATGCGGCACGGCTCGCCGTCGGTGCCGAGGATCGGCCACACGTTCAGCGATTCAGGCTGCGTGAAGCCGAGCAGCGTGTGCTTGCCGAGATCCTCCACCTTGCGCGGCTGGCCGTGCGCCGCCACGTACGCGGGACTCGCGAGCATGCGGATCCGGCTGGTGCCGATGCGCCGGCTGTGCAGCGTCGAATCCTTCAGCCGGCCGATCCGGAACGCGACGTCGGTGCGCCGCTCCAGCAGGTCGATGATGCCCTCGTTGCTGTTCAGCTCCAGCTCGACTTGCGGGAAGCGTTCACGGTAGCCACGCACGAGCGGCACGATCACGTGCAGCATGAACGGCGTCGCCGCATCCACGCGCAGCCGCCCCGACGGCATCTCGCGGCGTGCGAGCATCTGCTCTTCCGCCGTCTCGACCGATTCGATGATCGCGCGCGCGTCCTGCAGGAATGCGCGCCCTTCCTCGGTCAGTTCGAGCCGGCGCGTGGTCCGGCGCAGCAGCGTGGTCTTCAGCTTTTCCTCGAGCCGCCCGAGCGTGCGGCTCGTTGCCGACACCGTGAGGTCGAGCTGCTGCGCGGCCGCCGTGATCGAACCGGAGTCGACCACGGCGGCAAAGGCCTGGAGTTCGTCGAGCGTAATCTTCATCGCAGCATTCTTGATTTCAAATCAAAACAATTTGGTTTATAAGCCTGTTTTTCGGCAAAAGTAAAGGCGGCACACTGCGCTCCATCCTCACCGGACCCTGGAGCACCCATCATGCCACTCGCCCTGCTTGCGCTGACCATCAGCGCATTTGCCATCGGTACCACCGAATTCGTGATCGTCGGGCTGATCCCGACGATCGGCGCCGACCTCGGCGTCAGCCTGCCGTCCGCCGGCCTGCTCGTCAGCCTTTACGCACTGAGCGTCGCGATCGGCGCGCCGCTCCTCACCGCGCTCACCGGCCGCGTGCCGCGCAAGACCCTGCTCGCCGCGCTGATGGCGTTGTTCACCGTCGGCAATCTCGTGGCCTGGCAAGCGCCCGGCTATGAATCGCTGATCGTCGCGCGCATCCTCACCGGCCTCGCGCACGGCGTGTTCTTCTCGGTCGGCTCGATCATCGCGACCACGCTCGTGCCGAAGGAGAAGGCCGCCAGCGCGATCGCGACGATGTTCAGCGGGATGACCGTCGCGTTCGTCGCCGGCATTCCGCTCGGCACCTTCATCGGCCAGCACTTCGGCTGGCGCGCGACGTTCCTGGTCGTCGCGCTGTTCGGCCTCGTCGCGTTCGTCGGCGCGGTGGCCTTCATGCCGCGCGGATTGCCGCAAACGGCGCCCGCGCCGCTCGCCCGCCAGTTCCGCGTGCTCGCGCAGCCTCGCCTCCTGCTGGTCTATGCAATGACGGCCGTCGGCTACGGCGGTTCGCTGATCGCGTTCACGTACATGGCCCCGCTGCTCGAGCAGATCGCCGGCTTCACGCCGTCCCAGGTCAGCCTCGTGCTCGTCGGCTACGGCGTGTCGGTCGCGTTCGGCAACGTGTGGGGCGGCAAGCTCGCGGACGCCGTCGGCCCCGTGAAAGCGCTCAAGCGGATCTTCCTGCTGCTCGCGATCGTGCTGCTCGCGCTCACCTTCACGATTCACGTCAAATGGCTCGCCGTGCTGACGATGCTCGCGTGGGGTGCGGTGGCGTTCGGCAACGTGCCGGGGCTGCAGGTGTACGTCGTCAAGCAGGCGCGCCACTTCGCGCCCGACGCGACCGACGTCGCATCCGGCTTCAACATCGCCGCATTCAACCTCGGCGTCGCGGGCGGCTCGGCGCTCGGCGGCGTGATCGTCGCGCACGTGGGCCTCGGCCATACGCCGTGGATCGCGGCGGCCGTCACGCTCGGCGCATTCGCACTCACCGCACTGAGCGGCCGGCTCGACCGCAGCGCGGGCCTGCCGGAACGCACGGCGGAACCCGTCCAGCTCGCTCACTGAACGGAGCCCGACCATGTCCACTTCACTCACGGCACTCGACACACTCGCAGACGGCAGCTTCAGCATCGGCCTCGAACTGCCGCTCGACAACGACTGGTCGCCGGCCGGCAACGCGAAGCGCCAGCACGACCGTCGCTACCCCGGCGTACCCGACCTCGCGCGCCACGCGACGCTCGCGCAGCGGGCCGATACGCTCGGCTTCCGCGCGCTCTGGGTGCGCGACGTGCCGGTGTACGACCCCGCGTTCGGCGACGCCGCGCAAGTGTTCGAAACCTTCTCGTATCTCGGCTACCTCGCCGGCATCACGAACGACATCCTGCTCGGCACGGCGGCCGTCGTGCTGCCGCTGCGCGAGCCGCTGCTCACGCTGAAATCGGCCGCGACGATCCAGGAACTGAGCGGCGGCCGCTTGCTGCTCGGCGTGGCCAGCGGCGACCGCCCCGTCGAATATCCGCTGTTCGGCCGCGACTTCGCGTCACGCGGCGCGAATTTCCGCGACCAGATCGCGCTGCTGCGCGACGGCGCGCGCGGGCATCTGCCGCCCGGCCTCGACGTGCTGCCCGCCGCCCGCACCCCGCTGCCGCTGCTCGTCGCGGGCCTCGCGCAGCAGACACCCGCGTGGATCGGCGAACACATGGACGGCTGCCTCGCGTATCCGGGCACGCCGGACGACCACCGGCAGCGCGCCGCGAACTGGCGCGCGGTGGCCGGCAACAAACCGTACGTGAGCTTCATCCACCTCGACCTCGCGGAAGATCCGCGCGAACCGCTGCAGCGGCACCGCTTCGGCGCCCGCGCCGGGCGTCTCGCGCTCATCGAGGAGCTGGCGGACATGCGCGACGCAGGCGTGCAGCACATCGGCCTGCATTTCCGCCGCAACCGGCGGCCGCTCGACGAGACGATGGCCGAGATCGCGGCAGAGGTGCTGCCGGTGTTCCACGCGGTTGAAAACGCACGGCCGCGCGTTGCATGACGCCGCCGAAATCCACTTCCGATACTTGATTTCAGATCAAATATTTTTGACCTGAGACGGCGTTTATCTCACCAATCCCGAACGCCACAATGACACCCATATCGAACCCGTTCCACTTTCCCAGGAGCACCTGATGAGCAAGATTCCCGCCTTCGGCCTCGGTACGTTCCGCCTGCAAGGCCAGACCGTCATCGACTCGGTGCGCAACGGCCTCGAAGTCGGCTACCGCGCGATCGACACCGCGCAGATCTACGGCAACGAGGCCGAAGTCGGCGAAGCGATCGCCGCGTCGGGCGTGCACCGCGACGACCTGTTCCTCACGACCAAGATCTGGGTCGACAACTACGCGCCGGGCAAGCTCGTGCCGAGCCTCGAGGAAAGCCTGCGCAAGCTGCGCACCGACCACGTCGACCTGACGCTGATCCACTGGCCGGCCCCCGACAACGGCGTCGCGCTCGACACGTTCATGACCGCGCTCGCCGACGCGAAGGCGCAGGGCCTCACGCGCCGGATCGGCATCTCGAACTTCAACATCGCACTGACGAAGGAAGCGATCGCGGCCGTCGGCAAGGACGCCATCGCGACGAACCAGATCGAGCTGAGCCCGTACCTGCAGAACCGCAAGCTCGTCGAGTTCCTGAACGCCGAAGGCATCCACGTCACGTCGTACATGACGCTCGCGTACGGCAAGGTGCTCGGCGATCCGGTGATCGGTGCGATCGCGCAGCGTCACGACGCGACGCCCGCGCAGGTCGCGCTCGCATGGGCGTTGCGGCTCGGCTACTCGGTGATCCCGTCGTCGACGAAGCGCGAGAACCTCGCGAGCAACCTGCTCGCGCAGACGCTGCGCCTGACCGACGAAGACATGGCGCAGATCGCCGCGCTCGAACGCAACGGCCGCGAAGTCGACCCGGCCGGCCTCGCGCCGAAGTGGGACTGACCGCACCACCCGCCACTCACATTTGATTCGCCGCGGCCCGCAGGCCGCGGCACCGACAGGACAACTCCATGACCCAGGACCCGCTTTTTCAACCGCTGCAACTCGGCGCGCTGACGCTGCCGAACCGCATCGTGATGCCGCCGATGACGCGCTCGCGCGCCAGCCAGCCCGGCGACGAAGCCAACGAACTGATGGCCGCGTATTACGCGCAGCGCGCGAGCGCGGGCCTGATCGTCAGCGAAGGCACCTATATCGCGCCGCTCGGCAAGGGCTACGCGTGGACGCCCGGCATTCACACGCCGTCGCAGGTGGCCGGCTGGCGCAAGGTGACGGACGCCGTGCATGCCGCGCACGGCCGGATCTTCGCGCAGCTGTGGCACGTCGGCCGGCTGAGCCACACGAGCCTGCTCGGTGGCCGGCAGCCCGTATCGTCGTCGCCGCTCCAGGCGAAAGGCGTGAACGTGTTCATCGCCGGTGAAGACGGCAGCACGCCGGGCTTCGTGCAAGCGTCCGAGCCGCGCGCGCTGACGATCGACGAGATCCGCGAGATCGTCGATCAATACCGCGCCGCCGCGCGCCATGCGATCGAGGCCGGCTTCGACGGTGTCGAGCTGCACGGCGCGAACGGCTATCTCGTGAACCAGTTCATCGATTCGAACGCCAACACGCGCACCGATGCGTACGGCGGTTCGCTCGACAACCGGCTGCGCTTCCTGCGCGAAGTCACGCAGGCGCTGATCGACGGCACGGGCGACGCATCGCGCGTCGGCATCCGCCTCGCGCCGCTGACGACGCTGAACGGCTGCGTCGACGACGATCCGGAAACGACCTACCTCGCCGCCGCAAAGCTGCTCGGCAAACTCGGCGTCGGCTACCTGCACATCGCGGAAGCCGACTGGGACGATGCACCGTTGATGCCGGTCGAATTCAAGCGGCAGCTGCGCGCCGCGTTCCCCGGCGTGCTGATCTACGCCGGCGCGTACACCGCCGAGCGCGCACGCGAAGCGATCGCCGCCGGTTGGGCCGACCTCGTCGGGTTCGGCCGCCCGTTCGTCGCGAACCCCGACCTGCCCGAGCGGCTGCGCACCGGTGCCGCGCTCGCGCCGCACGACCGCAACACGCTGTTCGGCGGCGGCGAGCGCGGGCTGACCGACTATCCGACGCTGGCCCAGGCCGCGGCCTGAGCCGGCATACCCGGGACTGCTCATGAGAATCTCGCTCCCTTCCCGCCTGGGTTTCGGCACCGCGCCGCTGGGCAACATGTACCGGGACATCCCGCACGAAGAAGCGCTGGCCACGGTCGACGCAGCGTGGGACAGCGGTATCCGCTACTTCGACGCCGCGCCGCTGTATGGCGCCGGCCTCGCCGAGCTGCGCCTCGGCGAAGCGCTCGCACGGCGCCCGCGCGACGCGTATTCGCTCGGCACCAAGGTCGGCCGGCTCGTCCTCGACGAGCACGAGGACGCATCGCAACGCGATCTCGGCGAAAAAGGCGGCCTGTTTCGCCACGGGCTGCCGAACCGGATCGTCTACGACTACACCGAGGACGGCACGCTGCGCTCGATCGACGCGAGCCTCAGGCGGCTGCGCACCGACCGGCTCGACACCGTGTGGATTCACGACCCGGCCGTCGACTTTCACGGCGACGCGTGGCGCGACGTGTTCGACATCGCGATGTCGGGCGCGGCCAGGGCGCTCACGCGACTGCGCGACGAGAAGGTGATCCAGGGCTGGGGCCTCGGCGTGAACCGCGTCGAGCCGTGCGAACTCGCGCTCGAACGCGCGGACCCCGACGGCTTTCTGCTCGCCGGGCGCTATACGCTGCTCGACCATGCGGGCGCGCTCGAACGGCTGATGCCGGAAAGCGCCGCGCGCGGGCTCGGGATCATCGTCGGCGGCCCGTACAACTCGGGCGTGCTGGCGGGCGGCACCCACTACGAGTATCAGCCGGCCACGCAGGCCATGCTCGACCGCGTCGCGCGCATCCGCCGGATCTGCGAACGATTCGGCGTCGATGTCCGCGCGGTGGCACTGCAATTCTCGCTCGCGCACCCGGCCGTCGCGGCCGCGATCCCCGGCGCTAGCCGGCCCGATCGCATCGACGACAACCTGCGTCTCGCGGCGGCGTCGATCCCTGCCGAACTGTGGAATACGCTGAAGGCCGAACGCCTGATTGCCGAGCAGGCACCGACGCCGGTGGGCGCGGATCGAGGTTGAATCGGGCAGGCGCGGCCGCATCAACCAACGGCCGCGTATCCCGGGCCGCGCGTAAATGCCACGACTATCGCCACGATTGCCATTTGCGCATTGCAGCCGGTGCAATTGGCGTCTAGCGTTTACGGGTTCGTCGACGTATACCCGTCATCCCACCCGAAAGGATGCCTCGCCATGCGAAGCCGCTTCCCGAAACGCCCCCTGCTACCGGCCGCCGTGGCCTGCGTCGCATTCGCCTTCTGCGCGTCGTCCGCCCGCGCCGACGACTCCGCCGGCATCGCGCCGCCCCAGCCGGCCACGCCCGTGCTGTCGACGACTGCGGCCGGCATACAGGTCTACACGTGCGACTACGATGCCGGACACAAGCTCGCGTGGGTGTTCCAGCATCCGGAGGCGATGCTGTTCGACGCGAGCGGCACGCTCGTCGTTCGGCACGGTGCCGGGCCATCATGGGAAGCGCTCGACGGCAGCCGCATTACCGGCAAGAAACTCGCGGAAGCGCCGAGCGCGCGCACCGGCAGCATTCCGCAACTCCTGCTCGCGGCGACACCGGCCGCAACGGACGCGAAGGCCACGGCCGGCACGCTCGCCGGCGTGCGCTTCGTGCAGCGGCTCGATACCGCGGGCGGCATGCCGCCGGATGCGGCGTGCTCGACCGAGCATGCGGTCGGCCGCTTCCCGTATTTCGCGCGCTACGTGTTCCTGAAATGACGCACGACGGCGCCCGAACCACCGGGCGCCGCCGCGGCTTCGTCCACTGCCCGCATCGCATTGATCAGTTGTCCTCTCCTTTACGGCCGGATGCGTGCCGTCATCAGGTACCGCAGAGCTCAGCCGATCCGCATCGACAACTCGACATCGCCGCCGAACGGCACCGACAGATAGCCGTTCTCCGGCGCGCGCACGTACGCGAGATAGTCGGGGTTGAAATCGGCATTGTCTGCAACGACGAACGCGCCGGGCCGCAACCGGTGTTCGACGCGTGCAAGCACCTCCGGATACAGCGCCTTCGCGCCGTCGAGCAGCAGCAGGTCGACCGAATCCGGCAGATCGGCGGCCAACGTGCGCAGCGCATCGCCCTCGCGGATCTCGACGAGATCGGCCAGCCCGGCCGCTGCCAGGTTCGCCCGCGCCCGCACGACCTTCGACGGCTCGAATTCGCTCGTGACCAGCCGGCCGCCGCCGTTGTCGCGCAGCGCGGCCGCGAGGTGCAGCGTCGAAATGCCGAACGACGTGCCGAATTCGACGATCGACCGCGCGCCGCCGCTGCGCGCGAGCATGTACAACAGCGTGCCCGTCTCGCGCGACACGGCGAGCGGATAGTCCTTCAGGCGCGCATACAGATCGGCGTATTCGGTCTTGCTGCGCATCAGCCGCGCCTGCTCGTCGCGCGACAGGCCGGCGAAGTCCGGGCTCGTGGCAGGCGACGAAGCGTCGGCCTCGTCGAACAGGCGTGCCAGCAGCGAGGCCAGCGGGTCGAGCGTCAGGGTGGTCATGCGAATCTCCGGGTTCAGGTTGAGTGCGTCGTTGCACCTGGCTAGAATATGACGAACTATTCAGGTTTTACTATTCGCATTGGCCAGCCGCTCATGACCGACCGCCCGAACGCCCGGATTGCCACGCGCAAACAGCCTCAGCAGGCTCGCTCGACCCAGCTCGTCGAGGACGTCCTGCAGGCCGCTGTTCAGGTTTTGGCGAGCGAAGGCGCGCAGCGCTTCACGATGGCGCGGGTTGCCGAGCGCGCCGGCGTGAGCGTCGGCTCGCTGTACCAGTACTTCCCGAACAAGGCGGCCGTGCTGTTCCGGCTGCAGCATGACGAGTGGCGGCAGACGGCCGAGATGCTGCGCGGGATGCTGGAGGACGTGAACCGGACCCCGCCCGAGCGGCTGCGCACGGCCGTTCACGCGTTCATCCGTTCGGAATGCGACGAGGCGCGGATGCGCATCGCACTCGACGACGCCGCGCCGCTCTATCGCAACGCGCCCGAGGCACACGAAGCGAAGGCCGCCGGCAACCGCATCTTTCAGGCGTTCATGCGCGAGGCGCTGCCCGATGCACCGGACGCCACGCGCGAACTGGCATGCGACCTGATCACCACCACGCTCACCGCGGCCGGCAAGGCGTTCTCGGAAAGCGAGCGCTCGCCCGATGAAATCGACGCGTATTCGAACGCGATGGCCGACATGTTCCGCGCCTATCTCGACCGTCTCGCGCACAATTGAGGCCGGGGCGACGACGAAAACCGCCCCTGCGCGATCGCGCCATCGTCCGAATGCAGGTTGCGCGCGACGGCGCCCCCCCGCCACCGGCCCCTGTTTCCACCGGCCTGGCCGGCCATCATGAAAGACACTTGTAATTTTCGATGCATCTCCCGCTCCCCCCTGCCCGTCGACTCCGCATTCAAATAATCGCCTTAACGGATTCGAACTAGGCGTATACACGCGTGTCGACACGACGAAGCCCGGTTGCACGCCGATATAAGCGCTGAGACATGCGCTGCATGCTCTTCCCCCAATGGGACGTGATGGGCCGTTCGCCTAACCTTCGCTACGGCAAAGCACACGTGACGGGGTCGACACCACAACGCGTCGCACGACGCGACACCTTCGCGATCGTTTCGATTCACACGTAACGACACGGATCACGCGTCATTCGTCCCCACGACGTTGCCGACAATCCCAACTAGATACGAGACACCCTGACGACGGTTCGCTACGGGCCGTTTCAGCATGCTGATAAAGGAGCAAGCTCATGAGTGATACCCCGGTGCAGCCGACGGTCGGCGTCGGCGCGGAAGAAACTGACTTTGGCACCAAGGGAGTCATCGACCGGTACTTCGGCATTTCGTCGCGCGGCAGCACGCAGCGCCGCGAGATCATTGCCGGCGTCACGACCTTCCTCGCGATGGTCTATTCCGTGTTCGTCGTGCCCGGCATGTTCGGCAAGGCCGGCTTCGACACGAGCGCCGTGTTCGTCGCGGTCTGCCTCACGACCGCGTTCGGCTCGCTGCTGATGGGCCTGTGGGCGAAGCTGCCGATCGCGATCGGCTGCGCGATCTCGCTGACCGCGTTCACCGCGTTCGGCCTCGTGCTCGGCAAGGGGCTGTCGCCGACGGTCGCGCTCGGCGCCGTGTTCCTGATGGGCCTCGTGTTCACCGGCATTTCCGTCACCGGCGTGCGTTCGTGGATCCTGCGCAACCTGCCCGCGGGCGTCGCGCACGGCACCGGGATCGGCATCGGCCTGTTCCTGCTGCTGATCGCATCGAACGACGTCGGCCTCGTGATCAAGAACCCGGGCGCCGGCCTGCCGGTCTCGCTCGGTCAGATCACCGCGTTCCCGGTCATCATGTCGGTCATCGGCCTCGCCGCGATCTTCGGCCTCGAAAAGCGTCGCGTGCCGGGCGGCATCCTGCTCGTCGTGATCGCGATCTCGATCTTCGGCCTGATCTTCGATCCGGGCGTGAAGTACCACGGCATCTTCGCACTGCCGTCGCTGAGCGCACCGGGCCATGCGTCGCTGATCGGCGCGATGGACATCAAGGGCGCGCTGTCGATGGCCGTGCTGCCGAGCGTGCTGGCGCTGGTGATGACCGCGGTGTTCGACGCGACCGGCACGATCCGCGCCGTGGCGGGCCAGGCAGGCCAGCTCGACGAGAACGGCCGCATCATCAACGGCGGCCGTGCGCTGACCGCCGATTCGCTCAGCTCGATCTTCTCCGGCTTCCTTGGCGGTGCACCGGCGGCGGCCTACATCGAGTCGAGCGTCGGCGTGGCCGCCGGCGCGAAGACGGGCCTCGCGGCTGCCGTGGTCGGCCTGCTGTTCCTCGTCGTGATGTTCTTCTCGCCGCTCGCGGGCCTCGTGCCGTCGTACGCCACCGCACCGGCGCTGATGTACGTCGGCCTGCTGATGCTGGGCAGCGTGAGCAAGCTGCACATGGACGACATGGTCGACGCGATGTCGGGCCTCGTGTGCGCGGTGTTCATCGTGCTGACCGCGAACATCGTGACGGGCATCATGCTCGGCTTCTCGACGCTCGTGATCGGCCGCATCGCCAGCGGCGAATTCCGCAAGCTCAACGTCGGCACCGTGCTCATCGCAGCCGTGCTCGTCACGTTCTATCTCGGCGGCTGGGCGATCTGACCGCGAATCGTGTGCGACGTCGCCGGCAGAAGGACGGCGCGCATCGGGACGACATCGTCTCCTCCACCATCATCGTCGATGGTCTCCGGGCCTGGGAACGCGAGTTTCCAGGCTTTTTTTGTCGATGCGGCGCAGTGCGGCGCGTATCACGGAAACGGCGCGGCGCGAATCCGCCCCCGGTGCTACGATCGGGCTTTGCCTTCAGGAGCCCCCATGAACGCGCTCGGCATCGTCTCCGAATCGAGCACCCGAACGTCGGCGCACAAGCCGCCGTTCATCCCGTCGTTCGGCTTCCACGAAGTGCACGAATCGAAGCCGATCGAGGCCGCGCCGGCACGCATCATCGACACGGTCACCACGCTCGACATGCGCACGGATCCGATCGTCGACGCCCTGCTCAACGTCCGCGAATTCCCGACGGCCGTTGCCGCGTCGCTGCGCCATGGCACCCCGCGCGGCGAATGCGAACGCTTCGGCCTCCACGCGTTCACGCCGCTGCATCGCGACGAAACATCAGTGTCGCTCGGCCTGATCGGCCGCTTCTGGCGCCCTGACCTCGGCGTGCTGAAGATCGCCGACGCAGCCGCATTCGTGCAGCACGACGACCCGCGCGATGCGAAGCTCGTGCTCCGCTTCGAAGTCGTCGGGCTCGCGTCGGGTGCGCACCTGCTGCGCACCGAAACCTTCGTGCATTGCCCGACCGCCCGCACGCGGCTGCTGTTCATGCCGTACTGGCTCGCAATCCGGATGGCGAGCGGCTGGATTCGGCGCCGCACGCTGACGGCTGTCGAAATGGCGCTGGCGTAGGGCCTCGCCGCACCTGCCATTGCGGCACGCGCGGGCTATCCGCGTCGAAACGGTTTGATCACGACGAGCCCGACGACGATCGCCGTCGCGGCTCGCCATACCTCGCCCTGTCGACATAAAACCCTGCGCACGCAACCGTCAGGATCGCTACCGAATGCCGCCACACCCCATCGCCCGCCCCAGCATCGCGCCAACCGGACCCGATCGATGACCCGCATCCGCAACCCCCTGAACCTCGCGCAGCTCCAGGCGTTCGTCTCCGCCGCGCATCACAAGAGCCTGCGCGCTGCCGCGCGCGAACTCGGTGTCACGCAGCCCGCGATCACGCATACGATCCGCGAGCTCGAAACGGCGCTCAACGCGGAGCTGCTCGCGCGCAGCGTACGCGGCGTCGAGCTGACCGTGTGCGGCCATGCGCTGCTGCCGCGCGCCGAGCAACTGCTCGGCGACATCCGCCGCACGGTCGAGGCCGTCGAGCAGGTGAAAGGCGAGATGTCGGGGCGCGTGGCGGTCGGCACGATGCCGTCGATCGCGCTGACCGCGCTGCCGCGCGCGGTGACGGCGTTCCGCCGGTCGATGCCGAACGTGAGCCTGCATCTCGAGGAAATGACTGTGCCCGACGCGCTCGCGCAGTTGCGCAACGGCACGCTCGACATCGCTGCGATGCACCACGTGCCGGCGCTCGACCGCGATTTCACGCAATTGCCGCTGCTGTCGACCGAATTCACCGTCGTGATGCGCGACGGCCACCCGCTTGCGCATGCGCGCCGGTTAGAGGAATTGCTCGATGCCGAGTGGATCGTCACCGTGGGCGCCGAGCAGTTTCCGCACAGTGTGATGATCGGGATGTTCGAGGCGCACGGGCTGCCGCTGCCGAAGCGCCTGCTGCGCTCGCCGATGTCGTTCGCGGTGACGCTCGGGCTCGTCGCGCGCTCGGACGTGATCGGCTGCTTCACGCGCCCGCTCGCCGAGATGGTCGCGCCGCTGGGCATCCGCACGGCCGAACTCGACGAAAGCATGCCGCGCTTCGACCTGTCGATCATCGCGCGGCGCGACCTGCTGCCCACGCCCGCCGTCACGCAATTCGTCACGTGCCTGCAGCGCGCGGTCAACGAAACGCTCGGCTGAATCGTTCCTGTGTCTGAAACGGCGGCGCCCGTCGCGCGCCGCCGCCGGGCCCGGTATCGGGGCTTGTCCTAGGCGCCCTGCCGGTATTTTGTCTTGATAATCTTCCGCACGTCGCGCGCCCGCATCGGGCGGGCGAAACGGACAGCCTGTCGCGAAGCCGCGCCGGGCCGAAGGCTTACGGCGCGGCACAACCGCGCACCCATCGAACAAAACGAGGAGTCACCGAGTGAAAAAGATTCTTGCGGCTGTGACCGTAGCCCTGCTGGCCGTATCGGCAGGCACCGCGTATGCGAAGGACTGGACGACCGTGCGGTTCGGCGTCGACGCAAGCTACCCGCCTTTCGAATCGAAAGGCGCTGACGGCAAGGTGGTCGGGTTCGACGTCGACCTCGGCAACGAAATCTGCCGCCGCATGAACGCGAAGTGCGTGTGGATCGAAAACGACTTCGACGGGATGATTCCGGCACTGAAGGCCCGCAAGTTCGACGGCGTGCTGTCGTCGATGTCGATGACGCCGGCGCGTCAGGAACAGATCGCCTTCTCGGCGAAGCTGTTCAACACGCCGACGCGCCTCGTCACGAAGAAGGGCACCGGCCTGCAGCCGACGGCCGAATCGCTGAAGGGCAAGTCGGTGGGCGTCGAGCAGGGCACGATCCAGGAAACCTATGCGAAGACGTACTGGGCGTCGAAGGGCGTGAACGTCGTGCCTTACCAGAACCAGGACCAGGTCTACGCCGACCTGATCTCGGGCCGTCTGGACGGCGCGCTGCAGGACGCGGTGCAGGCTGAGATCGGCTTCCTGAAGACGCCGCGCGGCGCGAACTTCGATTTCGCCGGCAAGGACATCGACGATCCGAAGACGCTCGGCAACGGCGCCGGCATCGGCCTGCGCAAGGAAGACACCGACCTGAAGGCGAAGATCGACGGCGCGATCGCCGGCATGCGCAAGGACGGCACGTACGACAAGATCGCGAAGAAGTACTTCGATTTCGACGTCTACGGCAAGTAATCCGCCTGACAAGCGCACGCTTCGCTCCGGCACGAACGGGCTCCGCAAGGAGCCCGTTTTTTTTCGCCCGCGGCACCGGCAGCGTTATTTTTTCCGCCCCAACCTGATGATTCTCAACGAGAATCGGCGTGTTCTGGCGCCGGTTTGATGGCGGCGAGGAAGGCAACGTACAATCGATCTTCCACGCACACCGGATCATTCGCGGCTGCGCCGCACTCCCCCATCATGCAAACGCAGACCCATCCGCTGATTTCCCCCGCCGTCGGTACCGAACGCCAGATCACGAGCTTTCACTACGGCCCGCGCGGCGGCAAGAAGGTCTATATCCAGTCGTCGCTGCACGCGGACGAACTGCCCGGCATGCTGGTCGCCACGCTGCTGCGCCGCAAGATCGCCGCGCTCGAGACGGCCGGCAAGCTGCGCGGCGAAGTCGTCATCGTGCCCGTGCCGAACCCGATCGGCCTGTCGCAACACGTGTTCGGCGATCACCTCGGCCGCTTCGAGCTCGGCTCGATGCAGAACTTCAACCGCAATTTCTACGATCTCGCGGCGCTCGTGCTGCCGCGTGTCGAACACCGCCTGACGAACGACGCGCAGCACAACCTCGTCGCCGTGCGCGCCGCGATGCGCGAAGCGCTCGACGAGCAGAAGCCGCGCACCGAGCTCGACTCGCAGCGCCTCGCACTGCAGAAGCTGTCGTTCGACGCCGACATCGTGCTCGACCTGCACTGCGACAGCGATGCGGTGATGCACCTCTACACGAATCCCGATCTGTGGCCGGACGTCGAGCCGCTGTCGCGCTACCTCGACGCACAGGCGTCGCTGCTCGCGCTGAATTCGGTCGGCAACCCGTTCGACGAAATCCACAGCTTCTGCTGGTCGGACCTGCGCAACCGCTTCGGCGACCGCTTCCCGATCCCGAACGGCGCGATTTCCGTCACGATCGAACTGCGCAGCGAGCGCGACGTGTCGTACGAGTTCGCCGAAAAGGACGCCCAGGCGATCGTCGAATACCTGACCGAGCGCGGTGTCGTCGACGGCACGCCGGCGCCGCTGCCGCCGCTTGCCCATCCGGCCACGCCGCTCGCGGGCACCGATCCGCTCGTCGCGCCGGTGTCGGGCGTGATCGTGTTCCGCACGCCGGTCGGCGTGATGATCGAGGCCGGCCAGGCCGTGGCCGACATCATCGATCCGCTGACCGATCGCGTCGTCACGCTGAAGAGCAGCGTGTCGGGCGTGCTGTACGCGCGCCAGATCGTGCGCTTCGCGACGGCCGGCATGGAAGTCGCGCGGATTGCCGGCGCGACTGCGATCCGCACCGGTTCGCTGCTGTCGGCCTGAGCGGCCGGCCCGCGCGCCGGAGCACGGCGCGCATCGCGTTCACCCGCCCGCACCAACGAAATCGCCCGCTTGCGCGGGCGATTTGCTTTCCGGATCGTCGAGATCCGGCCATCCGGTACGTGAAAACGTTCAGAACGCCGGTACGATCGCGCCGCCGAACTTCTGGTCGATGAACTTGCGCACGTCGTCCGATTCATAGGCCGCGACGAGCTTCTTCACCCACGGCTTGTCCTTGTCCTGCGCGCGCACCGCGATCAGGTTCGCATACGGCCCGCGCAGATCCTCGATCGCGATCGCATCCTTCACCGGCGTGAGCCCGGCCTTCACCGCGTAGTCGGTGTTGATCGACGCGGCATCGACGTCGGGCAGCGCGCGCGGCAGCTGCGCGGAATCAAGCTCGACGATCTTGATCTTCTTCGGGTTCTCGGCGATGTCGAGCGGCGTCGCGTTCACGCCGTTCGCGCCGACGCCCGGCTTCAGCTTGATCACCCCGTACTTCTGCAGCAGCAACAGCGCGCGGTTGCCGTTCGACGGATCGTTCTGGATCCCGACCTTCGCCCCCACCGGCAAGTCCTTCAGCGACTTGAGCTTTTTCGAGTAGAAACCCATCGGCGCCGTGTACGTGAGCCCGACGTTGACGATCTTGTAGCCGCGCTGCTTGATCTGGCTGTCGAGGAACGGCTGGTGCTGGAAGCCGTTCGCGTCGAGATCGCCGGCATCGAGCGCCGCGTTCGGCTGCACGTAGTCGTTGAATTCGATGACCTTGATCGCAAGGCCTTCGCGTGCGGCGACCTTCGTCACCTCGGTCCAGATCTGCGCGTCGGGGCCGCTCATCGTACCGATCTTGAGCGTTTGCGAGTCGGCGTGCGCGCCGGGCGCCGCGAATGCCAGCGCGGCGGCGAGTGCGCCGAGGCCGGTCAGGAATGAACGTCGCATGGTGACCTCTTGTCCCGTGTCGTTTGTTGGAACACGGATCGTGGCATGGGGCCCGAACGCCACCAACCAAGCTTATTTCATGTGCATATTCCTGCTTCCGATCGAATCTCAGTCTGAATCGGTATAACCACCGGCTATACAAGCGGGCAGAATTCGGTGTCGCATCGACGCCACACATTCTTCATATGACAGTCGCTGTCATATTCATTACGTGGCCCCTCGATAAAGTTGCCGCCGGTCCGTGAAAGCGCCCATAGAGAGCGCCGGAACCGCAACTGGACACGCCATTTATTCGCTCGGAGAATCCTTTGAACAAGAAACTGTTGACCATCGCCGTCCTGGCAGCAACGACCGGCGCAGCTCACGCACAAAGCAGCGTGACCCTTTACGGCGTCATCGATGCCGGTATCAGCTACGTGAACCACAGCAAGACCGCTACCGGCAGCGGCAAGTTGTTCAAGTACGACGACGGCGTGGCCCAGGGCAGCCGTTGGGGCCTGCGCGGCACCGAAGACCTCGGTGGCGGCCTGAAGGCGATCTTCGTGCTCGAAAACGGCTTCAACAGCGGCAACGGCACGCTCGGCCAGGGTGGCGCGATCTTCGGCCGCCAGGCTTATGTCGGCCTGAGCCAGACGCAATACGGCACGGTCACGTTCGGCCGCCAGTACTCGTTCTCGACCGACATCCTCGGCTCGAACTATTCGACGGGCGGCAACACGGTCGCGGGTAACTACGCTTACCACGTGAACGACATCGACCAGCTGACGTCGAGCCGCATCAACAACTCGGTGAAGTTCCAGAGCGCGAACTACTCGGGCTTCACGTTCGGCGCGTTGTACGGCTTCTCGAACTCGACGGACTTCGCCGGCGCAAACGGCACGGGCGCCGCAAACACCGGCGGCTCGTCGCGCGCTTACAGCTTCGGCCTGAACTACGCGAACGGCCCGTTCTCGCTGGGCGCCGCGTACACGGACATCCGCTTCCCGAGCCAGTCGACGCCGGCGTTCTCGACGTCGATCGCGAACATCGCACTGACCAACATCCGCGACCTGCGCACGTACGGCGTCGGCGGCCGCTACGTCTTCGGCCCGGCAACGGCATGGGCACTGTGGACGCGCACGCAGTTCACCCCGATCGCTGCAGGCGCATCGGGCACGTTCTACAACGCATACGAAGCAGGCCTGAAGTACGCACTCACGCCGGCCCTGTCGGCAGCAGCAGGCTACACGTACACGAACGCAACGCAGAGCGGCAGCTCGGCGCACTGGAACCAGGGCAACCTGGGGCTCGACTACGCACTCAGCAAGCGTACGGACGTGTACGGCCTGGTGATCTACCAGAAGGCGTCGGGCAACAACGTGCAAGCGCAGATCGGCTCGAGCACGAGCTACTTCAGCACGTCGGGGACGGGTTCGTCGAACCAGCTCGCGGCTCGCGTCGGCATCCGTCACAAGTTCTAAAGCATCCGCTTAACTCGCGGATCACGACGGCAAGAAGCGCCCCGCTCCACGCGGGGCGCTTTTTTATGTGCTTTTAAGTTTCGCTTAATTCTGGGCTGAGAGGATGCTCTCACCCCCCCTGTTGGCCGCCTGAACATCGGCGGCTTTTTTTTTGAACCGCCGACGGCGCCGCCATCGATTGCCCACAAGACGAGACAGGATCGGAGGCCATGATGATCGAAGATACCGTTTTCAGCCATCTGCACGCGATTCTGACGTGCCAACACTCGATGCCGGTGCAGAGCTGCCGCGTATCGGTCGAAATGCAGCGTCCGTGGGGACGGCCGTATCGTCTCGTCGAATGGACGATGCATCTCGACGCGCCCGCGCGGCGCCAGATCGTGCCGGCCGAATCGACTGACGAAGAGATCGCCGAGGTCGTCGCCTCGCACGTGCCGGGCCGGCTTTACGGCGACGGCCGCCTGCAGTTCTGAACGCCTTCCCGCTCCATCCGCTTCCCTGGTTTCACCCGCGCCGCACGCATCGTGCGGCAGTCGGTCTCGTTTGATGCCGCAACGAAACCTGCTACGCTGCGCGTTTTCGTCCACGCAACACACGATGGAAAACGCATTCAACGAACGTGGCGTGATGATCACGCGCAACGGCCTGTCGGCCGCCGGGCAGGTATTCCCACTCCGTGACATCCGCCAGGTCGACGTCGTCAAGATTCCGAAGAACCGCCTCGTGCCGTCGCTGATCTCGCTGACCGGCGCGGCCACCGCCGTCGCAGGCGGCATCGCCGCATCGAGCGCCGCGCTCGTCGTCGGCGTGATGCTCGGCGTCGTCGGCTATCTCTCATGGGCCACCCAGGACGTCACGTATCGCCTGATGGTCGAAATGCCCGACGGCAAGCGCGAAGCGCTGTCGAGCGTCGACGTCGAGTTCGTCGAACGCGTCGCGCAAGTCGTGCGCGATGCGCAAGCTGCGAAAGCGGCCGGCTGATTCCGTTCGCCTCCCTGCACGCTTCGATTCGCGGTGCGCCAGGCACGCGTGGCGCGTTTCGCGCCGCGCAACGGCACCGTCGATTACCCCGTCGAATCGCATTCCACCTCCTCGTCGCCAACACCGCGCCTGCGCTGCGCACGCCGACCGCCTAGTATGGAAAGAGCGGCTCGCCGCCGCATCGTCCGATGGAGGCCAGCATGAACGTCCAGACGCTGTCCGGCACGCTTCGCGCGCAGGAACTGCTGATCGTGTCGATGATCCGCGCGCTTCCCCCTGACACGCGCCGTGCGCTCGTCGACCTCTACACCGAACAGATCGCGTTCGCCGAGCAGGCCGGCCTCGAAGGCCACGGCGATCGCGCGACGCACGACGCGTTCATCACGCATGCTCGCAACCTGCTGATCCGCATCGAAGCGCTGGCGTAGGGCCTGTTCACGCTAATAACGGGCTTGCGAACGTGCGTTGCCGGTCGTAGTGCAAGGGGTGAGGAGCGCCGTTTGGCCTTGCCAAACAAGCGACGAGCGACGCCGCAATACGGCCGGCAAGACGCGTTCCCTTGTTCGGGAAAATTCATTCGTGGGGCTGGCCACCAGAAGGGCCGATCGCCGCGTCATGCTCCTCGCGAATACATCGAGTATTCGCTTCGTCGCAATCCTTGCGCTCGGCCCTTCTGGTGGCCAGCGCAAGCCCGTTATTAGCGTGAACAGGCCCTAAGCCCGCATTTTCCCGAATTTCCCGCCGTGGCTCGCGCGAGCCGCGCAGGTAAGCGCTCACCCACGCGAGCCGCTATCCGTTCTTGTATTGATAATAATTCTCATTTACACTGGTAAAGTTATCAGTTGCCTTTCAATTCGCCGCTCGCCGCCTTCCGTGTGCGGGCGGGCCAGCCAGGTGAACGCGTCACCCAGCCAGCCTTCGGGCTTGTCATCATCAATGGGAGACCACCTGTGCATTGCTATACGCTGGCGCGGCGGCCGATCTGTGCCGCGCTGTTCGGCGCGTTCGGCCTGTCCGCCGCCACGGCTCACGCCGATTCGACGCCGCAAGGCGCCACCCCGCCTTCCACCCTCCTCGTCGCCGCGTCAGCGCGCGGCGACGCGGCGCTGCTCGATCCCGTCACCGTCACGGCCAACCGCACCGCCACGGCCGCGAGTCGCACGGCGGCGTCCGTGTCGGTGATCACCGACGAGGATCTGGAAGAACAGCAGGCCACCAACATCAAGGACGCGCTGCGCTACGAGCCGGGCGTCACCGTGCGCCGCACCGCGTACCGACCCGGCAGCGCCGCGCTCGGCGGCGGCCGCGACGGCGATTCGAGCATCAACATCCGCGGCCTCGAAGGCAATCGCGTGCTGCTGATGGAAGACGGCATCCGCCTGCCGAATGCGTTTTCGTTCGGCCCGCTCGAAGCCGGGCGCGGCGACTACGCCGATCTCGACACGCTCAAGCGCATCGAGATCCTGCGCGGGCCGGCCTCGGCGCTGTACGGCAGCGACGGCCTGACCGGCGCGGTGAACTTCATCACGAAGGATCCGCGCGACCTGCTGTCGATCTACAACAAGCCCTATTACTTCTCGTTCCGGCCGAGCTACGACTCGGCCGACCGCAGCATCGGCGCGACCGTGTCGGCCGCGGGCGGCAACGATCGCGTGCAGGGGATGATCATCGCCGACGGCCGGCGCGGCCACGAGGTCGACACGCGCGGCAGCAACAACTCGGCGAGCACGCTGCGCACCACGTCGAACCCGCAGGACGTCTATTCGGAATCGCTGCTCGGCAAGCTCGTGCTGACGCCCACCACGCGCGACACGATCAAGTTCACCGCCGAAACGGTGCAGCGCCGCGTGAGCACCGACGTGCTGTCGGCGATCAGCCCGCCGACCACGCTCGGCCTCACGACCTACGACCGGCTCGAGCGCAACCGCTTCAGCGTCGACTACGACTTCCACGACGACGCGTTCCGCTGGTTCCAGACCACGCACGTGCAGTTCTACTACCAGGACGCGAAGCAGGACCAGTACGCGTTCGAGACGCGCGGCCGGGCGGCTTCACGTTCGCGCGACAACCAGTACAAGGAGCGCACGTTCGGCGGCGCCGCGTTCGCCGAAAGCGGCTTCGCGACCGGCCCGTTCGCGCACAAGCTGCTGTATGGCATCGACGGCAGCGTGTCGCGCGTGACGAACATGCGCGACGGCACGGTGCCGGGCGTCGGCGAGGCGTTCCCGAACAAGGCGTTCCCCGACACCGACTACACGCTGTTCGGCGCGTTCGTGCAGGACCAGATCGGCTACGGCCGCCTGCTCGTCACGCCGGGCCTGCGCTTCGACACGTACCGGCTGAGCCCGACCGCGAACGATCCGCTGTTCACCGGCAAGGCCGTGTCGACGAGCGCGAACGAACTGTCGCCACGCGTCGCCGTGCTCTACGAGATCACGCCCGCGGTCATCCCGTACGTGCAGTATGCGCACGGCTTCCGCGCGCCGACGCCCGACCAGGTGAACAGCAGCTTTTCGAACCCGGTATATGGCTACACGTCGATCGGCAATCCGAACCTGAAGCCCGAGACGAGCGATACGTTCGAAGCCGGCTTGCGCGGCAAGGCCGGCACCGGTTACGGCGTCGTACGCTACAGCGCCGCCGCGTTCACGGGCCGCTACCGCAACTTCATCTCGCGCACGACGATCGCCGGCAGCGGCCGGCCAACCGACCCGTTCGTGTTCCAGTACGTGAACTTCGCCGACGCGCGCATTCACGGCCTCGAAGGCCGCGCGGAATGGGTGATGCCGAACGGCATCACGCTGAAGACGGCAATGGCGTTCACGAAAGGCTCGACACAGAACGACGGCGCGGCCAGCCAGCCGCTGAACACCGTCAACCCGTTCTCGGCCGTGTTCGGCGTGCGCTACGAACCGACCGAACGCTGGTACGTACAGACCGACCTGCTGTTCCAGGCCGCGAAACGCGACAAGGACATCGACAAGTCCGACTGCTCGAACAAGGCGTGCTTCGCGCCGCCGTCGTCGTTCGTCGTCGACCTGCGCGGCGGCTACCGCTTCAACAAGCACGTGAGCGCGACGATCGGCATCCGCAACCTGTTCGACCGCAAGTACTGGAACTGGTCGGACGTGCGCGGCATCGCAGCCGATTCGCAGGTGCTCGATGCGTATACGTCGTCCGGACGCACGGTCGCCGTCAGCATGAAAGTGGATTTCTGATGCGCGCCGCCCGCGCTGCCAAACCAACCGTTACTTGAAGGAGTCCGACATGATGCAATCCGCCCTTCCCGGTCAACCGGCCACGCCGGCCCGCGCCGCTGCCGCGCTGCGCGACGCGTTCATCAAGCTCAAGACCGAGCGTCAGCTGCGCAACCGTGACGTCGCGCAGGCGCTCGGCGTCAGCGAAGGCGAGGCGCTCGCCGCGTTCGTCGGCGAGCACGTCGTGCGGCTCGACGCGCGCTTTCCGGCGATGTTCGAGGAAATGCCGCGCCTCGGCCGCGTGATGGCGCTCACGCGCAACGACACGGCCGTCCACGAGAAGGACGGCGAATACGCGCAGATGAGCCACGACGGCCCCGTCGGCCTCGCGCTCGGCGATATCGACCTGCGCATCTTCTATCGTCACTGGGTGTCGGCGTTCGCGGTGCGCGACGAGACCGCGCACGGTCCGCTGAAGAGCCTGCAGTTCTTCGACGCGCAGGGCCATGCGATCCACAAGGTCTACCTGCGCGCGCACAGCGACCATGCCGCGTACGACGCGTTCGTCGAGCGCTGGCGTGCGCCGTCGCAGGAGCCGGGCCTCGAGGTCGCGCCCGCCGCGCCGAAAACGCCCGAGCGCGCCGATACCGAGATCGACGTCGCGGGCTTCCGTGCCGCTTGGGACGCGATGACCGACACGCACCAGTTCTTCGGCATCACGCAACGCTTCGGCGTGAGCCGCATGCAGGCGCTGCGGCTCGCCGATCCGCAATACGCGTATCCGGTCGAAACCGCGCATGCGCTGCGTCACGTGCTTCAGCACGCGGCGGAAAGCGGCCAGCCGATCATGGTGTTCGTCGGCAACGCCGGGATGATCCAGATTCATACGGGCCCCGTCGCGAACGTGCGCGAGGTCGGTGCGTGGATCAACGTGCTCGACCCGGGCTTCAACCTGCATGTGCGCGAGGACCTGATCGCCGCCGCGTGGGTCGTGAAGAAGCCGACGAGCGACGGCATCGTCACGTCGCTCGAGCTGTTCGATCGGCAAGGCGACCACGTCGCACTGCTGTTCGGCGAACGCAAACCCGGCCAGGTCGAACGTGACGACTGGCGCGCGCTCGTCGCGACGCTGCCGGCCGCGGCGCGCGGGGGCGCGCGGTGAGCGCGCGGCCGTTCGATCCGCGCCGCCGCGCGCTGCTGGCGAGCGCGGCGGCCGGCGCGCTCGCGGGCGCGCTGCCCGGCAGCGTGCTCGCCCAGGGTGCGCAGGCCACGCCGAAACGCGTGGTCGTGATCGGCGGCGCGCTCGCGGAAACCGCGTTCGCGCTCGGCGGCGCGGAAACGCCGCGCTACCGGCTCGTCGGCGCCGACACCACCTGCACGTACCCCGACGCCGCGAAGCGTCTGCCCAAGGTCGGCTACCAGCGCGCGCTGTCGGCCGAGGGGCTGCTGTCGCTGCGGCCCGATCTCGTGCTCGCATCGGCGGAAGCCGGCCCGCCCACCGCGATCGCGCAAGTCAAGAACGCCGGCGTCGCAGTAACGACGTTCGATGAACGCCACGACGTCGAATCGGTGCGCGCGAAGATCACGGGCGTCGCGCAGTCGCTCGACGTGCGCGATGCGGGCGCCGCGCTGCTGCAACGTTTCGACCGCGACTGGCAGGCCGCGCGCGACGCGGTCGCTGCCCGTGCGCGCGGCGATGCGCCGCCGCGCGTGCTGTTCGTGCTGAACCATACCGGCAACCAGGCGCTCGTCGCTGGCCAGCGCACGGCCGCCGACGCGATGATCCGCTACGCGGGCGCGCGCAACGCGATGCAGGGCTTCGATCACTACAAGCCGCTGACCACCGAGGCGCTGGCAGCCGCCGCGCCCGACGTCGTGCTGATCTCCGACGAAGGGCTCGCGGCCGTCGGCGGCCGCGCCGCGCTGCTCGCGACGCCCGGCTTCGGCGCGACGCCGGCCGGCCGCGCGCAGCGCGTGGTCTCACTCGACGCGCTGTTCCTGCTCGGCTTCGGCCCGCGCCTGCCGCTCGCCGTCACGACCCTGCACCGACGCCTGTCGGATGCGCTCGCCTGATTCCGGATTGCCCCGATGCCCGCTCACGCTTCGCCTTTCCCCGCCTCGTCGTCCGCATCGCGCTCCGGCGCCGCACGCATCGGCACGTCGCGTCGCTTTGCGCCGTTCGCGCTGGCCGCGCTCGCCTGCCTCGTGTGCGCGATGTCCGTCGTCGCGCTGTGCGTCGGCGCCTATCGCATTCCGCTCGCGGAAGCCTGGGCCGCGCTGACCGGCGACGCGGCCGCACAGCAGGCGCGCGCGGTGCTGTTCGACATCCGCGCGCCGCGCGTCGCGCTCGCGCTGCTGGTCGGCGGCGGCTTCGGCGCGACCGGCGCCGCGATGCAGGCGCTGTTCCGCAATCCGCTCGCCGATCCGGGGCTCGTCGGCGTGTCGAGCGGCGCCGCGCTCGGCGCGACGACGATGATCGTGCTCGGCCCCGCACTCTTTGCCGCACAGGTGAGCGCGGCCGCGTTGCCTGCCGCCGCGTTCGCGGGCGCGCTTGCGGTCGCGGCCCTCGTCTACCGGCTCGCCGCGTCGCGCGGCCGGCTCGCGCTGCCGCTGCTGCTGCTCGCCGGCATCGCGATCAACGCGCTGGTCGGCGCGGCGATCGGGCTCCTCACGTTCATCGCCGACGACGCGCAATTGCGCTCGCTGACCTTCTGGAGCCTCGGCAGCCTCGGCAGCGCGCAATGGTCCGCGCTGGCGGCCGTCGCGCCGTGCGTCGCGATCGGCGGTGCGCTGCTCGCGCGCGAACGCGACGCGCTGAATGCATTGCAGCTCGGCGAAACCGAGGCGCTGCATCTCGGCGTGCCCGTGCAGCGATTGAAGCGGCGCGTGCTCGTCGCGGTCGCACTCGCGGTCGGCGCGCTGGTGTCGTGCGCGGGCATCATCGGCTTCATCGGGCTCGTCGCGCCGCATTGCGTGCGTCTCGTGTGCGGCCCCGATCAACGCATCGTGCTACCGGGCGCCGCGCTGCTCGGCGCGCTGCTGACGCTCGCCGCCGATCTCGCCGCGCGCACCGTTGCCGCACCCGCGGAAATTCCGCTCGGCGTGCTGACCGCGCTGCTCGGCGCACCGTTCTTTCTCGCGCTGCTGTGGAAGAGCCGCGGCGCGCTCGGCGGCTAACCCTTCCCTCACGACGACCATGCTGACCGCCCATCACCTCGACGTCGCCCGTCGACACCACGCGATCCTGCGCGACCTGTCGCTGTCGATCGAACCCGGCCGCGTGACCGCGCTGCTCGGCCGCAACGGCGCGGGCAAGAGCACGCTGCTGAAGACTTTCGCCGGCGAGCTGACCGGCAACGTCGCGCCGAACGGCGTGCGCGTGACCGGCGACATCACGCTGAACGGCGAGCCGCTCGCACGCATCGACGCGCCGCGGCTCGCGTGCCTGCGCGCGGTGCTGCCGCAGGCCGCGCAGCCGGCGTTCCCGTTCAGCGTCGACGAAATCGTGCTGCTCGGCCGCTATCCGCATGCGCGGCGCAGCGGCGCGACGTCGCATCGCGATCGCGACATCGCGTGGTGCGCGCTCGAACGCGCGGGCGCGGATGGGCTCGTCGGCCGTGACGTGACGACGTTGTCGGGCGGCGAACTCGCGCGCGTGCAGTTCGCCCGCGTGCTCGCGCAGCTGTGGCCCGATGACGAAGCGACGGAAAGCGGCCCGCGCTACCTGCTGCTCGACGAGCCGACCGCCGCGCTCGATCTGTCGCATCAGCACCGCCTGCTCGAAACCGTACGCGCCGTTGCACGCGAATGGCAGCTCGGCGTGCTCGCGATCGTGCACGATCCGAACCTCGCCGCACGGCATGCGGATACGATCGCGCTGCTCGCCGACGGCACGATCGTCGCGCACGGCACGCCGCGCGACGTGATGACGCCGTCCCATATCGCGCAGTGCTACGGATTCGCGGTGAAGATGGTGGAAACCGGCGACGGCGCGCCGCCGGTGATGGTGCCTGCGTAGCGCGGGCGCGTGTCGCGTGGGCATTGCACTGCGCGATGTCATGCATGATCGATGGCAACGATTTTCACGACGCATCATTCGCGCTTCGCGCATCCCTTCAAGGAGAGTCACGTGCCGCTTCCGATGACCCGCATCATCCTGTACGTCCAGGACGTCGCATCGCTCAAGGCGTTCTACCAGCAGTATTTCGATCTGCCCGTCGTCGAGGAAATCGAAAACGAATGGGTCGTGCTCGGCACAGGCACTATCGAGCTCGCGCTGCATCTCGCCGGCCCGGCGTTCCGCCACGCGGCGCCCGCTCACGCGGAAGAGCGCGCGGAAACCAGCCACGTGAAACTCGTGTTCTCGATCGGCCACGACATCGGCCTGCATCGCCACCGGCTGGCCGGCAGCGGCGTGACGGTACGCGATCTCAAGCGCCATGACGGGTTCGCGTACACGATGTACGACGGCATCGATCCGGAAGGCAACGTCTTCCAGGTGATGCAGGCCGACTGACTTTTCGCTCGGCCCGGGCGTTCACTCAAACGCCCAGGCCGGCGCCACCCTCGTCCTGCACTGCGCGGACGGCGCGCCTCCAGGCTCAATGCTCGAGATCCGCCGCACCGAACGTCCGCATCTTCCACCCGAGCCGCACGGCGAGCATCCGCATCGAGAATCCGGCCGCCAGCGCGGCCACCGTCGCGATGCCCGCATCGACCCCCAGATGCTGCATCCCGACATAGAGCCCGCCCGTGACGAACGCGACGCTCGCATACAGTTCCTCGCGCAAGATCAGCGGCATCTCGTTGCACAGCAGATCGCGCAGCATCCCGCCGCCGACACCCGTGATCGCGCCGGCCAGCACGACGATGATCGGCGCGCTGCCCGTCGACGCACCGATGTCGCACCCGATGATCGTGAACGCCGCGAGGCCGATCGCATCGACGGTCACGAACAGCGTCTTCATCCGCGCGACATGCCGTGCGACCCACGACGCGACGGTCGCCGCGACGAGCGTGATCACCAGATACTCGGGATGCGCGATCCAGCCGAGCGGATAGTGGCCAAGCAGCACGTCGCGCACGGTGCCGCCGCCGAGCGCCGTCACCGCGCCGACGAGCGCGAGCCCGAAACGGTCCATCCCGCGGCGCATGCCCATCAGCGCCCCCGACATCGCTTCCGCGACGATTGCAATCAGATAAAGCGTATGCATGGCGAACGTCAGTCATCCGTCCGGAACAGGTCGAGCACGCGTTCGCGCTCGGCCGCATCAACCGCGGCAGGCGGCGATTCGGCAGGCTTGCCGTTGTTGCCCGGCGCATCGGACGCACCGGCCGCTGCCGACGCCCCGCCGCACGAGAAGCGGCTGCGGATGTACGAGGGCACGTCGGCCGTGCACGTGCCGCGCGTGTATTCCGCATAGACGAAGTCGCCATCGACGAGCGCGACGTCCTGCGGCGGCGTCGCCTCGACCGGCGTACGCCCGTCGACGGCCGTCTTCATGTAGTCGAGCCAGACCGGCAGCGCAAGCGATGCGCCGGTCGCACGCCCCATCGGGCGCGGCGTGTCGTAGCCGAGCCAAGCGACCGCGACGATGCCCGACGAGTAGCCGGCGAACCAGACATCCTTCGACCCGTTCGATGTGCCCGTCTTGCCGGCCGCGTCGTCGCGGCGCAGCGCGAGCGCGCCGCGCGCGGTGCCGGACTTCACGACGTCGCGCAGCATGCTGTCCATCACGAACGCGTTGCGCGCCGACACGACGCGCTCGCCCGCCGGCGACGTCGCCTCGTACATCGCGCCGCCATGACGCTGTTTCACCGACAGGATCAGGCGCGGCTCCATCCGCGTGCCCCCGTTCGCGAACACGCTATACGCGCTCGCCAGTTCGAGCGGCGTCACGGCGCCTGCGCCGAGCGCGAGCGGCAGCGACGCCGGATTGCGCTGCGCGTCGAAGCCGAAATGCACCGCATGCTGCTGCACGTAGCGCGCGTCGGTGGCCTGCATCAGGCTGACCGCCACCAGGTTCTTCGAGCGCATCAGCCCGCGCCGCACCGGGATGAAGCCCTCGTAGTTGTTGGCGAAATTGCGCGGGCGCCACGGCCGTGCGCCGGTTTCCTCATGCGTGAGCGTGCGCTGCGTGTCGTCGACGAGCACGCCCGGGAAGTAGCCCTTTTCCAGCGCGGCCGAATAGACGAACGGCTTGAAGCTCGAGCCCGGCTGGCGATACGCCTGCAGCGCATGGTCGAACACGTTGCGGTTGAAATCCGCGCCGCCGACGAGCGCGAGCATGTCGCCGGTTGCCGCATCGAGCGACACCAGTGCGCCTTCGAGCCCGTTGCGCGCATCGCGCTTCGCGCGCGTCTGGCGGCTCAGCGTGCGTGCGAGCGACGATTCGGCCGCGCGCTGGTCGCGCATCGAGATCGTCGTCGTCACGTCGAGGCCGAGCGTATAGGCATCGTCATGGAAACGCTCGACCATCATCCGGCGCGCGCGTTCGGCGACGTACGGCGCCGCGATGATCCCCGGCGGCGGCGTGGTGGCCAGCGCGATGGGGGCGTCGACGGCCGCGTGGTACGTCGCGTCGTCGAGCTGGCCGAGCGCATGCATCCGGCCGAGCACGTAGTTGCGCCGCGCGGTCGCGCGTGCCGGATTGACGACCGGGTTGAACGCGGACGGCGCCTTCGGCAGCCCCGCGAGCACGGCTGCCTCGCCCGCGCTCAGCGCATCGAGCGGCTTGCCGAAATAGACGTTCGCGGCCGCCGCGAAACCGTACGCGCGCTCGCCCAGATAGATCTCGTTCATGTACAGCTCGAGAAGCTTGTCCTTGCTGTATTCGCGTTCGAGCTTGGCGGCCATCAGGATCTCGGCGAGCTTGCGGCTCAGCACCTTGTCGCGCGTCAGGTAGAAGTTGCGCGCGACCTGCATCGTGATCGTGCTGCCGCCCTGCCCCGGCTGCCCCGTCACGACGTTCGCGAACGTCGCGCGCGCGAGGCCGCCGAAATCGACCGCGCCGTGCTGGTAGAACTTCGCGTCCTCGGCCGCGAGCAGCGCCTGCCGCATCAGCGGCGGGATGCGTTCGAGCGGCACGAACTCGCGTCGCTCGACGCCGTATTCGGCCAGCAGATCGCCGTCGCGCGAGAAGATCCGCAACGGCAGCGCAGGACGATAGACAGCGAGGTGCTCGACGGACGGCAACTGCGTCCAGATGCGCTGGATCGTCCATGCGCCGATGCCCGCGCAGGCGACCGTCAGGCCGAGCAGCGCGCCCGCGAGCGTGCGCCACACGCGGCGGCGGCGTGGCGGCGACGCGGGTGGTGGTGGCGGGGCTGCGGTGTGGTCGGTCATGTCGGGCTCCTTCTTCGATGCTGCGACGGCCGGTGCGCAAGCGGCACCGACGGGTCACGAAAGGCGCGCATTGTCGAAGGGATGGCGAGAAACCGGAACATTCTTTAGCCAAAGTTTGGCTGGCTAAATTTTATTTAGGAAAGTGCGTGAGGGCCGTTCATGTCGTATCTGCGACCGCGTGACGCATGCGTCGGGCGAACCGCGCTGCGCGCGATCCGGTTCGGCGGTAGCATCGCGTGATGTTCGATCGATATCTCGGCCTGTGGGGCCTCGTTCCCGATGGCGGCCCGCTCCTGACCGCGAGCGGCGGCCTGCTGCCCGTCGTCTGGCAATCGCGGCCGGCGATGTTGAAGGTCGCTACCTGCGACGAGGAGCGTCGCGGCAATGCGCTGATGACGTGGTGGAATGGGCAAGGCGCCGCGCAGGTGTGGCTGCACGACGGCGATGCGATTCTGCTCGAACGGGCGCAGCCGGAACCGACGCTGGCCGGTTTTTCGGCATCGGGGCATGACGACGACGCGATGCGCATCGCGTGCGACGTCGTTGCGCGGCTGCATGCGCATCGTGCTTCGGAGCCGCCTTCGGTCGTACCGCTGCATGCGTGGTTTCAGGCGCTGCTGTCTGGCGCTTCAGCCAGTGTCGTGCTTCATCGCTGCGCAACGGTCGCGCGCCAGCTGCTCGCCGGGCCGCCCGTCGATGAAGTTGTCCTGCACGGCGACATCCATCACGGCAACATTCTCCATTTCGGTGATCGCGGCTGGCGTGCGATCGATCCGAAGGGGCTGCGCGGCGATCGCGCGTTCGACTACGCGAACCTGTTCTGCAATCCTTCACACGACGTTGCGGTCGATCCGGTGCGGTTCGCGCAGCGCGTCACGCTCGTGGCCAGCACCGCGCAGCTCGACAGGCGCCGGCTGCTGCAGTGGATACTCGCGTGGTCGGGCTTGTCGGCGGTATGGCTGATCGAGGACGGGCTGCTGCCCGATACGCGATTGCAGGTCGCGACGCTCGCGGCGGCTGCACTCGGCTTGTAGGAATACGCATCATCCGCCCGATATGGCCATCGGAAGCCGCTCATGGAGCGCAACGTCGGGCGGATAGCGGCCACGCCCTACGCGTTGGTCTCTCGCGTCACCGGGTCCTGACCGCCTCTCGGCCGAAGGATTTTCTCAACCAGCCGTGCCGACGTCTCGCGGCTCAACAGTCTCTGCAAATTGGCAAGCAGCCGGTTCCGGGTTCCGACAATCCGATGGCTCCGATTGCGATCCAGCGCCCACAAGGCATCCTCCACCACACTCGCGACAGGCATCGGCGTGCCGACGGCCGCCTCCTGCGCGCCAACGACATCGAAAAACGCGGTTTGCGTCGCCCCGGGACATAACGCGACGACCCGGATGCCGCGATGCCGGTTCTCGGCCCAAACGGCTTCTGAAAATGACAACAGAAAGGCCTTGGTTGCGCCGTAGACGGCCATATAAGGATCGGGCTGGAATGCGGCTGTCGACGCGACGTTGATGACCGCGCCAGCGGAACGCGCCTGCATCCCCGGCAGCAGAAGATGAGTCAGCTCGATTGCAGCCATGCAGTTCACCAGCACTTCGTCGCGCTGGCGCGTCCACGGAATCGTTTCGAAGCGCCCGTAAGCCGCAAAGCCCGCATTATTGACGAGTACGTCGACGACTTTGCCGGTCACCTTCAAGTGGCAATCGATCGTGTGTACGGCATCGGCCGTGCTCAGGTCGACGGTCAGGAAATCGGCGTCGCACGCATAGTCGCGTCGCAGCTCCGCGGCCAGATCGTGCAGCTTGTCGCGAGAGCGCGCGACCAGCAGAAGTCTCGCACCACGTTTGGCCAATGCATAGGCAAACGCGCGCCCGATACCCGACGATGCGCCCGTGACGAGTGCTGTTTTTCCGTGAAAATCGAAACGATCTCTCATAGCCCGCGAATGGAGTGGAAGGTGACCCGGACTGTAAACCGTTGACTATAGGCAACGGTCAAGCCTTAATGACGGTCCACAACATTGAATGGAGACAGCATGCGCATCGGCGAACTGTGCAAGCGGGCGGGCGTTTCGCACGATACCGTGCGCTACTACGAGCGAATGGGGCTGCTGGACAAAGCAACCCGACCTCACGCGACAAACACATACAAGCACTACTCCGAGCGCTCGTTACAGCGGATACGGCTGATTATCCATGCGAAGGCATTGGGCTTCACGCTCACGGAAATTGGCGACGTCATTCATGTATGGGACAGTCCGACATTCGGTGTTGCGCAAAAGGTCGCGTGCCTGCAAGCAAAGCTCACGGAAATCGACGAAAAGAGCCGCGCGCTGGTCATGCTGCGCGCAGGGCTGCTGAATGCGCTGGCCAAAGTGGGCAGCGACTGTGTCGAAGGACACATCGCGTAGTGAGGCGTCGTCGGCGAAAGCGACAAGCCGACTCGAGCAAGCGTGTCAACGGCCGCTTCGGTTTCAGGCGAGCGTCCGCTTCGGGTCCGGGCACATGACATCCACGGAAATCCACGACGCAAAAAAGCCCGCCGGCATTCCCCGGCGGGCTTCCACATCCAACTGCTTCCTCGACGCTTAACGCGCCGGGTTCAGCAACAGGTTCATGTGACGGTTCACGTCTTTGTACAGCAGGTAACGGAAGCGGCCAGGGCCACCCGAATAGCATGCCTGCGGGCAGAACGCGCGCAGCCACATGAAGTCGCCCGCTTCCACCTCGACCCAATCCTGGTTCAGTCGATAAACCGCCTTCCCTTCGAGCACATACAACCCGTGCTCCATCACGTGCGTTTCGGCGAACGGAATCACGCCGCCCGGCTCGAACGTCACGATGTTCACGTGCATGTCGTGGCGCATGTCGCTCATGTCGACGAAGCGCGTCGTCACCCATGCACCGTTGGTGCCCGGCATCGGGATCGGCTCGACGTCCTGCTCGTTGGTCACGAAGGCTTCCGGCAGCGGAATGCCGTCGACGGCCTGGTAGTGCTTGCGCACCCAGTGGAAACGCACCGCGGCATCGCTGACGTTGTGCAGCGTCCAGTCCGCACCCGGCGGAATGAACGCGTAGCCGCCCGGCTTCAGCACGTGCTTCGTGCCTTGCAGCGTCAGCTCGGCTTCGCCTTCGACGACGAACAGCACCGCTTCGGCGTTCTTGTCCTGCTCGGGCTTGTCGCTGCCGCCGCCCGGGTTCACTTCGACGATGTACTGCGAGAAGGTTTCCGCGAAACCCGACAGCGGGCGGGCGATCACCCACAGGCGCGTGTTCGTCCAGAACGGCAGCCAGCTCGTGACGATGTCGCGCATCACACCCTTCGGGATCACCGCGTACGCCTCGGTGAACATCGCGCGATCGGTCAGCAGATCGGTCTGCGGCGGGTGGCCGCCATGTGGCGCGTAATACGTTGTCTTAGACATAGTGCATCCAGGCAATGGGTTGGTCCGGCCCCGGTGCCAACGGCATCGGGCGGCACGTACGCGCGTGGGGCACGCATGCGGCGGCGGGACATCGTTGCCGGGGTGGCTTGAAGGCGCATGCGCCTTCGTTCGGTCGGCCAGGCTTCGCGACGGGTTCGTCCGGTTCTTCGGACGCAGCGGCCCATGCTGGTGGGGCCGGCGGCCGGGCCGTGGCGCCCGCGATCATGCGGCGAGGCGCGGCCAGCGGCACGGTGCGATGCCGTACGCGAGCATCGCCGACGATAGCGAAGTCGTTCGCAATCGACCAATTAAATGTTGCGATGGATTCCATTCGATTTCCCACTACCAGCGGGCAGCCGCGATACGCGGTAAGGAAGCGTGCCGCGACGCTCCGGCTATCAGGGAAATCCTGACGCGGGCTGGCAACGCGCACGCTCGCCGGGACGCAACGGGCGCCGGCGAACAACAGCAGCTATTCCCGGTGCGCACGCGGTTCGCGATACATCCGGTCACGCAGACCGGATCGCGCCGACGCGCGCACGGCAGCAAGCCGCACCGCGCCAGTCATGAGCCGTCGTCAGGCCGGAGAACGGGCCAACGGGAATCGAACGGCACGCGAATGCTCTCGGCACGCGTCGGACGCATTCAGTCGCGAGTGGCGATGTAGTCGGGAAACGGGAAAATACGACGAGGACAACGAGGAGGGAAACTGGCCGGCCCGTCGATCAGGCGTCTGGCTGCGGCTGAGGAAGCCGGAAAGAGTTCGCCGGTCTGGCCGGCGATGACGGCCCGGCAAGCCGCCGGGCCGAATCTCGCGTCGGGTGCCGACGCCGTCGGCGCGCCGGTGCGCCATTCGCGCACCGAGCCGCGCCAGCGGCGATCAGTCCCAGTCGCGATGGTGGTGATGCTTGCGGTGGCGATAGCCACGATCACCGCGACCGCCGTAATCGCGCTCGTACGAGCTGCGCGACATGTTGCCGCCGAGCGCCGCGCCGGCGCCGCCGCCGACAGCCGCACCCAGCAGGCCGCCCGTGCGGCCGCCCATCGCGTTGCCTGCCGCGGTACCTGCGCCGCCGCCGAGGGCGCCGCCGATGATCGCGCCGGTGCGCTCGTGACGGTTCGACGTCACCGCGCCACCCGCGCCGCCGCCGATGGCGCCGCCGATCACCGAGCCCGTGCTGCCGCCGAGCGCACCGCCGACCGCTGCGCCGGCTACCCCGCCGAGCGCGCCGCCAAGCGCGTTGTTCATGTCACCTGCCATGGCCGGCAGTGCAGTCGCGCCGGTCAACGCGGCGACGACGAGAGCGGGGGCGATTTTCTTCCACATTCCCGTATTCTTCCTTGTTCGCAATCTGGTTATTGAAGGTCCGCTCGGTACGACGATCTGAATCGATCGACGTCGTGTCAGGCATTGTGCCGAACCGCGGACCAATTCATTTCAATGAGCTTGCGGCGAAGAATAGCACCGGTCCCACGTCCTTGCCGTGGACATTCTGGTAACAAGTTGTTTACGAATGAGCGACTTCTAACGGCCGCACCGGAATGCCCGCAAACCCCCGCCAGCATTGGCTCGGCCGACGGTCCGGCCGTGCGGAACGACAGGCCGGCCGTGGGCTGCGTCGCACGTTTGCGACACACGTGGCAACACATCGGGAACGAATCATGGGCGCGGCCCGAAACGGCGGCCGGGAGGAAATGAAGGGGGTCAGTACACGCCCGGCAGCAGACGCCAGGTCCGCGCGCAATACGCGTCGTATTCGGCGCCGAATTGCGCGCGCAGCAGCGCCTCTTCGGAGCGGATGCGCGCGACGAGCGGCACCGTCGTCAGTACGACCAGCAGCAAGCCGACACCCGAGCGGAATGTGAACGCCCAGCCGACCGAATTGACGACCAGGCCGAGATAGCTCGGATTGCGGATGCGGCTGTAGATACCGTCGGTCACGAGCGTATGGCCGGGCTGGATCGCGACGAGCCCGCTGAAGCGCTTGCCGAGCACGAATACGGGCCAGATGCGCAGCACGCCGCCTACGATGTACAGCACGACGCCGATCCAGCGCACCGCATCGCCGTCGAAAGTCCAGAAGTCGAGCCGGTCGGTCAGCGCCGGCAGGTAAGCGAGCAGGAACCCGCTTGCCCCGAACGCCGCGAGCACCCAGCGGTTGTCGCGGTTCTCGCGCTCGCCGCTGCTCAGGTTGCCTTCGGTGAACAATGCGGCGACGGCCATCGCGAGCGTCGCCACAACAACGACGGTCAGTTGGGGATGCGAGAAGAAGGCTGCGAACCCGCCGCTGCCGAGCACCGCGAGCCCGAGATAGACGAGCGTGGCGATGCACGACGCGACTGCGGCCCTGGAGGTGACTTTCATGGCTGCCTCACCGGAATGCGGAATGCGCTTTCCTGTGAAGTATAGGAACCGCGCGCACGCCGCGCATCGCACCGGTATCACGCGTTACGCGAATCCGCGTGAGCCATCCAGTGCAACGCGTTGGCGCTGACCGAGGCGGCCGGCGCCAACGCCGCCCGGTGCCCGATCAGCGGATGCGGAAGTTGCCGCCGATCCCGACGCTGACGGGCGGCGCGTAATACGCCGGCGCATAGCCGTAGTAGGCCGGCGCGGGCGCGTAGCCGTATGGCGGCGCAACGTAGCAGCCGGACAGGCCGCCGATCAGGGCAAGCGTGATGAGAAGTCTGGTCATGGCTCGATTCCCGGCGCGAAAGACGAATGGCACCTCGCGAAAGCCGCTCCGCCGCACGATGCGGCGGCCGGAACGAAGAGGCGATCCGCCCCTTCCTGTCGCTCGGTAAAGCAATGCGCGGAGTCTAGCGCCGGGTGGGCCGGGCCGAGTTTCGCCGGCGGTTACACGTGTTACCTCGCATGACCGCTGAAACAGGCGTTGGCGCGGCGGCTGGCCGATGCGTCATGCCGTGCCGTCGCCACGTGCAATCGACGTGTGCAATCGACGCGTTACACGAAACGCGCGCGAATGCGCTGCGCGAGCGCTTCGAGCGTCGCCGCGTCGGCGATCTCGCGTGCATGCATCCGCAGCTCGGCGCCTTCCCAGCGCGGGATCACGTGGAAGTGCACATGCGGCACCGTCTGGCCGGCGGCCGCGCCGTTGAACTGGCCGATGAACACGCCGTCTGGCTCGAGCGCCGCGCGCACCGCCGCCGCCACGCGCTGCGTCATGCGGATGCCGGCCGCCGCCGCGTCGCCGGACAACTCGAAGATCTGCGCGGCCGGCTCCTTCGGGATCACGAGCACGTGGCCGTCGGCCTGCGGCATCAGATCCATGATCGCGAGGGTCGCGTCGTCTTCCGCGACTTTCACGCACGGCAGTTCGCCGCGCAGGATTTTGGCGAACGGGTTGTTGTTGTCGTAGGACATGGCGTTTTCCGATAACGGTTGGACTGGGAGAGGGGGAAGCGATGCCGGACGATTATCGGCCGATGACGGGTCGAATTTCAACTTGTCAGGCCGCGTCGCCATTGCGGTGAACAATGGACACAGGCTCGCATGCAGCAGGCGTAACGGATCGGAATATCAGGCCGTCGCCATCCGTTTATTTCGAGCGTGGGTTCACGCGGCAACAGCACGATCGCGAACCCGCGCCGGACACCCGTCGGCTGCGCAGGCCGGCAGCCGGGATGACTGCTCGCGATCATCAACCGGAGTCATGCCATGGACCCTCTCCCCTCGTGTCGTTCACCCGCCCCGCCCGTCCTTGCGGTTGATCCACCGGTCGCCGCGCGCGTCCGGCGCACGCTTGCGCACTCGCTATGCCGCGCGGCATGCAGCGCCGGGCTCGTCGCGTTGTCGTCGGCTTTCGCATGGGCCGGCGGCAACGACATCATCTTGCCGATTCCATCGTTCACCGCGTCGACCGTGCCCGCCAACGGCGATGTCAATCCGTACGGCATCGCGTTCGTGCCGCGCGGCGTGCCGCCCTGGAGCACGCTGAAACCCGGCGACGTCGTCGTGTCCAACTTCAACGCGGCGTCGAATACGCAAGGCACCGGCACGACGATCGTGAAGCTGTCGCCCGGCAAGACGCCGGCGGCCTTCTTCCAGGGCAGCAATCTCGGCCTGACGACCGCGCTCGTGGTGCTGCGCAGCGGTTTCGTGCTGGTCGGCAACGTCCCGGCGCCGGACGGCAAGACCGTCGTGCCGCCGGGCTCGCTGCTCGTCATCGGTCCGCAAGGCCATCTCGTCACGCAACTCAGCAGTGCGGCGCTGCTCGACGGGCCGTGGGACATGACCGTGATCGATCGCGGCCAGCGCGTGACCGCGTTCGTGTCGAACGTGCTGAACGGGACGGTCTCGCGCATCGAACTCGCGATCGGTGACAACGGCGCCACGATGCTGCCGGGCTCGCGCGTCATCGCGTCGGGCTACGTGAATCGAACCGATCCCAGTGCACTCGTCGTCGGGCCGACCGGCCTCGCTTACGACCCGAACATCGACGTGCTGTATGTCGCCTCCACCGGCGACAACGCGGTGTTCGCAATCCAGAACGCGGCGTCGACGAATCGCAACGGCGGCGTCGGACGGATGATCTACTTCGACGCGGCGCACCTGCACGGCCCGCTCGCGCTGGCGCTCGCACCGAACGGCCATCTCGTGACCGCGAACGGCGACGCGGTCAACGCCGACCCGCAGCAGCCGAGCGAGATCGTCGAATTCACGGTGGACGGGCGCTTCGTCGCGCAAATGCAGGTCGACACCGTTCCGGGTGCCGCATTCGGCCTCGCGTTCGGGCGCGGCAGCAAGGGCCAGCCGGAATTCGCGGCCGTCGACGACAACACGAATACCGCGACGGTCTGGACCCTGCGGTCCGACAACAACGACGCGCAGTAACGCGCCACGTGGACGGGCCGCACGCGGCCCGTTCGCCCTGCACGATCGACACACACGCGTCACACACGCCGGGCACCTTGCGCGCCGTCGGCGCCGCCCGGCGTCGCACGCAGCCGCGATTGCCACCGCCGGCCCGAACCTGCGACACTGCCGGTTCGTGTTCTGCCTGCCGACAATCGAGGACGCTCGCGCATGACGATCCCCTTCAAGAAGCTGATCCTGCGCGGCGTCGCGCTCGCCGTCGTCGTCGCGGTCGGCTACACGGGCTACATGCTGTCCCGGCTCGCGCCGATCGCGACCGGCTATGCGGCGAAGGCGCTGTGTTCCGGCGTGTACGTGTCGGGCCGCCCGGCCGCGTCCGTGATCGACGTCGACATCATGGCGGGCGTGCACCCCCTGTTGAAACTGGTGCACCCGTCGATCGATCCCGACCATCATCGCGCGACGGCGACCTTCGCCGGCTTCGCCGAACGCGAAGCCGACTTCCGGCCCGGGCTCGGCTGCACGCTCGCGCTCGGGCCGTCGCCCGGCGCGTTGCCGGCCGCGCTGCCGCCTCTCCCCGATCCGCCGTCCACACAGCCGGCACCGGCCACGCCGCCGGCCGGCATCGACGCACAGAAGCTGCAGACCGCACTCGACCGTGCGTTCGACGAACCCGATCCGGCGCGGCCGCGGCGCACGCGCGCGGTCGTCGTGATGTGGCGCGGCCAGGTGATCGCCGAACGCTATGCGCCCGGCTTCACCGCCGACACGCCGCTGCCCGGCTGGTCGATGACGAAGACCGTCACGGCAGCACTGGTCGGCACGCTGGTCGCGCAGCACAAGCTGTCGCCCGATGCGTCGGCGCTGCTGCCCGAATGGCGCGGCAGCGGCGATCCACGCGCGGCCATCACGCTCGACGCGCTGCTGCGGATGACGAGCGGCCTGCAATTCAACGAGGACTACGACGACCCGCTGTCCGACGTCGCATTGATGCTGTACGCGCAGCCCGATACCGCGCGGTTCGCCTCCGAAAAGCCGCTCGCCGCGACACCCGGCTCGCGGTGGTCCTACTCGAGCGGCACGAGCGCGATCCTCGCGCGCGTGATGCGCGAGGCACTGGGCGGCAGCGACGGCGACTACCTCGCGTTACCGCGCCGCGCGCTGTTCGCGCCGCTCGGGATGCGAAGTGCCGTGTTCGAGCCCGATGCGTCCGGCACGCTCGTCAGCCCGTCGTACATGTATGCGAGTGCGCGCGACTGGGCGCGCTTCGGGCAGCTGCTGCTGCAGGATGGCGTGTGGGACGGGCAGCGCCTGCTGCCGGAAGGCTGGGTGCGCTACCTGACGCGCACGACGCCGCAGTCGGAGCGCCAGGAGTATGGCGCGCAGCTGTGGGTCAAGGTGCCGGAGCCGTTCAACGATCGCGATCCGCATGCGGTCGCGATGCCGGCCGACGCGTTTCATGCGGTCGGCCATGAAGGCCAGTTCGTGAGCGTGGTGCCGAGCCGGCAACTGGTGGTCGTGCGGCTCGGGCTGTCGCGGCCGGAATCCGCGTGGAATCACGAGGCGTTTCTCGCGCGCGTGCTCGATGCGGTGCCGGCGCCCGGCGCGTGACAACAGGCCCTCAGGCCCGTTGTGCATACTGCTCATGACGCGAACACGGCGGCGCTTGCCACGCCGCCGCGCCGCGCACTACCTGCGACGCGTCACGGGTTCGCGCTGCCCGCGTACTTCTGGAAGCCTTCGCGCGTCGCGAGGCGTTCGACATAGCGCGACACCGCCGGGAAATCCGGATGCTCGAACGGCGTGCCGAACCAGCGGTTCACCGACAGGCCGATCGGAATGTCCGCGAGCGTGAAACTGTTGCCGGCCACGTACGCGCCGGTTGCCTCGAGCTGGGTGTTCAGCACCTGCATGTGCTTCGTCCAGCCCGCGATCGACTGCGCGATGCCGGCCGGATCCTGATGGTCGGGCGATTTGCGCACGAGGCCGAGGAACGCGCCGACCCACGAGCGGTTCAGGTCCGCACCCTGCCAGTCGATCCATTGATCGACCCGCGCGCGCGCCTGCGGCTCGGCCGGATACAGTGCATCGCCGCCATAGCGGTTCGCGAGGTAGCGGATGATCGTGTTCGATTCCCAGAGCACGAAATCGTCGTCCTTGATGACGGGCACGAGACCGTTCGGATTCAGCGCGAGATAGGCCGGATCGTTGGTCGTGCGGAAGCCCGCGCCCCAGTCTTCCTGTTCGAACGGCAGGTTCAGCTCGGTGCACAGCCACAGCACCTTGCGGACGTTGATGGACGGGATCTTGCCGAGGATGTGCAGCATGCAGTCTCCTTGTGAGGTCGGATGCGGAGCGCCCGGGACGCACGACACGTGCCGAACGCGTTCACGCCGAGTTTATACGCGACCTCGGGGCAAGCGACAGGCCATGCACGGAAAATCCGCATGCGGACGATTCGTCAGGTCACGCAGCGCATGCTCGGCCGTCGGGAACCGGAACATGAATCCGTCCTGATGCAGGCGTGCCGGCATCACGCGCTGCCCGTCCAGCAGCAGCTCGGCCATCTCGCCCATCGCGATGCGCAGCGGCGCGGCCGGCACGTGCAGCCAGGCCGGACGATGGAGCACCTTCGACACGACCTGCACGAACTCACGCTGGGTCAGCGGCGCGGGCGCGACCGCGTTGTAGACGCCGTGCATGCCCGGGTTCGCCATCGCACGCGCGATGATCCGCAGCACGTCGTCCCGGTGGATCCAGCTCATCACCTGCGCGCCGTCGCCGAATCGCCCGCCCATCCCGAAGTAATGCGGCAACAGCATCGGGCGCAGCGCGCCGCCGGGGCCGAACACGACGCCCAGCCGCAGCACCACCGAACGAACGCCGTGACGCTCGAGCGGTCGTGCAGACTGCTCCCACTGCCGGCACAGCTCCGACATGAAGCCGGCGCCGGCGCTGCTGCTCTCGTCGAGCCGCTCGTCGGCAGGACGCACGCCGTAATAACCGATCGCCGACGCCTGGATCCACGTGCGCGGCTTGACCTCGGCGGTCTCGACCCAGCGCATCAGCGATTCCGTGACGCCGACGCGGCTCGCAAGCAGCACCGCCCGCCGCCGCTTGCTCCAGCGTGCACCGAGCACCGGCGCGCCCGCGAGATTGATGACCGTGTCGAAACGTTCGCGCGGCTGCAGCTGATCGACGGACGTCACGCTGCGCACGCGGCCGTGAAACGGGTAGGCCGCGCGCAGCGGATCGCGCGCCAGCAACGTGACCGTCTGCCCCGCATCGAGCAGATGGTTCACGAGGGTTTCGCCGATGAAGCCGGTCCCGCCCGTGACGAGTACGTTCCCCGGCGGCTGCCCCGCGAACGGATTGGCAACCGGCGCGCGTCGCGCGATCCGGCAGGCCGCGATCCCGTCGCGGATTCCCGATACCGTCACGCCGACGGCAAAGAGGCTCAGCACCCAGCCGCGCCAGCCGAGATCGAGCGCCTGCAGCGCGGTCGGCTCGTGCGCCCACGCGGCCAGTTGCATCGCGATCATCCCGAACAGCGCGCCGCCGTTGACGGCCAGCAGCGTGTGCAGCACGCGCTCGGTCGCCGGCAGCTTGCGGCTCTGGTCCTCGACGACGAAATCCCACAACGTCAGCACCACCTCGACCACCACCACCGCCGCGATGGCCGCGACCCACGCACCGTGGAAGGCGACGTTCGCGATCGATGCGAACACGAGACCGTAGAGCACAGAGCGCACCGCGTGAATTCCCAGCTCGAGCTGCGCACGCGGGCTGTGCGGGAGATCCTGCGTGAGTTCGTGGTGATAAAGCGTATCGAATGCGCCCATCGCGCCCTGCACGATCAGCAGGTTGAGCGCCCAGTCGTAAGCAGGCAAGGTGTTCATACCGCGTCCCTCCTCCAAAGCCAGACAAGCGGCGGCACCATCGCGACGAGTGCCGCCGCGTCGATCGCCACGTGGCCCGATACATGGGCCTGCAATGAAAACAGCATGTCCTGCGGCGCCCAGATCAGCAGGCCGGCCAGCAGCCATCCCCACACTTCCCGTTTCCGCAAGCGGTTGCCGAGGTGCACGAGCGCCAGCATCCAGACCGATGCGCATTGCACCGTCGCGCCCATCAGCGACATCCACCAGACCTGCTGTGCACGCGCCGCGTCGGGCGCCGCTCCCGCCCAGAAATGCAGCTCGATGACGCGGTGATACGCATCGAGCCACGGCGCGCCGGCAACCCACGGAACGGCCATGCCGACGAGCAGGTGCGCGGTCGCCGCGACGTACATCCAGGTCACGACGAGGCGGCGTGCAGCGTCACCCGCGGGACGATCTGGCGTGGGCTCAGCCGCACGTTCGCTACCGCTACCGCACGCCGCCGCATCGCAAGGCGCTTCGGTGCGATAGCCGAGCCAGCGCGATACCGCATGCCGGTTGCGCGCGAAGCGGCGATACAGCAGCGCCAGCACACCGCGCACGGCCGGCACGCGAAGCAGCCGGACGAGCGAGCGGCGCCCGGTCAGCGCCTGGGCGGCCAGGATGCTGTCCACGCCGGTCAGCATGCGTCCGTCTGGCAGGCGCGCGTGCAGCTCGCGATTCAGCGCGGGCAGGTCGACGCCCAGCGGCGCGGGATCGAAACCCGGCTTGGCGATATCGACAAAAGCCAGCTGGTGTCGCGCGTCGCGGGCCCCGAGACGCTTGATCTCCGCCGCGCATAACGGACATCGTCCGTCGAAGTACAGTACCAGTTCACTTGATCTCATGATTCGCATTCCTTCTTATTACCTGTCGCATGCTTCATGAATCGATCGACTGCTTTCCTCCATGCCGTACCGCCACTTCATTGCAGCGGCGGCGGCACGCTTACATCGGCTTGAGCACCATCAGGAAGTAGACGGTCAGCATCGCGAAGAACGCCGGATAGCCGAGCAGTTCCCAGCGCTTCGCATAGCGCCAGTACCGTTCCGGCAGTGCGGCGTTGCCGTTCGCGTGCGCGAGCTTCGCCATCGATGCCAGTTCAAGCTGCAGCCACACGACCGGCAACCAGCACACGCCAGCGATCGCATACAGCACGATCGACGCGACGAGCCACGGCGTATCCCACGGCCAGCCGGCCGTGTGCGCGAGCCAGAGCCCCGATGCCGGCTGGAAGATCACGGCCGGCGTCGTGAACCACCAGTCCGCGCGCACCACGAGGCGCGACACGGCCGCAATGGCAGGCACCGAGCGCGTGCGATTCGCGAAGAACAGGTAGAACGCGGTGCCGAACCCGGTGCCGACCAGCAGCACCGAGGACAGGATGTGAAGCGCCTTGATGACGAGATAGGTATTCATGCTTGTTCTTCTTCTGAAAAAAGGATCAACAGGATGGCGAGGATCGGCACGTTCTTGAGCACGGGGCCGAACGGTTCGGCGAGCAGGCCCGGCATCGTGACCGCGATGACCGCCGAATACGCGACGATCAGCGCGGCTTGCGCGACCCACAGGCGGCGCGACGGCGCGACGACGGTCGCGATGCCGAACGCGAAGTCCAGCGCGCTGGCCGCATAGAGCGCGATCAGCGCGGGCAGCCCCGTCAGGTGCGCAGGCGCGAGCAGCGCGAGGCTCGCGTGCAGCGGATGGATGAACGCGCTGGCGATGGCCGTCCAGATCCACACGATCGCCAGCGCGCCGCGCAACAGCGGGCGACGCCACATCGCGAGCGCATCGCGACGCAGCGCGGCGGCGTCCGCGCCGATGAAGCCGTCGATCCCGCGTGGCGGCCGGCCGAGCATCGCCGTGGCGGCGGCCGGATCGCCGGTGTTCCCGCCACGCAGCATCGTCCACGTGTCGCGTGTGAAGATCGCGCCCGGCAGCGTGCCGAGCAGCACGGCCGCCATACCGGCCAGCGGGCCCGGCAATCCGATGCGAGCGGCCGGCGGAAACCCCAGCGCCGCGCGGTAGCGGGCCAGCATCTCGCGGTATTCGACTTCGTCGGCGCCGACCACATCGATCACCGCGTGGCCCGCCGCCGGCGCATCGACGCACCGCGCGACGACTTCGGCGAGATCGTCGACGTGCACGGGGCGCAGCCGTTGATGGCCACCGGCCGGCAGGACCTGCACCGGCAGGCTCGCGAGCGTCCGGAAAAACCGCGCCGACGCGCCGTCCGTGCCGTAGACGAGCGCGGGGCGCACGATCCGGAAGTCGATCGGCAGCGTCTGCAGGAAGCGGTCGGCAGCGCACTTGCTGGCGAAGTAGCGCGTATCGCCGCGCTCGACGCCGAGCGCCGAGATCTGGATCACACGCCGCACGCCAGCGCGGCAGCACGCGGTGAAGAGCGCGCACGGCGCGGCGCGATGCACGGCGTCGAGCGTCGCGCCGCGCTGATCGGCAAGGATGCCGACCGCATTGATCACCACGTCGACGCCTTCCAGCCGTGCGAGCCACGCGTCCGGATCGATGTCCTTCGCGAAGTCGATCTCGACGTCGGACGGGCCTGTCGCATGACGTACGCCGCGCAACACGCGATGGCCGCCGGCTTCGAGCTGTGCGCACAGTGCCCGCCCGATGAAGCCGTTCGCACCGCACACGAGAACGGTCATGCTGTGCGCCCGGGTGCGGCCATGCGGGCGGGTCGACGGCAAGACGGTGTCCATTTTCATCCTCTATTTACAGTTATTTCTGTACAGACAGAAATAACAACCCCGAAAAAAGCGGGCTGGCTGCCCGCATTTCACATACCGCTTACTTCGACGGCTTGCGCCTGACCGTCTGGCTGATCTTCGCGCCGATGCCGAGCGCCTTCATCAGCGTATCGGGCTTGAGCCGCAGCATCTCGTCCGACCAGGTCGTGAGCGTCTCGACGAACTGCAGCGTGTCGCGGATGCGCTGCTCGGTCTCGCGGCTCTCGTTCGCGATCTCGGGATTCGTCAGGCAATCGCGCAGCACCGTGAGCGTCGGCTCGATCTCGCGCTGCCGCCGCCCTTCGACGATCAGTTTGAACAGTTCCCAGATGTCGGTCGACGTCTCGAAGTGGTCGCGGCGGTCGCCCAGCACGTGCACGACTTTCGCCAGCCGCCACGCCTGAAGCTCCTTCAGGCTCGTGCTGACGTTCGAGCGCGCCACGTTGAGCGTCTCGGCGATCTCGTCGGCCGCGATCGGCCGGCCGGCCAGATAGAGCAGCGCGTGGATCTGCGAGACGGTGCGGTTGACGCCCCACCGCGAGCCCATTTCGCCCCAGTGGAGAATGAATCGTTCGGCTATCGGTGTGAGTTCCATGACGTGAAATTTAGGCATTTCAGTTATTTCTGTCAAGAGAGAAATAACTGGACGATCCGCCGGGTTCCGGCCGCGCCCGCCCGCGATCGGCCGCTTCCTTTACAATGCGCGGGATTTTCCCGAATTCAGGCCGTCCCAGCCTTTCTGACTAGAGGTTCCCATGATCATCAAACCGCGCGTGCGTGGCTTCATCTGCGTGACGACTCATCCGGTCGGCTGCGAAGCCAACGTCAAGGAACAGATCGACTACGTGACTTCGCACGGCCCGATCGCCAACGGCCCGAAAAAGGTGCTCGTGATCGGCGCGTCGACCGGCTACGGCCTCGCTGCCCGGATCTCGGCCGCCTTCGGCTCCGACGCGGACACGCTCGGCGTGTTCTTCGAGCGCGCCGGCAGCGAGACGAAGCCCGGCACGGCCGGCTGGTACAACAGCGCCGCGTTCGAGAAATTCGCCGCCGAAAAGGGGCGCTATGCGCGCAGCATCAACGGCGATGCATTCTCCGACAAGGTGAAGCAGGTCACGATCGACACGATCAAGCAGGATCTCGGCAAGGTCGATCTCGTCGTCTACAGCCTCGCGGCGCCGCGCCGCACGCATCCGAAGACGGGCGAAACCATCAGCTCGACGCTCAAGCCGATCGGCAAGACGGTCACGTTCCGCGGCCTCGACACCGACAAGGAAGTGATCCGCGACGTCACGCTGGAACCGGCGACGCAGGAAGAGATCGACGGCACCGTCGCCGTGATGGGCGGCGAGGACTGGCAGATGTGGATCGACGCGCTCGATGAAGCCGGCGTGCTGGCCGACGGCGCGAAGACCACCGCGTTCACGTATCTCGGCGAGCAGATCACGCACGACATCTACTGGAACGGCTCGATCGGCGAAGCGAAGAAGGATCTCGACAAGAAGGTGCTGTCGATCCGCGACAAGCTCGCCGCGCACGGCGGCGACGCGCGCGTGTCGGTGCTGAAGGCCGTCGTCACGCAGGCCAGCTCGGCGATCCCGATGATGCCGCTGTACCTGTCGCTGCTGTTCAAGACGATGAAGGAAAACGGCACGCACGAAGGCTGCATCGAGCAGGTGTACGGCCTGTTCAAGGACAGCCTGTACGGCGCGACGCCGCACGTCGACGCGGAAGGCCGCCTGCGCGCGGACTACAAGGAGCTCGATCCGCAAGTTCAGGCGAAGGTCGTCGCGCAGTGGAACCACGTGACGAACGAAAACCTGTACGAGCTGACCGACTTCACCGGCTACAAGACCGAGTTCCTGCGGTTGTTCGGCTTCGAGATCGCCGGCGTCGACTACGACGCGGACGTGAACCCGGACGTGAAGATCCCGGGCATCATCGACACCACCGTCTGACGGTACGGCCCGCCGCCGCCCCTGCACGCGCGGCAGGGGCAGCGGGCCCGGGATACCGGCGACGTCAACGCGGCGCCGGCTCTTCCAGATAAACGCCCGACGACAGCGTGGCCTTCACCTGCCGCGTGAACTCGTCGGTCGACACTTCCTCCTCTCCCGCCTCGATCGCTTCGTACGCCTGGCGCACGACGTCGGCCGGCGTCGCTTTCGGCACGTCGAGGCCGGCCGTCAGGTCGGTATCGATGAAGCCGGCATGCAGCCCGACGACCTGCGTGTGCTGCTCGCGCAGCGAATGGCGCAGCCCGTTGGTCAGCGCCCACGCAGCCGATTTCGACACGCCGTAGCCCGACAGGATCGGCCGGTTCACCCAGCTCGCGACGGACAGGATGTTCAGGATCGCGCCGCCGCCATGGCCGGCGAGGATGCCCGCGAACGCGCGCGACATCGCCAGCATCCCGAACACGTTGGTTTCGAAGTGATCGCGCAATGCGTCGGGTGCGCCATCGTCCGTCAGGCTGCCGAGCCGCGCGATGCCCGCGTTGTTGATCAGCAGCGTGACGTCGCGTGCGGCTTCGGCCGCCGCGGCGACGGCCGCCGCATCGGTCACATCGAGCTTCACCGGCGCGACGCCCGGCAGCGTCACGGTGGCCGGATCGCGCGCCGCCGCATAGACCTTGCGCGCCCCTCTCGCGAGCGCCTGCTTCGCAAACTCGAGCCCGAGCCCGCGGTTTGCGCCCGTGATGAACACCACTGCACCTTCGATCTTCATGTTCGTTCCTTTCGCATGATGAATCGCATGCGCGCCGGCTCGCCGCGCGCGTGAGATCCGGTGGAAACCAGCCTGCCGTTGCTCGTCGAACCGTGGCGCCGCCTGGCGGCAGACGGCGAGCCGCCCGCTGCCCGTGACCCGGCGGCGCCAAAGACCCCGACCGATTGCCATCCGGTGTTCGGGCAGCGGCTTTGTGCTCGCCGCCAAGTCGACTACACTTGATGTCAATGTCGATCACCATCGTCTTTGCGATGCATTGTGTTCCCGCCATTCGGGCACGTCAATGGTGATCGCCATTGTGTTTTCCAATCGGCGCGATCGACAAAATCAGGGAGGGATCGATGGGCGTATCAAGACAGCAGGCCGCCGAGAACCGGAGTGCGATCGTCGCGGCCGCCGAGCGGCTGTTCCGCGCGCGCGGCGTCGACGCGGTGGGGCTCACGGAGCTGATGAAGGAAGCCGGCTTCACGCAGGGCGGCTTCTACAACCACTTCAAGTCGAAGGACGCGCTGGTCGCCGAGGTGATGGAAAAGGCGATGCAGGACCGTGCGGATTCGCCGAATGCCGGCAGTCTCGACGCGCAGGTGGCGTTGTATCTGTCCGCCGCGCATCGCGACAACGTCGAGGCCGGATGCCCGCTGTCCGGTTTCGCGGGCGATGCGCCGCGACTGACCGACGCGGCGCGTGCGTGCTATGCGCACGGCCTCGCCACGTACCTCGATCGGCTGGAACGGATGGTGGCCACGGAAGACGCGACGCCGGCGCAGACGCGTCGCGATGCGGTCGCGGTCTTCAGCCAGATGGTCGGCGCGCTCGTGCTGTCGCGCGCGATCGCCGGCATCGATCCGGCGCTGGCGGACGAGATCCTCGCAGCCGGGCGGGAGACGCTCACCGCCGGGCGCGACGATCCGGGCGCGCCGGCGTAGCCACGTCATGACGTCGTGACGTGTCGGCTTGCGCAATGTGTGAGTGGGTCTACTTGCGCGGCGACGTTTCGGCGCGTTGCCGCGCTATTCGACCGTCCGTGCAGCATCCCACAGCGGCTGTGCACCGCGCGCCGCATTCCAGGCGGCAAAACGCGTGCGCCACGCTTCGAACGGCTCCGCCAGCGGGTGGCGCGGATCGTCGCTGAGCGAATACGCCATCCCTTCGATCAGCCAGCGCGGCCGGGTCGCGACGGCCAGGTTGCCGAGCACTTCGGCCTGGCGATGATGGATCAGCTCGTGCGCGAGAAAGTAGGTCTGCCAGCCGCGCGGTGCGACGACCACGCCGAAATTCCCGAGCGTCAGCGCCGCGCGCTGGCCCAGGCCGAACGCATCGGCGCACGCCCGCGTCGAGCAGAACACCACGCGCGGCGCCGCCTGGAAGGCACCGACGGCCGCCGCGGCGCGTGCATAGCCGTCGCGATAGAGCTGCTGCGCGTCGCCGAGCTTCGCGGCATCGTCCGTGCAGATATCGGCGCTCGGGCACGACACACCGGGAACCAGCGCGGGCGCGACGACGCGCAACGGCTTGACGAGCGCATACGCGGCAATCGGCAGCGCGACGAGCAAGCCTGTGAGGGCGAAAGCGACATGGGAGCGTTTCATCGGGGCGGTGGTTCCGGGGGGGTCTCGTTCTGCTGAAGTCTTCCTGCGTGACTATATCGGACCGGCAATGTCGGCGGCCTTGCTTGATTCCCTGACGAAGCCCGGCCAATCAGGCCACATGCCCCGTGCTCGCCTCGCCGGCCCCCGTCATCCGGCGGCTCCAGCGCAGCCCGAGCCACAGAAGCACGACACTGCATGCGAACAGGAGCACCTCGACCAGCACGGTATCGACATGCCAGTACCGCGTGAGCAGCACGACGGCGAGGTCGAACAGGAAGTGAAACGCGATCGCATACGCGAGCCAGCGCTTCGTACCCCGGACGAATGCCTGCAGCACGATCAGCGACAACCCCACGTGCGCGGCCATCGCGCTCGCGCGCTCGAACAGCGCGAGAAACGGCGACGCGAGCGTCATGCCCGCGAACTGCGAGCCGATCAGCGATTGCACGCCTTCGGGCACCACGACGCCCGCGTGCGCGAGCACATAACCCGTGCCGAGCGCGAGAAACCCGACGCCGACCAGCAGCATCGCCTCCACCCCGCCGTGCCCGAGCCCGAGCATCACGGCCGTCGGCGCGTCATGTCGCTTCGGCAGCAGATACCGGAAAGCGACCCAGCGCCCGCACTCCTCGAAGAGGCCAGCGGTCAGCACCGCGAACACGAGCATCGGCAGGTGCCAGCGGGGATCGTTCCCGAGCCAGTGGAACAACGGCGCCTGCCACGACAGGCGCAGCACCGGCTGGAACACGAAAAAAGTCAGCATCCCGTAGAAAAACACCCGCAACGGCACCTGCGTGCGGCGCCGCCACGCGACCGCGAGCAACACCGGCACGATCAGCGCCACGACACCCGCCGCGAATGCGAGGAACAGGAGCAACGGGGCGACGGGATGCATGACGAATGCCGCTACGCGAGTTGCTTGTGGAAATACGTCGTCGCACAGAGCGTGCCGTCGGGCATCAGCGCGTAGTTCGGCACGACGCCGACGCGCTGCCAGCCGGCCCGCTCGTACAGCCGCTCCGCGTCGCCGCCCGTCACGGTATCGAGCACGAGCACGGTCTTGCCCGCGTCGCGTGCGGCCGCATCGGCCGCCGCCATCAGCCGCGCGGCGATGCCCTGCCGGCGCGCACGCCGCGACACGAGCATCTTCGAGATATCGGCACGATGCGGCTGGTTCTCGGGCTGCGCGGTCACGACCTGCACGGTGCCGACGATCCGGCTGGCCGCGTCCTCTGCAACGAGCAGGATGCGCTCGCCGTTCGCGACGCCGTCGGCGACGTGGGTCCAGAATGCGACGGCAGTCGGCCGCTCGATCGGCAACATGAAGCTGACGGACGCGCCGCCCTCGACGCAATCGATCAGCACGTCGGCCAGTGCTTCGACACAGCGCTTCGCTTCGCCCGCGTCGACGCGGCGGACGGTAACGGATTCGGTCATGCCAACTCCGGTAGTCTGTTGGGTCGCACACGCGGGTTCGGCGTGCGTCCGGATGGGAAGGAACACCGGCCGGCCGTCGCGACTCGCGCAACGGCGGCAGGCGCGCGGCAACGCCGCACCCGGTCGGCACGTGTTACCGCCCCATCATCCTACGCGACGAAAGATTCCATTGCATCGCCGTCCGCCTCTCCTATACTTAGCCACATGGCTAACTTTCAAACCGGCATCAGCGACGTCTTCCACGCCCTCGCCGATCCGACGCGCTGCGCGATCGTCAACATGCTCGGCCACGGCGAACGGACCGTCTCCGCGCTGGCCGAGCCGTTCGACATGGCGTTGCCGTCGTTCATGAAGCACGTCGCCGTGCTCGAGCGCAGCGGCCTCGTCCAGACCCGGAAAGCCGGCCGCTCGCGTACCTGCACGCTAGTCGGCAGCCGGCTGACCGAAGCCGAGGCATGGCTCGCCGAGCAGCGCGCGCTGTGGGAAGCGCGATCCGATCGTCTCGTTGAATTCGTCGAACGCCGTCACCAGGAGGAGCAAGATGTCCGCCAGCCCCGTCGACCCCGTTGAAGCCCACGATCTCGTCATCACGCGCACGCTGCGCGCGCCGCGCCACGCGCTGTGGCGTGCATGGACCGACCCCGAACTGCTGAAGCAATGGTGGTGCCCGAAACCGTGGACCACCGAAGTGCGCGCGTTCGACCTGCGTCCGGGCGGCGCCTTCCACACGTACATGCGCGGCCCCGACGGCGGCACCAGCGACAATCCCGGCTGCTTCCTCGAAATCGTGCCGGAATCGCGCATCGCGTTCACGTCGATGCTGACGGGCGGCTGGCGGCCGCAGGCGCCGTGGATGGGCTTCACCGCGATCATCACGATGGCCGACGACGATGCGGGCAGCCGCTACGAAGCGCGCGTGATGCATCCGGACGCCGCCACGCGCGACCGCCACGAAGCACTCGGCTTCTTCGAGGGCTGGAACACCTGCATCACGCAGCTCGACGAATTCGCGGCCGCATTGCGCTGAGCCGGCCGCGGCCGCGTGTGCGGTCATTGCATGCCGCCTCTCGCGCGCCTAGGATTCCTGAAGGAAGCATGACGACACGCCGGCCGCCGGCGTGCACCGTCGTGCGCGCTCCGCGGGAGGCCACATGTTGCACACGCACACGCATTCGACCCGGGTCAGCCGGCACCTGAACGCCCCGCGCGGCCGCGTCTACCGCGCACTCCTCGATCCGCACGCCGTCGAGCAATGGAAGGTGCCCGACGGCATGACGTGCCGCGTGCATGCGTACGACACGCGCGAAGGCGGTGCGCTGCGGGTATCGCTGAGCTACGACGCGCCGTCGGCCGGCACCGGCAAGACCACCGCGCGCACCGATACCTATCACGGACGCTTCGTCACGCTCGTGCCGGACGAGCAGATCGTCGAGATCGACGTGTTCGAGACCGACGACCCGATGCTGCGCGGCGCGATGACGATCACGATCACGCTGTCCGACGAAGCGGGCGGCACGCGCGTGGACGCCGTGCACGACGGGGTGCCGCCCGGCGTCCCGGCCGCGGACAACGAGACCGGCTGGCAAATGGCGCTGGCGCGGCTCGCGGCACTGGTGGAAGCCGGGTGAGCCAGCGCCGCGCCGGGCCCGCCGCGGCGCGCGTCAGCCGAGCCGGTAAGCGCGCGTGACCGTGCCGCGGAACAGCGCGTCGCGCTCGTCCGGGCTCGCCTGCGCGGTCAGCCGCTTGAACGCATTCCAGCCGTTCACGAACGAATACGAGCCCTTGTCGACCGGGAAATTGCTCTCGAACATGCAGCGCCCGGGGCCGAACGCGTCGATGCAGGTCATCATCCACGGCTTCCACGCATCGGCGAGCTGCACGGAAGACGGCGGCCGCTCGCCCTTCTCGAAATCGAAACCGTTGATGCGCATCCCGAGCCCGCCGACCTTCACGTACACGTTCGGCAGTTGCGCGAGCGTACGCATCGACGCCGACCAGCGCTCGAACACCTCCGGCCGCTTGTCGGCATAACTGGCGATCCGCACGACGCCGCCGCAGTGATTGACGATGACGCGCGTATCGGGGTTCGCCTTCGCAAGCTCGAACAGTTCAGGCAACTGCGGAAAGAACAGCCACGCGTCATACGACAGCCCGAGCGGCGCGAGCTGGGCGACGCCCGCCCGGTACGCGGGATCGAGCAGCAGCCCGCGCGGCACTGCCGACAGCGGATTGGCGAGCGTCGGATCGGCGTCCCATGTCGTCAGGTGACGAACCCCGCGGAAGCGCCCGCGACCGGCGTCGAGATGCGCTTCGAGCACCTCGCGCACGCGTTCGCCGAGACGCAGGTCCGCGTGGCCGACGATGCCTTTCGCGACCGCCACCGAGCCGTGCTGCAGCGGCTCGGTCACGCCCGCGACGTAGGCCGTCTCGCCCACCGGTTTCAGTTCGGCCGGGCCCGATTCGCGATAGCGCGTCTGCGCTTGCATGTAGACGGACGCCTGGATGTTGTGGCCGGAGCGCGCATCCTGCAGATAGTCGTCGAGCATGTAGATCCAGCCCGGCCGTTCATAGAAATGATGATGCGCGTCGACGATCGGCAGGTCGGGCTCGAGCGCGGGTTCGAGCGCCGACGCGAGCCAGTCGGGCCGGACCGCGAGATAGTTGCTTTGCGTCGTCATGCGGGAAACTCCTTCCTGGGTGGCCGCGCGCGTCCCGGTGAACGCGGGCAGCGCGAGCGATGCGGCGGCCGCGCCGAGCAGCCGGCGTCGCTTGATCGACATCGTCGTGTCCATGTCATTCGCTCCGGTCGAACGCATACAGCGACAGCGTGAGCAGCGTCGTGATCGCCAGCACGATCGCGAGGCCGAGCATGCCGGCGGTAAAGGTGCCGAAGCTGTCCTTCAGGTAGCCGACGAGATAAGGGCCCGCGAAGCCGCCGAGCGCGCCGATCGAGTTGATCAGCGCGAGCCCGCCGGCCGCGGCCTGGCCGGACAGGAAGCGCGACGGCAGCGTGTAGAAGATCGTGCGGCCGGCGATCGTGCCGATCAGCGCGAGCGTGATGCCGACGAGCGCCGGCCCGAGCGTCAGGAAGTGCGTCGACACGCCGAGCGCCACCGCGCCGATGAACAGCCCGATCGCCAGGTTCGCGACCGGGCCGCCGCGCCGGTCCACGCGCTTCGCCCACCACAGCAGCGCGATGGTCGCGAAGAAGTACGGCACTGCGGACAGCCAGCCCGTCTGCATCGTCGACATGCCGTGCGCCTTCAGCATCTGCGGCAGCCAGATGCCGATCCCGTAGGACCCCATCGTGAAGCCGAACGAGATCAGCGCGAGCACGTACACGCGCACGTCGCGCAGCGCAACGCCGAAGCGCTTCTTGCGGCCGGCGGCCGCGGCGTCGCGCTCGAACGCGCGCTGCAGCGCCGCACGCTCGTCGTCGGACAGCCACGCGGCATGCGCCGGCGAATCGGACAGCAGCCTGAGCACGAGAAAACCGAGCGCGCACGCCGGCAGCCCTTCGACGATGAACATCCATTTCCATCCGGCAAGCCCGAGCACGCCGTCGAGTTGCAGCAGCCACGTCGACAACGGACCGCCGATCAGCGACGACAGCGGCGTCGACACGGTGAACCACGCCAGCACGCGCGTGCGGTAGCTCGCCGGAAACCACACGGCGAGGAAGAAGATCACGCCCGGAAAGAATCCGGCTTCGCCGATGCCGAGCAGCAGCCGGATCGCGTAGAAGCTCGTCGACCCGGTCGCCAGCGCGGTCGCGGCCGCCATCAGCCCCCACGTGATCATGATGCGGGCGAGCCAGCGCCGCGCGCCGAAGCGGTACAGCGCGAGATTGCTCGGCACCTCGAACATGCAGTAGCCGGCGAACATGATCCCCGCGCCCCAGCCGAACTGCGTCGCGGTCAGCCCGAGATCGCGGTTCATCGTGAGCGCCGCGAAGCCGACGCTCGTGCGGTCCAGGTAGTTGAAGAAGTACGCGAGCGCGAGCAGCGGAATGAAACGCCACGCGGCCTTGCGCACGGCCCGTTGCTCGATCGACGTGTCGGTCTCGCGATCGTCGGCCATTGCCGGGGAAGCGGATGTCATGGTTGTCTCCGTGGATGGGGCGGCCGCGCCCGTGCGCGGCACGGCCGGGACGCCTTTGTTCGTTCGGTGAATCGCGGCCGCGCTACGCGCTCGCCAGTTCATTCGGTGACGGCGCGCCGCCCGGCGCCGCATCGTCCGCGCCATGCCGGCCCGCGACGACGCCGGCTTCGATCAGCGCACGCGCATCGTCCGGCGTGTAGCCGAGCTCGCCGAGCAGCGCGCGCGTGTCCTGGCCGAGTGCGGGCGGAGCCGTGCGCAGCCGCAGGCGTTCGCCGGCAAGCGTCAGCGGCAGCAGCGCGGTGCGCGTGTCGACCGGCCGCCCGGCGCTGCTCGCGTCGGCCGGCAGCGTCACGGCCTCGAGGCCGCCCGTGGCGAGCAGGTGCGGATCGTCGAACAGGTCCTGCGGTTTCGTGATCGGCGCGTACGGCAGGCCGTTCGATTCGAAGATCGCGCCGATCTCCGCAGCCGAATGCGACGCGAGCCGCGCGCGCAACTCGGGCAGCAGCCACTCGCGCGCCTGCACGCGCAGGTTGTTGGTCGCGAGGCGCGGATCGTCCTTCAGCGCGGCCAGGCCGAACGCATCGCAGAACAACGCCCACTGCGTGTCCGATACGACCGCGAGAAAGATCTGTTCGCCATCCTTGACGGCAAACACGTCGTAGACGGCCCACGCGGAAATCCGGCTCGGCATCGGCGATGCGGCCTGCCCGGTCACCGCGAACTGCATCATGTGCTGCGCGACGAGGAACACGTTGTTCTCGAACAGCGAGCTCTGTACCTGCTGGCCGCGGCCGGTGCGTTCGCGCTGCGCGAGCGCGGCCATCGCGCCGATCGCGCCGAACATGCCGCCCATGATGTCGTTCACGCTGGCGCCCGCGCGCAGCGGCCGCCCTTCCGGGCCCGTCATGTACGCGAGGCCGCCCATCATCTGCACCACTTCGTCGAGCGCGGTGCGATGCTCGTACGGCCCCGGCAGGAAGCCCTTGTGCGATACGTACACGAGGCGCGGGTTCAGCGAGAAGAGCGCGGGATAGCCGAGGCCGAGCCGGTCCATCGTGCCGCTCTTGAAGTTCTCGCTGAAGACATCCGCCGTCGCGACGAGCCGCAGCACGATCTCCAGCCCGCGCGGATCCTTCACGTCGACGGCAAGGCTCTTCTTGTTGCGATTGAACATCCCGAAGAAGCCCGCGCCGGAACCGCGCAGCGCGCGCGTGCTGTCGCCCGCGATCGGTTCGATCTTGATGACTTCCGCGCCGAGATCCGCGAGCAGCATCCCGCAGGTCGGGCCCATCACCATGTGCGTCATCTCGATCACGCGCGTGCCTGCGTACGGCAGCGCCGAAGCCGGTTGATGGTCGTTCATTGCGCGACTCCCGTCAGGCATCCTTCCGGTTGCACCGCGCTCGGTGCGCGGCCGTCCGCGTAACGGAAGCCCTTCGGCAACCCGGCGTCCGGCACATGCCCGTACAGCGCCTCGGCCGGCAGCGCCGCGTGCAGGATTGCGCGCGCGGCGAGCAGCGCGTCGACGTCGATACCCGTGTCGAATCCCATCGCTTCGAGCAGGAACACGAGATCCTCGGTGACGATGTTGCCGGTCGCGCCCGGTGCATACGGGCAACCGCCGAGGCCGCCCTGGCTCGCGTCGATCGTCGTCACGCCCGCGTCGAGCGCCGCGACGACGTTCGCGAGCCCCTGCCCGCGCGTATTGTGGAAATGCGCGCCACCCGCCTTGCCGCCGACTTCGCGCTGCAGGCGCAGGAACAGCCGGCGCACCTGCGCCGGGTTCGCATAGCCGCTCGTGTCGGACAGCCCGATCTCGTCGACGCCGCATTCGGCCATCGCCACCGCCATCGCGATCGTCTCGTCGTCGCTGACGGCGCCCGCGATCGTGCAGCCGAACGCGACCGACACGCCCGCCTCGATCTGCACCGAGGGAAACCGCGCGTCGCGCAACGCGACGATCGCACGCACCTCGTCGATCATCTGTGCGGGCGTCTTGCGGATGTTCGCCAGCGAATGCGCTTCCGTCACCGAGACCGGCAGCGTCAGCTTGTGCACGCCGGCCTCGAATGCGCCCTCGGCGCCGCGCAGGTTCGGCGCGAGCGCGGCGACGTGCAGCCCGGGAATCGCCAGCGCGTGCGCGACGACTTCGCGCACGTCGGCCATCTGCGGCAGCAGCCTGGCCGGCACGAACGACCCGACCTCGATCTCGCGCAGGCCGGCCGCGGCAAGCGCCGTGATCCAGCGCAGCTTGCCGGCCGTCGGCATCACGGCCTGGATGCTCTGCAGGCCGTCGCGCGGCCCGACCTCGCTGACCAGCACCTTCGGATATTCGGAAACACTCATTTGACACTCCATCGTTCTATCTGAAAGAACATCGTTCTGTTTGACAGAACTTTATGCACACGTCGAACAGGCCGTAAGCGGGGTATACCCGTGAAATTGCGATTTTCTGGAACTTGAGTTCTGCCAGGCAGAACGATATAGTCGGACGATCATCCTCAGAAGGAAGCAGGCAGTGCCCAAGACTCAAACCGATCACGCCGGCAGCGAGCCCGATTCGCCGGTCGAAGAAGCGTCCAGCGGCGTCGCCGTGCTCGATCGCGCGTTCGCGATCCTCCGTGCGTTCGGGCAGACCGACGACCGGCTGTCGCTCGCGGAGCTGTCGCGCCGCACCGGGCTGTACAAGAGCACGATCCTGCGCCTGCTCACGGCGCTCGAACATGGCGGCTTCATGCGCAAGCTCGACGACGGCCAGTACGCGATCGGGCACGAGCCGCTGCGGCTCGCCGCGCTGTATCAGCGTTCGTTCCGGGTCGGCCCGGTGGTCGAGCCGCTGCTCGAGACGCTGAGCCGCGAACTCGGCGAAACGGCGTCGTTCTACGTGCGCCAGGGCGACATGCGCTCGGTGCTGTACCGGGTCGAGCCCGCCCGTGCGGTGCGCGTGTCGATTCGGGTCGGCGAGGAGTTTCCGGTGCGCCAGGGCGCGTCCGGGAAGGTGCTCCTGGCGTTCACCGACCTGCAGGATGCGCGATGGAACGACGTGCGCGAACAGCTGTGGGCCGCGTCGTACGGTGAGCGCGACCCCGAGACGGCGTCGGCATCCGCGCCCGTGTTCGGCGCAGCCGGCGAGTGTGTCGGCGCGCTGACCGTATCGGGCCCGAAATCGCGGCTCGCCGACGCGCCGGCCATGGCGGCGGCGCTCGCGATGCTGTTGCCGCTCGCGCAGAAGGCGACCGTGGCGCTCGGCGGCTCAGGCGCACGCTACGACGCGGCGGCCGTGCGTGACAGCCTCGCGCGACTCGCATCGGCAGCGGGCCACGGCGACGCGGCGCCGTAACCGACGGCGCGCGCCTGGCCGCGCCACAGCGCGAAAGGCGGCCGCGTGCGACACTGGCCGCCGATGCATGCATCGCGCGCCGCCTGCGGGCGTGCCGCGCGTGCCGCAACCAACCGGACACGCTTGAGGGCCGCCACCATGAACGCCGCGCGCACCGCCACCTGGTATTTCGATTTCGTTTCGCCGTTCGCCTATCTGCAGCAGGAACAATTCGACCGGTTGCCGGCCGCCGCCGCATTCGAGCCTCGGCCCATCGTGCTCGGCGCACTGCTCACGCACTGGGGCCAGAAAGCGCCGGCCGAGATCGCGGCGAAACGCGTCTTCACCTATCGTCACGCGCAATATCGCGCGGAGAAGCTCGGCATCGCGTTCCGGATGCCGCCCGCGCACCCGTTCAATCCGATCAAGCCGCTGCGCCTCGCGATCGCGATGGGCAATTCTCCCGACGCAATCCGGCGGATCTTCAGGCATATCTGGCGCGACGGCCAGGACGTGTCGACACCGGAAGGCTTCGCCGCGCTGTGCGAAGCAGTCGGCTTTCCGGAAGGTGTGACGGCCGTCGACACCCAGCCGGTGAAGGACGCGCTGCGTGCGAACACCGACGATGCGATCGCGCACGGCGTATTCGGCGTGCCGACCTTCGCACTCGACGGCGACCTGTTCTGGGGCGAGGATGCGACCGACATGTTCGCCGACTGCGCGACGTCGCGCGCGTGGCTCGATTCGCCCGAGGTGCGCCGCATCAGCGCGCTGCCCGAAGGGATCCGGCGCGGCTGACACCACCGTGGCCGCCCGGCGCTCGCGGCACATCCCGCGTCGGAGTCAGGTATCGCGCCCTTCGACGAGCCCCGGCACGGCCTCGCGCATCATCGCGGCGAACCGGACGAGCCGCGACGGATAGAACTGCGCATGCGGGTAGGTCAGGTAGACGGGCAGCGGCGCGGCCTGCCACTCGGGCGCGAGGTGCACGAGCTCGCCGCGCGCGAGGTGGTCGGCCAGCATCCATGACGAACCGACGCACGCCCCCACTCCCAGCAACGCCGCGCTGCGCAGCGCGTAAAGGTTCGCGGTCGTGATGCGCGGGCGGATCGCAATGCGCCGCGTCTCGCCCGTGGCCGAATGCGTGAGCGCCAGCTCCGTGCGGTAGTACGTGCGCAGCGCGAGCCACGGCAGCGCGGCCAGCGCGTCGGGATCGGCCGGCACGTCGGCGCCGTTCAGCACGGACGGCGCGGCGACCACGAAGCGCGGCACCTTCGAGAGCCGGATCGCGACCACGGCCGGATCGGTCGGCTCGCCCACCTGGATCGCGCAATCGATGCCGCTGCCGACGAAATCCCGCACCTCGTCCTGCAGCAGCCACTCGACCGACACGCGCGGATAGTCGCGCAGGAACCGCGCGAGCGGCTCGACGAAACGCTCCTGCCCGAACGCGTGCGGCACCGCGACCCGCAACAGCCCGTCCGGCTCCTCCTGCGCACCGCGCAGATCGGCCTCGAACGCCGCCCAGTTCGCCAGCAGCTCCTTCGCGCGCTTGAAGCAGCGCTCGCCGTCGACGGTCAGCCGCATCGTGTGCGTGGTTCGCTGCAGCAGCCGCATGCCGAGCGAGCGTTCGAGCGCCTGCAGCCGCCGGCTGATCGTCGGCTGTGTCGTATGCAGTTGCGCGGCCGCGGCCGACAGGCTGCCGGCTTCGACTATGCGTACGAAGGTTTCCATCAGCTCGAAACGATAGCCCGCTCCGTCCACCGGCACCGCCTGAATGCGCGGAGATCCGCCAGGAGCGGGAGAGAAGGGGGATTTTTCGGCCATTCGTGGAGCGTATAACAAATCTGCGCGGGGCGGCACTACCGTGGCCGGCCGCATGCCGCCACACTCGCGTCCATTCCTTCATCGCAACCAGGATGCACGCCATGTCCACCCCGTCCCGACTCGATGCCGCGCCCCGCGCCGCACACGCCCCGGCCCACCCGGCCGCCCGTTCGATGCCCGATCGCCGGCTCGTGCTGCTGCTCGCGGCCGCCGCTGGCCTCGGGGTCGCGCCGCTCTACTACGCGCAGCCGATGCTCGGCGCGCTCGGGCCCGATCTCGGCGCGTCGGCACGGGCGATCGGCTTCGTGCCGACGCTCACGCAGCTCGGCTATGCGCTCGGCATCCTGCTGCTCGCGCCGCTCGGCGACCGTTTCGACCGCCGCCGCGTGATCGTGACCAAGGCCGCGACGCTGGTCGTCGCGCTGCTGCTCGCCGCGATCGCGCCGTCGCTCGGGCTGCTGCTCGCGGCGAGCTTCGCGATCGGCCTCGCGGCGACGATGGCGCAGGACGTCGTGCCGGCCGCCGCGACGCTCGCGCACGACGCGCATCGCGGCCGCATCGTCGGCACGGTGATGACGGGGCTGCTGCTCGGCATCCTGCTGTCGCGGGTCGTGGCCGGGTTCGTCGCCGAGACGGCCGGCTGGCGCGCGATGTTCGCGCTCGCGGCCGCCAGCGTCGCGGCGATCGGCGTCGTGGCCGCGCGCGGGCTGCCGCACTTCGAGCCGACCACGCGCCTGCCGTATCGTGCGCTGATCGGGTCGCTCGGCGCGCTGTGGCGCCAGCATCCGGCGCTGCGCCGTGCCGCGCTCGCGCAAGGGTTGCTGGCGATCGGGTTCAGCGCGTTCTGGTCGACGCTCGCGGTGATGCTGCACGGCGCACCGTTCCACCTCGGCAGTGCAGCCGCGGGCGCATTCGGCCTCGCCGGTGCAGCGGGTGCGCTGGCCGCGCCGATTGCCGGGCGCCTGGCCGACCATCACGGCCCCGAGCGCGTCACGCGCATCGGCATCGGCATCGCGACGGTGTCGTTCGCGTCGATGGCCGCCGCACCGCTGATGTCGACGCATGCCCAGCTCGTGCTGCTCGCGGTCGCGACGATCGGCTTCGATCTCGGCGTGCAGGCCACGCTGATCGCGCACCAGGCGATCGTCTACCGGATCGACCCCGCGTCGCGCAGCCGCCTCAACGCGGTGCTGTTCGTCGGCATGTTCATCGGGATGGCGGCCGGCGCCGCGATCGGCAGTTTGTTGCTCGCGCAACTGGGCTGGAATGCGGTGACCGGGCTGGCCGTCGTGACGTCGCTCGCCGCGCTCGCCGTGCGGATCTGGCGCCGCTGAGTTTCCGCGTCCGCACCCACCTGGCGGGCAGGCCCACAAGGGCTTGCCCGCCTTTTCTTTTATTTTCGATCGGCGCACGCATGACGCCGGGCAGCCTGGCAGATTCGTGCGCATTCGGCACGAAAAGCCCCCATCCCGCGAACGGTCCGCACCCCTTCGAACGAATGTCCAGTTCAACCGATTATTTTTCCGGCGGCCGTGCGCCTCAATGCGAAAACGTCGGACGATTCGATGCGCCCCGCCACGCGGCGCTCCCCCATCCGGCCCCGTTGCACAGCCCCGTTTTATCAGGGGATTCCCGGTATTTTTTCGAATTTTCTTCGAAATAACGGGTGACATACTTGCCCCCCGTTGCGCTCCGGTACGAGCGCGCTTTCCGATCCTGCCGGCCGCATGTCATGCGCTGAGCGTCCGCCCGGGTCGCACAGAACATGAACGATTTCGACACCACGATCCAGACCTTCCTCACCCACATCACGTTCGGCCCGCTGATGAATCACGCGATCCGCGTGATCGCCGGACTGTACACGTTCAAGGGCTTCGTGCTCATTCCCGTGCTGTGCTGGCTGTGGTTCCAGCCGGGCCCGAACCGCGAGCGGCAGCGCGAGCAGGTCGTCGCGACGATCGCGAGCGGGCTCATCGCGCTCGCGATCGGCCGGCTGCTCGCGCAGGTGCTGCCGTTCCGCGTGCGGCCGATCTACAACCCCGACCTGCACCTGCACTTTCCGTCGGCAGGGCTGCGCGCGGCCACGCTGCAGGCATGGAGTTCGTTTCCGAGCGATCACGCGATGCTGTGGATGGCGATCGCCACCGGCATCTTCATCATCGCGCGCCGCGTCGGCGTGTTCGCGCTGCTGTATGCCGTGGTGTTCATCTGCCTGCCGCGCGCGTATCTCGGCTTTCACTATCCGACCGACCTGATCGCGGGCGCCGCGATCGGCATCGCGCTCGCGTGGCTGCTGACGCGCGATGCAATCCGCTCGCGCTTCGCACCGCAGGTGCTCGCGATGATCAAGCGCTTTCCCGCGCCGGCCTATACGCTCGCGTTCCTGCTGTGCTTCGAGCTGATCACGCAGTTCGACGAACTGCTGACGCTCGCGCAGTCGGCCACCCACACGATGTGACGGGGAGACGCCGCGATGCTGCCGCTGCTTACGTTCCGCCGCCCCGGCACGCGCTGCCGGCCATGCGCAGTGGCGGCGCGCCGCGCGTCGCCCACGCCGATCAGTCGCGATCAGGCGCACCCAGCGGAAAGAACGGGCGAAACGGCCGCGCCTCGTCGACCGCGCGCGCGAACGACGGCCGCGCCAGCAGACGCTGGCGGTACGCCAGCACGTTCGCGAACGACGGATCGATCCGGTGCGTCCAGTCCGCGTAGAACAGGAACGGCGCCGCGCCGCAGTCGGCGAGGCTGAAGCGGTCGCCGGCCGCCCATTCGCGATCGGCCATCTTCTTGTCCAGCCACGCGTACGACGTCTCCAGCATCGCGCGCGCATCGGCCACCCCGCGCGCATCGCGCTCGGCCTCCGGCCGCAGCGCGTCGAACACGACCTTCTGCTGCGGCGTCGACACGTAGTTGTCGAAGAAACGATCCATCGTGCGCACCTCGAGCGCCGCGTGCGGATCGTCGGGCAGCAGGCGCACGGGGCCCGGATGGTTCAGGCCGAGATACTCGATGATGATCGACGCCTCGATCACCGTGCGGCCGGCATCGACGAGCACCGGAAAACGCTTCAGCGGCCACAGCGCGGCCAGCTCCTGCATCGGTTTCGGATCGTCGTGCGCGAGCACGCGATACGCGAACGGCGTGCCGTTCTCGTACAGCGCGGTCAACACCTTCTGGCAGTAGGACGAAAAGGGATGGGCGTAGAGCGTCGGCATCATCGTGGGGTCTCTCAGGGGTTTCGGCGCCGCGTGATGCGGCGCCACGTGATCGGATACCTTGACGACGAACGGCACGCGGCCATTTCGACAGCGAGTCGGAATTTTTTTCGTGCGACCTGGGGCGTTACGACCGACCGTCCATCACGACGCGCCCTTCGGCACGCCAGCGCAGCATCCCGCCGCCGAGATTCGCCACCGCGTCGAAGCCGGCCTTCAGCAGAATGACGGTCGCCTGCGCGGATCGCCCGCCGGCCCGGCACACGGTCACGACCGGCCGGTCGCGCGCGATCTCGCCGGCGCGCGCGGCCAGTTCGCCGAGCGGAATCGGCGTCGCGCCGGGCAGATGGCCGAGCGGGCCGGTGAATTCGTCCGGCTCGCGCACGTCCACGACCTGCACCGCCGGCAGATGATCCTCGAGCCATTGCGGATCGATTTCCCAGAACCCGGCGAACGTATAGACGAGCGGCGCCCAGTCGGGCGCGGCCTGCACGTCGGGCGCGTTCGCCGCGACGCCGCATTGCAGGTTCGCCGGCACCGCGACGTCGATCTGCCGCGGATGCGCGAGCCCGAGGTTGCGCATGTAGCCCGCGAAATCGTCTTCGCTCAGGTCGCCGCCGAGACGCGGGTTGAAGCGCCGCTCCTCGCCGACGCTCGTCACCGTGAGCCCGCGATAATCGTGCGCCGGATACAGCAGGCACGCGGCCGGCAGCGTAAAGAGCCGGCCGTGTACCGCGCGATACAGCGCGCGCGGGTCGCCCTGCTGGAAGTCGGTGCGGCCCGTGCCGCGGATCAGCAGGCAATCGCCGGTGAACGCCATCGATTCGTCGTCGAGCACGAGGCTGATGCAGCCGTTCGTGTGGCCGGGCGTCGCGCGCACGGTCAGGTAGCGCGCACCGAACGCGCAGCGGTCGCCGTCGTTCAGGTAGCGATCGGCGCCTTGCGCGCCGCTCGCGGCCGAGATCGCGATCGTGCTGCCCGTGCGCTGCTTCAGCAGCCACGCGCCCGTCACATGATCGGCATGCACGTGCGTGTCGACGGTCGCGACGAGCCGCAGCCCGAGCTCGTCGAGCAGCGCCGCGTCGCGGCGCACCTGCTCGAACACCGGATCGATCAGCACCGCTTCGCGCGATGCGCTGTCGGCAAGCAGGTACGTGTACGTCGACGATTGCGGGTCGAAGAGTTGCCGGAAGATCATCGCGAAGTCGCTCCGTCGCTGGTTGAGGCTTGTTTGATGCGTGCTGGATGCTGCCGTCCGGCCCGCGCCGCGACGGTCGCCGTCGCGCGGGCCACCCCGTCGTGATCCTGCATGGCCGGCATCCGGCCGGCACGGTGTGTCAACGCGGCTGCGTCACGTAGCGCAAGTACGGCTTCAGCGTCCGGAAGCCGTCCGGATACTTCTGCTTCGCCGCATCGTCCGACACCGACGTCGGAATGATGACATCGTCGCCGGGCTTCCAGTTCACGGGTGTCGCCACCGTATGCTTCGCGTTGAGCTGCAGCGCGTCGAGCAGGCGCAGCACCTCGTCGAAGTTGCGCCCCGCGCTCATCGGATAGACGAGCATCGCCTTGACCTTCTTGTCCGGCCCGACGATGAAGACCGAGCGCACGGTCGCGTTGTCGACCGCCGTGCGCGGGCCGCCGCTCGCATTCGGGTGAATCATGTCGTACAGCTTCGCGACCTTCAGCTCGTCGTCGCCGATCAGCGGATAGTTGACCGCGTGCCCCTGCGTTTCAGCGATATCCGCCACCCACTTCCGGTGATCGCTGACCGGATCGATCGACAGCCCGATGATCTTCGTGTTGCGCTTGTCGAATTCCGGCTTGAGCCCGGCCATGTAGCCGAGTTCGGTCGTGCACACCGGCGTGAAATCCTTCGGATGGGAAAACAGGATCGCCCAGTGGTCGCCGATCCATTCATGAAAGCGGATCGTTCCCTCGGTGGTCTCCGCGGTGAAATCGGGCGCGTCCTCGCCTAGTCGAATCGACATGTTCGTCTCCGTGAAAGGGGAATCGTCAGACGCCCGCGCCACGGCTTGCGCGCGACGCGCGATCGTCCGCGCGCGAAGGGCCGGCATGACACATGCCGGGGTCCGCGCGTTCATATAGCCTAGTTCAAAATGCGCGCGCCACCGGTATCGAGCACGCGGCGTGCTTGCGTATCGCGGCCGATTCCGATGGCGAATGCGGTGCAGCGGAACGGTGCGCCGCACCCGGCCGCCGGTACGCACTGACTTACACTACCGGCTGTTCTCGTCTTACGTTCACAGGAATTCCACCGACATGTCGATGACGATCGATCCGAAGCAGGCCGCCGCGCTGCTGGCCGTCGCCGACACGGGCAGCTTCGAGCAGGCCGCCGTGCGCCTGCACGTGACCGCATCCGCCGTCACGCAGCGGGTCCGCGCGCTGGAAGCGAGCCTCGGCACGCCGCTCGTGCTGCGCACGCGGCCGTGCCGCCCCACGGTGGCCGGGCAGCGCGTGCTGCAGCACCTGCGGCGCGTCGCGCTGCTGCAGGCCGACCTGCAGAGCACGCTCGCGACCGAGCGCGAATCGCCGATCTCAGTCACGATCGCGCTCAATTCGGACAGCCTCGGCACGTGGTTTCTGCCGGCGCTGACGTCCGTGCTCGCCGGCGAGCGCATCCTGTTCGAGCTGATCGTCGAAGATCAGGATCACACGTTCGCGTTGCTCGAAAGCGGGATGGCAGTGGGCTGCGTGACGACCGAGCCGAAGCCGATGCGCGGCTGCCTCGCGACGCCGCTCGGCACGATGCGCTACCGGCTGCTCGCCGCCGCCGCGTTCGCGGTGCGCTGGTTTCCGCGCGGGCTGAACCGGACGAGCGCGCGCAAGGCGCCCGTCGTCGCGTATTCGCGGCGCGATACGCTGCAGTCGTCGTTCCTGAAGGAGAAGTTCGGGTTGCCCGAAGGCGCGTACCCGTGCCACTACGTGCCGGGCACTCATTCGCACTTCGCGGCGGTGCGGCACGGGCTCGGCTACGCGATGGTGCCGGAGCCGCTGATCGGCAGCGCACCGCTCGACACGCAGGGGCTCGTCGATCTCGCGCCCGCCCATCCGACCGACGTCACGCTGTACTGGCACGCGTGGACCGTGCAGTCGCCGACGATGGCGTCTTTGTCCGAGCGGGTCGTCGAAGCGGCGCGGCGGCTGCTCGCGCCGCTGCCGTGACACGCGTGCAAGCGGCGCCGCCCACGCCGCATATGGGGTATGTCGTGCGGTGTGCCGTGTGCGATGCGCGGCGCAGCGCGGTACACCTGGCGACGAGAATCCCCGCCGCGCCGCCTATACTTTTTCCATCGGCCTGATGAGCGCCCCGCGCGGCCGATCACGCCTGTCCGGCCGTTCCCTTTCCTGCAAGGAGAACATCATGTCTCGCCGCTATATCGATTGCCGCGAGTTCCCCAGCGCGACGAATTGCTCAGTAGCGATTTCTGCCGACTCCGACAACGAACTGCTGGAGGCCGCCGTGCAACATGCGGTCCTGGTGCACCAGCACACCGACAGCGCCGAACTGCGCACGCAACTGAAAGCGCTGTTCCGCGACGGCACACCGCCCGCGGATGCACCCCGGCGAGCATGACCCGCCGGCTCGCCCGATATCGACAGACGGGTTGCCACGTCGCCCCCGTCGCCTCTCCGCCTCCTGCTTCGCGCCACATCGGGCCGGCGGCCCCGCCGGCCGGCGCATTCCACCTTACGCGCGGCGTTGCGCGAAATACGCACCGACCGCGTCGATGAACGTATCGATGTCCGCGCGCGACACGTCGCAGTGCGTGACGAAGCGCGACGCGTACAGCATCTGCGTGAGGATCCCGCGTTCCTTGAGCCACGCCTCGAGCGGCGCGCAATCGGCTTCGGGGAATTGCGCGAACACCATGTTCGTCGCGTGCGACAGCACCTTCACGGAGTCGATGCGCGCGAGGCCTTCGGCGAGATGCGCTGCATTCGCGTGATCGTCCGCGAGCCGTTCGACATTGTGGTCGAGCGCATACAGGCATGCGGCCGCGAGAATGCCCGACTGCCGCATGCCGCCGCCGAGCACCTTGCGCCAGCGCTGCGCGCGCTCGATCAGCGCGCGATTGCCGACCAGCACCGAGCCGACCGGTGCGCCGAGCCCTTTCGAGAAGCAGATCGACACGCTGTCGAACGGCGCGCCCAGTTCGGCGATCGAACGGCCCGACGCGACGGCCGCGTTGCACACGCGCGCGCCGTCGAGGTGCAGGGACAACCCGCGGCTGCGCGCGAGCGCGGTCGCTTCCTGCACATAGCCTTCCGGCAAAACCTGCCCACCGATCGTGTTTTCGAGCGCGAGCAGGCGCGTGCGGGCAAAGTGATTGTCGAGCGGCTTGATCGCCGCGGCGATCTTCGCGAGCGGCAGCGTGCCGTCCGGCGCGTTCTCGATCGGCTGCGGCTGGATGCTGCCCAGCACGGCCGCGCCGCCGCCTTCGTACTTGTAGGTATGCGCGAGCTGGCCGACGATGTACTCGTCGCCACGCTCGCAATGGGCCATCAGCGCGGCCAGGTTGCTCTGCGTGCCGCTCGGGAAGAACAGGCCGGCTTCCTTGCCGGCCCGCTCGGCCGTCACCGCCTGCAGGCGCAGCACGGTCGGGTCGTCACCCCATACGTCGTCGCCGGTTTCGGCGGCAGTCATCGCGGCCAGCATTGCCTGGCTCGGACGTGTCACGGTATCGCTGCGTAAATCGATCATCGCTGAGTCCTGGGTAAACGCGGACCGGAACCGATGCGCCCGGCCCTGCCGAAACGAGACTCAGAGTGTACGCAATTCATGCAGCGTATGTGTATCGACGGTCGAGGCACGCACGGCGCGTCTGGCGCACCGGGCGCACGTGCGCGCCATGCCGTACGACGCCGCCCTAGCCGTCGTCAGTAGCGCGGCGGCGGCGGTTGAACGCCCGCCGGCGGCATCGGCGGCGCCGCGCGCGGTGCACCGCCGTATCCGCCCCCGCCATACCCACCGCCACCGCTCATCCCGCCCGGCACCGGCACGCGGTTGCCGGTCGCGTACATGCACTGCAGGTAGCCATAGTCGTAGCGGCGCTGGATGTCGTAGGCCGAGCCTTGCGCCGCACCGGCACCCACCACGCTGCCCGCGAGCAATCCCGCGCCCGCGCCGACTGCCGCCCCCGTGCCGCCGTTGAACGCCGCGCCGGCCGCCGCACCCAGTGCGGTGCCGACGGCTGCGCTGCCCACTGCGCTTGCGGTCGACGCCTGCCCGGCGCTCACGCCGCCCGATTGCTCGAACGCGTATTGGCGGCAGTTCGCATCGTCGGCGCGGAACTGGTCGAACGATTTGCCGGTGCCGGGCAACGCCATCACGCTCGGCCCGGTCGGCATGTACGCGCATGCGCCGAGCAGGCCGGCCAGCGCGAGCGCGGCCGGCACGCGCAGCGGTCGAAATATGGATTTCATCGTCGCGCCTCCATCATTGCGGCCGCGCCGGCACCGATCGCCAGCCCGACTTGCAGGTCTTCACATACGGGTAGTAATGCTTCGACGCGTCGCAGTAGTACCAGAGGTTCGCGTCGCCTTCGTCCTGCGGCTGGCCCTTCTCGACGTACTCGGGCGGCGGCCCCGGATCGACGGGCACGGCCACGACGGGCGGCGGGTAGTAGTAAGGCGCAGGGACGACGGGGTAGTAATACGGGTAGCCGGGGCCGATATAGACCCCGACCCGGGCGGCATGCGCCACGCCGCCCGTCGCGATCGCCACTGCGGCCACCGCGCCCAGCGCGAGCTTCAATCGATTCACGTCACGTTCTCCGGCTGGCGGTTCGTCGATGCGAACCCGACATACGGAACGCTACGCCGCGCACGATCCGTCATCCATTACGGACACACCCGCCAATATTGCGCGGCATTACCAATGTGACAGACCCCATCGACCGCGGCCCGCCGGCACGACCGCGCACGTTACGCGATAACGCATCGCAACGGTTCGGCCGTGCGCGGGCGCGACGCCGCGCGTTGTCACGCGGGGGTTTGCGCCCGCATCGAGCCGTTCCGATGACGCGACGCGCCATATTGCCGCACGTGCGTCAGACCGCCACGCCGCGGCCGCGCCTGCCGCACGCATCCTTCTTGATACGAATCAACGATTTACCGCGAAAACGCGCGCGACGGGCTGGACATCTGCGACGAGTTGGCGCATTTCGCGGTGCAACATCGCGGCACATACTCCAGCCAACCCCGACGCCCATCGGCCGGGGTCCGTCGGCACCCGCCGGCGGGTATCGTCAGCCTCGGTCAACTGGTATGGACACCGCTCTTTCGGCCCTCGATCTGGCCCGCCTGCAATTCGCGTTCACCGTCTCCTTTCACATCGTCTTTCCGGCGCTGAGCATCGGCCTCGCCAGCTTCATCGCCGTGCTCGAGTATCGCTGGCTGAAAACCGGCAAGCAGTACTACAAAACCCTCTGCCTGTTCTGGTCGAAGATCTTCGCGGTCGCGTTCGGGATGGGCGTCGTCTCCGGCGTCGTGATGAGCTATCAGTTCGGCACGAACTGGTCGGGCTTCTCGAGCTTCGCGGGCGCCGTCACCGGGCCGCTGCTGATGTACGAGGTCATGACCGCGTTCTTCCTCGAAGCCGGCTTCCTCGGCATCATGCTGTTCGGCTGGAACCGCGTGAGCCCGCGCGCGCACTTCGGCGCGACGCTGATGGTCGCGATCGGCACACTGATCTCGACGTTCTGGATCCTCGCGTCGAACAGCTGGATGCAGACGCCGCAGGGCTTCGAGATCGTCGACGGCCGCGTCGTGCCGACCGACTGGTTCGCGATCATCTTCAATCCGTCGTTCCCGTACCGCCTGTTCCACATGGCGATCGCCGCGTTCATCGTCGCCGCGCTGGTGGTGGCCGCGACGGGCGCCTGGCACCTGCTGAAGGGCCGCCGCGACAAGGGCGTGAAGAAGATGTTCTCGATGGCGCTGTGGTTGCTGCTCGTGCTCGCGCCGCTGCAGGCCGTGATCGGCGACCAGCACGGCATCAACACGCTGAAGCACCAGCCCGCGAAGATCGCGGCGATCGAAGGGTTGTGGGAAACCGAGAAGGGCGGCACGCCGCTGAACCTGTTCGGTATTCCGGACATGAAGGCGGAAACGACCCGCTACGCGGTGAAGGTGCCGCACCTCGGCAGCCTGATCCTCACGCACAGCTGGGACGGCGAGATCCGCGGGCTGAAGGAATTCCCGCCGGAAGACCGCCCGAACTCGACAGTCGTGTTCTGGAGCTTCCGGATCATGGTCGGCCTCGGCTTCGCGATGATCGGTCTCGCCGCGCTCGCCTGGCTGCTGCGCCGCCGCGGCAGCCTGTATGAATCGAAGTGGTTCCAGCGCTTCGCGCTCGTGATGGGCCCGACCGGCTTCGTGTCGCTGCTCGCGGGCTGGGTCACGACCGAAGCCGGCCGCCAGCCGTGGGTCGTGTATGGCGTGATGCGTACCGCGCATGCGGTATCGCCGCTGTCGGTGCAGCAGGTCAGCCTGTCGATGATGACGTTCGTGATCGTGTACTTCCTCGTGTTCGGCACCGGCGTGTACTACATGCTGAAGCTGATGAAGGCCGGCCCCGCGCTCCCCGACGTGAAGCACGACGACACCCCGGACACGCGCCCCGACCACACCGCGCGCCGCCCGATGTCGGCCGTCGACGAGCCGCTCGAGACCGTCTGAGCCCACCCTTTCCGCATACGAGAAAACCTATGGACGTCACCGTAATCTGGGCCGCGATCATCGCATTGGGGCTCTTCATCTACGTCGTGCTCGACGGCTTCGACCTCGGCATCGGCATCGTCTTCCCGTTCTTCCCGGACGAGAAGGAACGCGACCTGATGATGAACACGGTCGCGCCCGTGTGGGACGGCAACGAGACGTGGCTCGTGCTCGGCGGCGCGGGGCTGTTCGCGGTGTTCCCGGTCGTCTATTCGACCGTGCTGTCCGCGCTGTACCTGCCGCTGATCTTCATGCTGGTGTGCCTGATCTTCCGCGGCGTATCGTTCGAGATCCGCGCGAAGGCGAGGCGCACGAAGCAGCTGTGGGATCTCGCGTTCATCGGCGGCTCGGCCGGCGCGACGTTCTTCCAGGGGATCGCGCTCGGCGCGTTCCTGCAGGGCATCAACGTGAAGGACGGCGTGTTCGCGGGCGACGCCTTCGACTGGCTCACGCCCTTCAGCCTGCTGACCGGCCTCGGCCTGATCGTGACCTATGCGCTGCTCGGCTGCTGCTGGCTCGTCGCGAAGACGGAAGGCGACCTGCAACGGCGCCTGCATCGTGTCGTATGGCCGCTGACGGTCGTGCTGCTCGGCTTCATCGCGGTCGTCAGCCTGTGGACGCCGCTGCAGGATCCGGCCATCGCGCAGCGCTGGTTCGATTCGGGGCTGTTCTGGCGCCTGCTGCCGGTGCCGTTCCTGGTCGCCGGCTGCGCGGTGTGGATGCGCCGCGCGGTGCGCGCCCGGCATGACATGACCCCGTTCGTGCTCGCGCTGGCGCTCGTGCTGCTCGGCTACGTCGGCCTGCTCGTCACGCTGTTCCCGTATGCGATTCCCCAGACGATGACGATCTGGGAAGCGGCGGCGCCGCGTTCCAGCCAGACCTTCACGCTGGTCGGCGCAGCGGTTATCCTCCCGATCATCATCGCCTACACGACGATGGGTTACTGGGTATTCCGAGGCAAGGTGCGCCATGAAGACCAGCATTACTACCACCACTGATTCCGCCGAGCACCAGCCCGATGCGCCGAAGCCGCGCATGCGCGGCTGGATGTGGTTCGTCGTCCTGTGGGCGGGCGGCGTGATTGGCGCCGTCACGCTCGGCTACGCGTTCAAGATCTTCATGAACCTGACGCTGTTTGCGGTGAAGTAGACGAAGCGGCTGCCGGATCGAGCGACGATCCGGCAGCCGTTTTCTCGTCGACGGCTGCAGCGTCGCCCCGATGCCGCGGAAGACGCGCCGGCATCCGCGCCCATTCTCCGGGCGGCCGCGCGCACACCGTTCCCCGCCCCTCCCTTGCGCCCCCGGCGCCGGCACCTGCGTGCCGATCACCGCTCGCACGACGTCGTGCACATCGCCTTGTCCATCGCGCCGAAGAAGGTCTGGTAGTAATCGGGCTCGACGATGGTCTTCATCCGCGAGTCGCCGTTGCTGTCCCATACCGTGCGGTCGAATCGCGCACGCACGATCGCGTCGCGCGCCGCCGTCACGCGAACCGTGACGACGGCGGCTATCCGCTCGTGATCCGGCTTCGCGGGCAAGCCGCCAATGCGCGCCTTCAGCGCGCCGCGCAGCAGTTGCCGCCACTTCGGAATCAGCGTATCGCTGCGCCCGCCCTCGATCAGCCCCGAATCGCGATCGACCGTCACCGGCGCATAACCCTGTGCGCGCAGCACGCCGGCCACCGCGTCGAGTACGCGCCCCTGCGTCGCCCCCGCATAGCGGCGGTCGGTCATCATGCGCAGCGTCTGCTGCTCGCTTTCGGACAGGTCGACTTCGGTCTGGCTGGAGCTGTAGCGCACCAGCGATCCGCCGCTGCCGATCTGGCGTTCGTTGTCCGGCTTCGACGCACATCCGGCCAGTACCGCGAGCAGCCCGGCACAGGCGAGCGCCAGCGCGCCGCGGCCGTGCACCGGCGGCACCGCTGCCTCGCGGCGCATCGCGCGCCGGGCGCGAAGTCGGCGGCGAATTCCGGTTGATCGGCAATCGGGTGGCGCTATGATCGTCATCGCGGTTTTCTCCTGTCGGCGCCATCATAGGGACGCGCCCCGACCGCCACAAACGACATTTTTTGACCCACTGTGTAGCTTTTCTTCGCGATCTCACGATGCGCCGATTGCCGCCCCTGAACGCGCTGCGCAGCTTCGAAGCTGCCGGCCGCCTGCAGAGCCTCACCCTCGCCGCCGACGAGCTGAACGTGACCCAGAGCGCGGTCGCGCAGCAGATCCGCGTGCTCGAATCGTTCTTCGGGCAGAAGCTGTTCGAGCGCGACGGACGCTCGTTGCGGCTCACGCCGCGCGCGCGGCATTACCTCGTCGACGTCGCGAGCTGCCTCGGCCGGCTCGCACAGGCGACGGGACAGATGTTCGAACCCGGCGGCGGCCATCCGGTGCGGATCAACACGTCCGTCTCGTTCGCGCATGGATGGTTGCTGACGCAACTGGCTGCGTTCCAGGCCGAACATCCGGACATCGACGTGCAACTCGTCACGACGCCCGACAACGAGCGCGACCAATTCGACGAAACCTGCGACATCGTGGTTCGTCGCTACACGCCGGAGTTGCGCCGCAAGGGGTTCGTGTCGCGGCCGCTGCTCGCGACCGTCGCGGTGCCGGTGTGCGCGCCCGGCCACCCGGTGCTCGATCAGGTGCGCACGCCGGCCGACCTGCGCAATGCGCCGCTGCTGCATTACGCGGGATTGCCGCAGGCATGGCAATACTGGTTCCACCAGGCGGGCTCGGTCGTCACCGAGACGCTGCGCGGGCCGTTCTATCGCGAGTTCTTCCTGATGACCAAGGCCGCCGCGAGCGGGCTTGGCGTATGCCTCGCGCCGCGTGCAGTGGTGCGCGACGACATCGAGCAAGGGCGGCTCGTCGCGCTGTTTCCGGAAATCCACCTGGAAGCGCCGCCGTTTCATTGCCTGTATCGCGACGACGACGACCCGTCGCTGCGCACGTTCGTCGACTGGCTGTTCGCGCGGGCGGAGGAACTGGAAGGGGCGCCGCCGGGATAGCCGGCGCGGGGTAGGGGGTGGAAACCGATGAAACAGCCCGAAGCGGCTGCCTTACCGACGACCGGACGGATGCGCTGTCACCGCCAGCTATGTGGTCTGTCGCACCACGCCCAGCTTCAACCCCAGCATACCGAAGATGCGGTTCATCGTCTGCACCGTCCCGTCGCTGCGACCTTGTTCGATATCCTGAATGGTCTTCGTCGACACGCCGGCGAGCTTGGCCATTTCCGCGCTCGTGAGTCGCATCGTCTTCTTCAGATGACGTACCGATTCGCGCAACGACCATTCAGGATGTGCGAGCACGTCTTCGATCGCTTGTCGTCGAAGCGAAAGCTGCTCGGGAAGTGGCAGCGCGTTATAGCGTTTGTCCATCGTGTCACCCCTTCCTAGCGCAACGCATCCAGCTCACGAGCAAGCCGCTCGAGCCCCGGCTTCAGAAAGGCATGCACATCGTGCTCCAGCCCGAGATCGACACCATGATCGGCGATCTCCCGCAAACTCGGCGACATCGCGCTCGCCCGTGCCCGCAATGCATCGCGATCCAACGCGACATGCGCCTCCCCCGCCTGCGGCTCGCTGGTTCGAACGACGGTATCCAACACCCGCCCCCAATCCGGCTGCCCCCCATCATTGCCTTCCCAGCGGATGCGCCGCGCAATGCCATCCGGATGCAGATACATCGGCGCGAAGTCGTAAAGCGGCGTCAGCGCGACGCGTCCATCGAAGTCACGTTGCAACGCGGTGTTTCTCGCATGATTGTCCTTGTTGCCCAACGCGAGATTCGCGACATCGCGGCACAGGTATTCCGCCACCTCGGCCTGCGGGTCCGTGCATTGACGCACGAGATGCCAGCACACCTCGTCGTGGCTCGGAACGACACCAAAGCCGGCCTTGTCCGTCAACGAAGCGATGCTTTCCTGGGCAAACCGGACGACACGACCGTCGATATGCACCCGATCAAAACGCCGAATGAACAGCGAGCGATCACGCAGCGCCAGTGGGGCGTGCACGCGCAAGCCGAGACGCTGCGCCAATGCCATGTAGGGCGCCTCGTGGCGCAGGATCTGCGCAAGGCGCGCGTTCGCTCCGCGCCCGAACTTGACGATGTAGTGCTCGCGTGCGCGCTCGTCCGGCAGCGTGTGGTCCAGATAGAGCAAACCGTCGTCGGCACGGGTCAGTAGCAGCTTCGGCCACTCGCCCTGTACGCCCGAGGAGCCTGCAACGAAGAAGCCGTGTGTGGCGAGATATTCGCTGAACGCGTCGCCTCGCGCGGCAACCTCCTCGTCGGTAAAACCCTGCTGCGGCCCCTGACGTTCAGCCAGCCAATGCACGGCCTCCTTGATTCGCAGATTTCCGATCGAATTGGCTGCCCCTGCCCGCAGCAATGGCCAGTCGGCCCGTTCCTCGGCAGTTTCCGGCAAACCGAGACGGCGCAGCAACTCCGCGCGGCCGAACCCTTGCGGCAACAGATCGATCAGGAAAACAGGCCAATGCGGCGTCTCCAGTGGTTCAAGGCCAACCGGAAATCGGCACGTCATGGCGTGCGCATCGCGGGAGAGCTGATGGCGAACGGCCCACTCGACGTCATAACCCGTATAGGCGCGCGCGCGCCAGCCTTCGTCGGACGTGCCGAACAAGGTGACAACACCGATATCGTGCCAGGCACCGTCTGCGTGGAGTTGAATCGTACAGGAGTCGTTCATTTCGGCATAAATCTACATAAATTATCCGGGTTGTCGCAGATAAAGTATATATATTTCCGCCGAAATATAAACTTTGCCGTTAGGTGGACGAGACTCGACGTTCAGGAAGTCGCCCGGCGTTTACTTTTGCTCGCGCAGCGCCGCCTCGATCTTCCGGTCGGTCTTGTACTGGCTCAGCGCATACACCGACCAGATTGCGGCCGGCAGCCATCCGATGATCGTGATTTGCAGGATCAGGCAGATGATCCCGGCGATCGGGCGGCCGATCGTGAAAAACTGGAACCACGGCAACAGCAGGGCAAGCAGAAGGCGCATCCGGAATCCTCTCGAGGCGTCATTGAACGTTCATGCACCGCCAATATGGCGAGTTGCCCGCACCATTTCAAGTCCGCCGCAGACGAACACCGGACGCGCAGCCGGCACCTCCTGCCGCCGGCCTACGCCGAATCGGCCAGCCACCGCGCGACTCGCGCAACGAGCGGATCCGCTTCGTCGAAGCATTCGGCGCCCGCCACGCGCGGCGCGTCGCAAATCGCGAACACCGGCTTGCCCCACTGCAACCCGAGCGCGATCTCGGACAGCGTGCCGAGCCCGCCGCCGACCGCGATCAGGCACAGCGACGCACGCGCGACCAGCGCGTTGCGCGTGATGCCGAGCCCGGTCGGCAGCGCGACGCTCAGGTAGGGATTCGCGAGCGTCGCATCGTCTTCCGGCAGCAGCCCGATCGCGCACCCGCCGGCCGCATGCACGCCGCGCGCGGCCGCCTCCATCACGCCCTGCTTGCCGCCGCCGACGATGGCGACACCCGCCGCCGCGAGCGCATGTGCGATCCGCTGCGCGACCCGCATCTGTTCGTCGGTCGCCTCGCGCGGACCGATCACGCCGACCGGCATGCGATGCCGCCGCGTGCCGCGCTGCCGCTGCGCGAGTTGCGCCAGCGCGTCGCACGCCGCGTCCGACCACTCATCCATGACGTCGTTGCCGTACAAGGCCTTCCCCCAATGCAAGAACGCAGGTGCAGATCGCCGTCAGCACGATCGACAGTACCGCCGCCTGCGAGAAATCGGTTTGCCCGTCCGACAGCTTCAGATACATCAGCAGCGGCAGGATGTTGATCTGCGTGCCGGCCAGCGCGAGCGCCGTGCCGTAGGTGCCGAGCGCGATCGCCGTGACGAGGCACCACGCGGACGCGACCGACGGCCACAGTTCGCGCCACGCGACGTCGAGCCACGCACGCCACGGGCGCGCGCCGAGCGTCAGTGCCGCCTCGAGCGGCCGCCGGTCGAGATTCGCGAGCGCCGGGTAGATCATCAGCGCGACCCGCGGGATCAGGTAATACGCATACGCGACCGCCAGCCCCGGCATCGTGTAGATCGCGCCGCCGAGCACGGTCGGGTCCGCGCCCAGCGACGCCGCGAGCGTGGTGACGAAGCCGGCGCGGCCGAACGCGAGGATGAAGCCGTACGCGATCACCAGCCCGGAGAACGCGAGCGGCACGCCGAGCAGCGCGAGCGTCCAGTGGCGGCGGGCGGGCGACTGCCCCGCCAGCGCGAATGCGACCGGCACACCGATGCCGACCGACAGCGTGCCGGCGCCCACCGCCAGCGCCAGCGAATGTGCGATCGCATCGGCGACGAGCGGGTCGCGCAGCACCGCACCGAACGCACGGCCGCCATCCGTGAACGCCGAGCCGACGAGCGCGGCGAGCGGCAGCGCGAAGCACACCGCCAGCAATACCGCCGCCGGCACCGCGCCGAAGCGGCGCAGCGCACCGCGTTCCGCCAGGGAGGTCTGCATCGTGTGCCCCTTACTGGCCGAGCGTCGCCTGCGACCAGAGCTGGTCGACCTCGGCCTTGCGCGCGGCCGCCTTCGCCACGTCCAGCGGACGCACCTGCGGCGCCTTCGGCAGCTTCGCCGCGACATCCGGCGCGACCGGCGTGCCGGGCACGGCCGGCCGCACGAAGCCCTGCGCGAACAGCGCCTGCCCGACGTCGCTCATCACCAGGTTGAGCCAGAGCTGCGCGGCGGACGGGTTCGGGCCGTTCTTCACGAGGCTCATCGCGTACGGCGCCGATACGCTGCCGTCCTGCGGAATCACGACGTCGGCCGCGTCACCCATGCCGTCGACGTACTTCGCCTTCAGGCCGTCGTTCTCGTAGCCGATCAGGATCGGAATCTCGCCCTTCACGAACTTCGCATAAGGCGTCGTGCCTTCGACGCGCAGCACGTTGCCCGCGCGCTTCAGCTTGCCGAAGAATTCCGTGCCGGGCTTCGGGTTCTCGACGCTGCCGCCGTTCGCATATGCGGCCGCGAACACGGCGACCTGCCCCTGCCCGGTCGAACGCGGGTCGAGATAGACGACCGCGTTGCGATACTCCGGCTTCAGCAGGTCGGACCAGCGCTGCGGCACGTTCTTCACGAGCTTGCGGTTGACGAGGAACGCGATGTTCAGCGAGTGCACCGCGAACCAGCGGCCGTCCGCCGAGCGAAACACGTCCGGCAGCTTGTCGAAGTTGACCGGCTTGAACGGCGCGACGACATCCTTGCTTTCGGCGTCGAGCGCCGACGCGGCGAAGTAGTACGCGGTATCGGCCTGCGGACGGCGGCGCGACTTGTCGAGCGACACCACGGTCGCGGCCGAGCCGATGTCGTTGTAGGTGATCTCGACCTTCGGATAGCGCTTGCGGAACTCGGCGAACAGCGCCTTCCAGTTGGCCCATTCGGGGCCCGTGTCGAACGACACGACGAGCCCTTCGTCGGCGGCCTTCGCATACAGCGCGTCCTCGCCCGGATACAGCGGCGCGGCGTGCGCAGGCGCGACGGCCAGCGCCGCGAACGCGCAGAGCGCCAGCACGCCGGCGCGCATGGTTTTCACAAGAGGGTGGCCTGCAGGCATCGGGATTCTCCGTTGAATGAAAGGGGTCATTGCGCCTCCGGCGCGGCCGGCAGCACGAGCAGATGGCGCGGGTCGATCGCGATCCGCCGGGAGGCCGGCACGCGGCCTTCGCACAGCAGCGGGTCGGCCGAGCCGGCGGGAATGAAGTCGTAGCGCTGCGTCGCGCCGAAGTAGCGCACGTCGCCCGGCGCGCCGTCGATGCGGTTCACGCCGTGTGCCGGCGGATCGGCCTCCACGTGCTCCGGCCGCACCAGCACCTCGACCTCGGCGCCCGGCCGGTGCCCGCCGGTCTCGACGCGCAGCGTCGCGAACCGCACGTCGACCGTATCGTGCGCGCTCACGCGGCCGCGCAGCAGCGTCGAATGCCCGACGAAGCGCGCGACCTGCGCGGACACGGGCCGCTCGTACAGGTCGCGCGGCGTGCCCACCTGCAGCACCCGCCCGCCGTCGACGATCGCGACGCGGTCGGCCATGCTCAGCGCCTCGTCCTGGTCGTGCGTGACGAGCAGCGTCGTCGCGCCGCACGCGCGCTGCAGCGCGCGAATCTCGTCGCGCAGCTGATGGCGGATGCCGGCGTCGAGCGCCGCCAGCGGCTCGTCGAGCAGCAGCAGCTTCGGTTCGATCACGAGCGCGCGCGCCAGCGCGACACGCTGCTGCTGCCCGCCGGACAGCATCGCGATGCCGCGTTCTGCATGCGCCGCGAGGCCGACCCGCTCGAGCATGTCACGCGCGCGACGCCGCCGAACCTCGGCCGCGACGCCGCGCATTTTCAGCCCGTACGCGACGTTGTCGGCCACCGACAGGTTCGGGAACAGCGCGTAATGCTGGAACACCATGCCGACCTCGCGCCGCCACACCGGCACGCCGGCCATGTCGGCGCCGCCGATCGCGATGCGGCCGCTGCCGCCGTCGAGCAGGCCGGCCGCGAGCCGCAGCAGCGTGGACTTGCCGGAGCCGCTGCGCCCCATCACCGCGAGCAGCTCGCCTTGCGCGGCGGACAGCGTGACGTCGTCGACGCCGTGCCGCGCGCCGGGATACTGGAAACTGACGTGTTCGAACTCGAGACTCATGACGGACTCACTTCATACGTTGCACGGTGCCGACCGATACGAGCGTCGCGAGCACGGCGAGGACGAGCAGCACGACGGTCGCCGCGCACGCCATCCCCGACGCGCCGTAGAACGCCTGCAGCAGCACGATCGGATAGTTGCGGTAGCGAAAGCCCGCGATCAGGTTCGATATCTGGAATTCGCCGATCGACAGCGCGGCCACCATCACGAGCCCCGAAAACAGGCTGTGCCGCAGGTTCGGCAGCACGATCGTGACGAACTGGCGCAGAGGCGTCGCACCGAGCGTCGCCGCACAGGCCTCGAGGCGCGCGAGCCCGAGGTGGCGCAGATCGCTGAGCAGCGTCTGCAGCAGGTACGGCAGCGTCAGCACCGCGTGGGCCGCGATCATCAGCGGCAGCGTGCCGAGCCACGGCAGCGTGTCGCCGCTGAAGATCGCGATATAGCCGAAGCCGAGCGTCAGCGCGGGCACGGCCACCGGCATCAGCATCACGAGGCGGGTCGCCATGCCGCGCCCGGCCTGCGCACGGTGATGCAGCGCATACGCGAGCGGCAGGCCGACCGCGGCGTTCAGCGCACAGCACGCCAGCGCCACCGTCAGGCTCACGCCGAATGCGCGGGTGAAGCTGCGATTTCCGGCGAGATCGGCGAACCAGTGCCAGGTGAAGCCGGTCGGCAGCAGCGTGTTCGTCCACGACTGGCCCACCGAGCCGATCAGCAGCAGCGCGATCGGCAGCAACAGGTAGAGCCCGAACACCGCGACGAGCGCGTGCAGCAAGAGGCGTCCGGCACGCGGACGCACCGGCCTGTTACGCGAAATCGGAACACCATCGGCCAGGGCCGGGGCGGTAGACGCAGGCATGAAAACACTCGCGGACAAGAGACGAAGACACCGCGCAACGTCCGCCGGGCGGGGCTGTCACGCGTTTTCTGGATGGCCGCAGTGTGCGGAGTCGACATGGCATCGTCATGAAAAAAACGTACAAAGCCCGCATCGATCTGTGCGCCGAAGGAATAGTCGCGATGAAGCACCTGTATCCGAACGTCTCGGAACTGCACGCATTCACCTGTTCTGCGAAGACCCTGAACTTCTCCTACGCGGCCCGCGAACTGGGCCTGACGCCCAGTGCGGTCAGCCGGCAGATCGCGAATCTCGAGGCGCTGTTCGGCGTGAAGCTGTTCGTGCGCGAGGGGCGCAGCCTCGTGCTCACGCGTGCCGGGCAGGTGTACTACGCACGTGTTGCCGGCCCGTTGCGCGAGATCGGCAACGCGTCGATCGAACTGCTGAGCGCGCGCGAGAACGACGACCTGCTGACGATCGCCAGCGTGCCGACGTTCACGACCAAGTGGCTCGTCCCGCGGCTCTCGCGCTTCCTGGCCGTCGCGCCGAGCGTCACGCTGAGCTTTCGCCGCCATCTCGCGCACGGCGACATCTTCCCGTTCGGGCTCGACGCGGCGATCCGCTACGGCGACGGCGCCTGGGAAGGGGTGCGAAGCGATTACCTGGACGGGCGAACCTTCGTGCCGGTCTGTACGCGTGAATTCGGCGAGCGGCACGCATTGCGCACGCCCGCCGACGCCGTCACGGCGCCGCGTCTCGTGCACGAGCAGGCGGAAATCGCGTGGTCTGCGTGGGCGGAACGCCATCGTGCGACGCAGATGAACGCGCTCGCGGGGCCGCGCTTCGAACAGTATTCGGTGCTGATCCAGGCCGCGCAGGCGGGACTCGGGCTCGCGCTCGTGCCGCGTTTCCTGATCGCCGACAATCTCGCGGCCGGCACGCTCGTCGAACCGTTCGATGCACCCGTCGAAGTCGACGCGCAGGGGCACTACCTGTGCTATGCGCCGGAACGCCTCGAGACGAGCGAAGCGTTGCGGCACTTCAGGGAATGGATGCTGGACGAATGCGCGCCGGCGTAAGCCGGCCCGCATTCGTCATACGGCAGGACGCGCTGGGCCGCGCGCCCCGCCGCACCGGACACCACCGGGCAGCGGCGTCCGGCTGTCGCCGTCAGCGGCGGATGCCGAGCCCCGGCAGCACCTCCGTGCCCTCGGCCACCACCGCATGCAGCAGGCGCGGGTCGGCACCGAGCAGCCCGAGGATCGTCGGCGCGACCTGCTTCGTGCCGACCGTGTCGGTCACCGTGCGTGCGCGATGCAGGCCCGGATACGACACGAGCAGGCCGAGGTGGCTGTCGTCCGGCGCGTTGCCGCCGTGCTCCTCGTCCTTCTTCGTGCTCGACGTGTAGATCACGCCCGGATTCGGCTGGACGACGATGTCCGGCGTGCGGCCGTTGGCCGGATCGCCGAAGCGCTCGGCGAGCGCCGCGCCGTACAGCACGTACGCCTGCGGGCCGTCCGCGCAGATCCCCGGCGCGTTGCAGCCGAGGTTCGCCTTCAGCGTCTGCACCACGGCCGTGCGCTGGTTGCGGTCGCGCAGCCAGATCAGGCCGACGTCGTCGGTCTGCACGAAACCGGTGCCGACCAGGCCCGAGCCGTCGTTCAGGTTGCCCGTCGTCGTGTTGTTCTGGCCGAAGTTGCCGTTCGGGTCGATGTAGTTGTTCGCTTCGAGCAGCTTCGTCAGCGTGTCGCCGTTCTTCACGAGCTTCGTGTGATCGGTCGGCGACTGGCCGTGCTTCGCCGTGACGATCACGGCCGTCGACGAATACAGGTTCGCCTGCTTCAGCGCCGCGACGACATGGCCGATCGAGTTGTCGACGTACGTGATCGCGTTCGCGACCTGCCCGTTCGGCGTGAAGTTCGCATCGAGATAGCCGCCGCCCTTCGCGACCGGCGCCTTCTGCGCGACGCTGAGCGTCTGGAAGTTGCCGCCGAACAGCGTCGGCACCGGCGCGCTCTTGGTGCCCGTCGAATCACGGCCGTTGATCTGGTTGATCAGCGCCTGCACGTGCAGGTTGTCGAACTGCGCGGTATGCGAATAGACGTCCGTGTAGTCCGTCTTGGTCACCGGGTCGATCGAGTTGATCTCGGTGCGCATCAGGTCGTCGACACCGGTGCCCGACGGCCCGTTCAGCCAGTCGTAGCCCCACGCGTGCTTGTCGGCCCACGCGGTGGTCGCGTTCGGGATGCCTGCCTTCACGGCCTCGAACACGGTGTTGGTCTTCACGTAGTTGTGCGGATAGACCGGCACGCACTTGCCGTTGACCTTCGCGTTCGGGATCGCCTGCGGGTTGAACGCGCCGCCGCCGTCGAGGTGGACGAGCGCGCCGCCGTTCTCGGCGTCGATGCCGGTCGTCTCGTCGAACACGACGTTCCAGCCCTGCTTGCCCGAGCAGCTCGTATCGCCCGGCGCGTACAGGTTGCGGTCGTACGACACGTCGTAGAACAGGCCGGCCGTCTTCGGCGAGCCGCCCGTCACGAGCGCGGCCAGGCCCGGGAACGAATCCGACAGGCCCGGCGTATAGGCATTCGTGTACGTCACGCCGCTCTTCGCGAGCACCGCGATGTTCGGGCACGTGTTCGCGCCGATGCAGCGCGCGAGATCCTGCTCGTGCAGGCCGTCGACGCTGATCAGCAGCACGTGTTTCACGACGCGGCTCGCGTGGTCGCGGCCCTCGCCGCGACTGTCGTCGTCCTGCTGCGCGGCGTGCGCACCCGCACCGGCGAGCGCCAGTGCGCCCGCCACCACCGCCACCACCTTCCGCTGCTTACCAAGGAAAGACATGATCACCCCACCTCTTCGATTGACGTTGAACTGCGTGACTTGCCATCAGGCGCGCAAGAATATGGGCGCGTCGTGGGTCGCTCGCATGAAGCGGGGCTTTCTGTTTTCTATCAAACGTAACCAATCGCAAGTGACACGAATCGGTCGCAAAGCAATGTGACCTGGCGCACATTGCGAAAGGCGCGCTCACCTGCCGGCACTACGCCGGTGCATCGGTCGATTCGTCCGCGGCGTCATCGGTCGTACGATTTTTTTTCCGGCTTGGCGCGCGACTATTGGCGTGTGATAAAGGGTTTTCCCTGACCCGGAGCACGAGTATGTCGACCCTGGAAGCCCTCCGGTTCGTGCTGGACGATGCACGCACCCCCGAGATCATTCGCCACCACGTCGTCGACGCGTTGCAGTACGCGTTGCGCAACTACGGACAGGTGTTCACTGCGAAGGAAGTCGAATGGCTGGCGCAGTGGGACGACGCGCGTCTGCCGCTGGCAGCAAAGAAGGAATTGGGCAAGCGCGAGGAACCGGCGATCGCCGCGCGCTGAGCGCTGAAGGAAACGCGCCGCCGCGCCCGAACGGATGAACGGGCGCGGCGGCGGATGGCCTGCTTACTGCAGGCCGAAGTCGACGCGAGTGGTCGCGCCCTTGTCCTCGATGCCCTTCGCATCGAGCTTCGGCGCGACGATGAACATGCGGCTCGAATCGATCTTCCCGTCGAGATACTGGCGCACCGCCTGCGCGCGCTGCTGCGCGAGCGCACGCAGCGCGTTGTCGTCGGCCGGCGCGTGCTCGGCAAGCGCCTTCTTCATGTCGGCGTCGGGCAGCGTCTTCTGCAGGCCGATCACGTTGCGCGGCTTCTTGAAGTCGGCGGCTTTGTACGCGCGGGTCAGGTACTTGCTGTACTCGGCCGGCTCGACCTTCACCGACATCGGGTCGATGCTCTCGCCCTGCCCGATTACGTCCTTCAGCTTCTGCTGGCGCACGAGCCGCTCGACGTATGCGTCGCCGAGCCCCGACGTGTCCTTCGCCGGGTCGACGCGGCCGATCAGGTCGAGGCGGATAGACGGCTTCTCGGTCAGCATCTTCACGACGGTGTCGAGCTTCTTCTGCTGCGCGTCGTCGAGCTGGTACGAGCCCGGCGCGAATTCGACGTAGCCGAGATCCTCGCCGCCGCCGCCGAACGCATGCGCGAGCAGCGAGAAGGGCGACGTGACGGCCTTCGCGATCAGGTTCAGCACCGCGCGCCAGATCAGCCCGCCGACGCTGAACTCCGGATTCGACAGCGAGCCGGACACCGGCAGGTTCACGTCGATCTGGCCGCGCGTGTTCTTCAGCAGCGAGATCGCGAGCTTCACCGGCAGCCTGGTTGCCGTGTCGTTCTCCACATGGTCGCCGAACGTGAGCTGGTCGATGAAGATGTGGTTGTTTGCCTTCAGCTGGTCGTTCGCCAGTTCGTAATGCAGGTCGACGTTGAGCTTGCCCTTCGTGATCGGGTAGCCCGCGTACTTCGCCGAGTACGGCGTCAGGTTGGTCAGCTCGATGTCGTGCGCGGTCGCGGTGAGGTCGAGCGCCGGCTTCTCGATCAGCGGGTTCACCGAACCCTTGATCGAAATCGGCCCGTTGCCCGCGAGGTTCGCGGCGACGTCGACCGGCGCGGACGTCGTCGAATCCGTGCCGAACGCGCCGACCGTGCCCTTGATCGCAATGAGGTTCGCCGTGTAGTTCGGCTTGATGAAGTTGTCGGTATACGTCACGCGGCCGTTCTGCAGCAGCAACTCGCCGAAATGCATGCGCACCGGGTTCTGCGGCGGCGTCGCGGCCTTCACGACCACCGTCGCCGAGGCGGCGGCCGGCGCCAACGCCTGCTGCGCGGCCGCGGCCGACGCGGCCCGGGCGGCAGCCGGCGGCGTCACGCCCGGCGACAGCGGCACCGGCTCGCCCTTGCTCGCGTCACGCGTGAGCGACTGCGCGGGGCCCGTTTCCTTCGCGACCACGTCCTTCAGGTTCAAGCGCCCCTGCGCGTCGAGCAGCACGCGGCCGTAGAAGTTCGAGAACGTCACGCGCGCGGCATCGACGTCGGTGCCCTTCTCGTCGTAGTTCGCCTTCAGGTTCGTCAGCGCGAGCGAGCGCCAGCCCGCGAACGGGTCGGACGTCGCCTTGTCGAGCATCCGCACGTCGACGAGCGCGACATCGCCGCGATAGGTCGCGCGCGGCGCGTCCTTCACCTGCGCGAACGTCAGGTTGCCCTGCGCGTTGAGCAGCGCACTGGCGATCGTCGCGTTCAGCGCGCTGCCGAAGTACGGCTCGAACGCGGCCGCGTCGAGGCGGTTGCCGTTGATCTTCAGGCCGAGCTTCAGCGGCTGCGCGGTCACGTCGCCCGTCACGTTCAGCGAACCCTTGCGGTTCAGCGTCGCCTTCATCTGCACGGGCAGCGGCCTGGTCATGTCGTCGCTGATCTTCTGCACCGACAGGTCCAGCGGCTTGATCGCCAGCTTCACCGGGCGCGGCGTCGACAGGTCGGTGAAGTTCGCGGACGCATCCTTCACGTTCAGCGCGTCGATCCGGTAATGCCACGACGGTGCGGCGGCCTCGGCCTTGCGCGCGACCGTGCGCTTCGGCACCGACGCCTGGGCAGGTTCGGCCAGCGCCGCGAGGTCGATCTTGCCGTCCTTCAGGCGCTGCACGTCGAGCGCGAGCCCGCTTGCGTCGACGCTCGCGATCTCCGCGATGCGCGTGGCGACGTCGACCTTCGCGATCTTCGCGCTCGCGTCGGGCAGCACGATCGCGGGCGCCTTCGCATCGGGCGTCGCGATCTTCAGCGACTTCAGGCTGACCGTGCTGTCGGCAACCTGTGCGGCGAGCGGCGTCTTGCCCCAGTCGGCCTTCGCGTTGACGGTCGCACCGAGCGTGCCGTCGAGCACGCGCGCACGCGTCGCCTCGCCGAGGTACGGCTGCAGCGCCGGCAGCGCGAGCGCGGCGACCGTCAGCTTGCTCTCGACCTGCTTCTCCGCGAGATTGAACGAGCCTTCGGCCTTCACGTCGCCGCCGCGCGACAGCGACGTCGACAGCGTATATTTCGCGGGCGTCTTGCCCTGCATCGTGAAGCCGTCGAGCGTCGCGGCGAGCTTCGTGAGCGACAGCGCGGTCGGCGTCGCCGGCACGCGGTCGTCGACGTTGACCGTGCCGCCGTCGATCGCGAAATGGCGGATCGTCAGGTCGAGCGGGGGCGCCTCCTTCGCGCCGGCGCCGGCTTCGGCCTTGGCCCCGCTGGCGGCGGCTTCGGCAGCGGCGGAAGCGGCCGCCGTGCCCGACGCCGCCGGCTTGCCTTCGGCGGCCTTCGATGCGGCTGCCGGCTGCGCGGCGAGCTTCTCGACGTTCAGCACGCCCTGCTTGTCGCGCGACAGGTCGACGACCGGCTGGTCGATCCGGATCTCGTCGAAGTGCATCGCGTTGCGCAGCGGCTCGAGGCTGGCCGCCGCGACGTGCACGCCGCGCGCGGCGAACAGCGGCGCGGACGCATGGTCCGTCACCTTCGCGTCCTTCAGGTCGACGGTGCCCGACACGCGCAGCGCGGGCGTCTCGCCGCTCATCACGAAATTGACCGAGAGGTCGCTGCTCAAGAGGCCGCTCGTCACGGCCACCGGCAGCTTCGCCGGCACGTACGAGATCAGCTTCGGCACGTCGAGGCCGTCGAATTTCAGCGCGATCTCCGATTCGCGCGACTGCGCGAACGGCTTGGTCTTGCCGTCGATCGCGATCGGGCTGCCGTCGAAGCGCGCGCGCAGCTTCGGCTCGACGAAGATGTCGGTCTTCGAGGCCAGCGTCGCGATGTACGGAATGCCGAGCGTCCAGTTGTCGACGACGTGCTTTTCGTTCAGCAGACGGTCGTCGAAATCGATCCGGCCGTTGTTGACCTGGATGTTCGACACCGAGAACTGCGTCGGCTTGCTCTCGGGTTTCGGCGACGGCGTCGAGAACTTCTCGATCAGGTCGGTGAAGTTGAAGCGCTGCGCGTCGTAGCGGACGATATGAAAGCGCGGCGAGTCGAGGCGAACTTCATTGACGATCGGCGCGCCGCGGAACAGCGACGACCACGACGGCCGCACGACGAGCTTCGCGATGTCGACGAAGTCGCCCTGGCCGCCTTTGTCGCCGAGATGGATGCCGTCGGCTTCGAGGTTCAGCGTGTACGGGTTCAGCGCGATGCGCTGGATCGTGGCGGGCCGGTCGAGCTGCTTGCTCAACTGCTGTTCGGCGATATGGCGGATCAGCGGCGGCGCCGCGAAGAACCCGAGCAGTCCGAACAAAACGATGAAGATCAGCAGGCCGATGCCGATGCGCCGGGCCCGGCGCGAGCGTGCAACGCCACCGAGGGCATGGAGGGTGGAGGGTACGGTTTCTTTGTCTGCGCTTGCCATGCTTGAATGCCTCGGGATGGAATGCCGGGCCGCGCCGGAGAACCGGGCGGCCGTGCACGCTATCCCGAAAGTATAGGCTCAGGAGGTGACGGTACGGGGTTCGGGCGCCGTCGCGCCCGCCGGTCGGACAACGCCACCGGTCATCCGTTCATTTCCGGACGATGACGGGCGGCATCCACGACCCGTCGCTCGCCTGCGGCTTCGGCGCGTACAGGCGCAACGCGAGTGCGAAATCGGCGCGCGGCGCCGGCAGCCAGTTGGCCGCCTGCGTGCCGCCCGGCGACGCCGACACGACGATGTCGATCGAGCCGTCGTGGTTGCGGCGCAGGCGGTCGCGATCGCCGAGCGAGCGGCGCGCCGACCCGACGTCGGGCAGCGCGCCGTTGGTCGTATAGGGCGTGAGCGTCCAGAACGCGCGCACCGGCGGCAGCGCGCCTGGCGCGAAATGCAGCACATAGCGATTCGTGCCGTTCAGCGCATGGCCGTCGCTGTCGACGCGGACGACCGCGAGCGTTTCGTCGTCGCGCGTCGCGGTGCCGAACTGCGTGTAGGCCGCGTACGCGCGCAGCGTGTAGTCCTGGCCGTACTTGCCGGCCGTATCGCCGATCCAGCTCCAGCCGTTCGCGTTCAGCAGGTTCGACGGCGGGGTCGAGAGCCGCGCGCGCGCCTCGGCGACGCCTGCCGTCGCGGCCGTGAGGCGGTCGCCCGTCCACAGCACCGGATAGCCGGCCGACACGCCGATGTCGCGGAGCAGTTCCTGTGCGTGCGCATCGTCGGCCGGCGCCGGGTTGTCCTGCAGCGCCTGTGCGAAGCGCGTGAAGAACGCCTTCGGATCGAGTGCGGCCACCTGCTCGGCCGGCGTTCCGCCGCCCACGGCTTCGGACGGCGCACTGCCCGCATGGACCGCGACCGACGCGCCGCGCGCCGCGCCCGTGTAGACGGACAGCGGCACCACGCGGATCGCGCGCTGCAGTTTCTTCACGTTCGTGAGGTCGCGCCCGCCGCTCGTCTGCAGCCGGACTTCGAGCCACGCGTTGGCCGACGGCACGTCGATCCGGACCGCGCCCTGCGGCAGCGTGCCCTGCCAGTCCTTCGCGGCGAACGCAATCGTTTGCGATCGCGCACCGCCGCGTGCCCCGCGTGCGGCCACGCTCGACGACGACCACAGCACGTTCGTCCACATGTCGAGTGCGCGCGCATCCCAGTAGCGGCCGCGCGTGTCGGGCAACGTGACGATCACGGGTTCGGTCGCGACGTCGAGCCAGCCGGTCGAGTCGAGCGTGTCGACGCCCGGCAGCGGCGGATTGACCGCGCCGACGGGCGGCAGTGCCTGCGCATGGCGCAGCGTGTTGAGCGGCGCCTGCCCCGGTTGCGCGCCGTCGCCGCCGGTTGCCGCTTCCTTCGCGACGTCCATCAGCACGAGCGGATACGCGTAGACATAGGAGTCGGCGACTTCCGCCCGCATCCAGCCGGTTTTCCGCTGGATTGCGTCCGGTTGCGACGCGCACCCCGCTAGCAACGCCGCGAGGGCAAGCGACGCGCACGCGCGCCGCAGAGAAACTGATTCCTGCTGGTTTTCAATCATCGATTACTGGCCGAATATCGTTCTTTTCAGTCAACGCCTTGTTCGACCTGCAAATGGCGAAAGCAAGGCACCCCAGCCTGCCCGGGCAACCGTTTCGCGACGGTTCATAACACTGGGCGCTGATGTCAGGCCGGTATCATAGCGCCTCAGGGCATCCCCCAATATGCCGATTAGCGGGTGGCGCGTATTCGCGGGCCGAACGGGTCCCAAAAGATCTCGCCGGATCTTCAGGATAATTGGGGCGACATCGAAGCGGTTTCGGCTGGCTTTAGGTGCCCGAGCCGATCGCCGACCGAACCTATAGCGGTGAATTCAAGGTCCGCATCCCGCCGCAAGCTCACCGTGCGCTGGTGATCCAGGCCGCCGAACAAGGCGTCAGCCTGAACCGTCTCGCAAGCGCCAAGCTCTGCGCGTAACCGTTCGATTGCGTGCAGCACGTGACGCCCGGCCGTCCTCGTGGAAGCCGGGCGTTCACTTTTTACGGGTCGTGGCACCCTGTGAACACGGATGGCCTCAGCCTATCCGCCCGCCTGGCATCGCGTGCATCATCCACTACTTGACCTTACCATCATGGGAATGTTGATACTGGGATCATTGGCGGCATGAGCCGCGCATTCAGGGAATCCGACATGACTGAACCACTTGCCTCCGCAGCGCTGCATACGATGGAGCTGGGCATCGACGGCATGCATTGCGGCGGCTGTACGGGCCGCGTGCAACGGGCGCTGGCCGCGGTACCGGGCGTCGTCGAGGCGACGGTCGACCTCGACACGCACACGGCGGCTGTGACGGCGCACGATACGGTCGACGCCGCACAACTCGTCGAGGCGGTCGGTACAGCCGGCTACCGCGCCGCCGTGCGCGACCCGCTGCCCGAAGACGCTGCGACGCCGCATACCCATCCTGTCGAAGCATCGCCCGCGCCGATGGCCGCCGCCGCTTCGACTGCCCGCCACCCGCTTCCGGCCGACAGCACCATCATCGAACTCGATATCGACGGGATGACCTGTGCATCGTGCGTGTCGCGCGTCGAAAAGGCGCTCGCGAAGGTGCCGGGCGTCACGCGCGCGTCGGTCAACCTCGCGACCGAACGGGCAACCGTCGATGCCGCGCCCGACGTGACCGCCGCCCGGCTCGCCGAAGCCGTGAAGCAAGCCGGTTATGGCGCGACGCCGGTGGCCGGCGCCGCGATCCCGCCGGCAGCCTCCACCGCCCCCGCCGATCTCGAACTCGACATCGGCGGAATGACCTGCGCCTCCTGCGCCGGCCGCGTCGAAAAGGCGCTGGCCGCCGTGCCGGGCGTCGGGCGCGCTTCCGTCAACCTCGCGACCGAGCGCGCTTCCGTACACGGCGCCGGTGCGCTCGACGCCGCGGCGCTGATCGCGGCCGTCACCACCGCCGGCTACCGCGCGTCGCTCTCGGCCACATCATCAGCCGGTGCCGCCGCCGGGGCGGACGCGCAACCGGCCGGCCCCGCGCAAGACCCCGACGCCCGCAAGCAATTCGAAGCGATTCGTGAACGCGATCTCGTGATCTGGTCCGCCGTGCTGAGCGCGCCCCTTGTCGCACCGATGCTCGTCGCGCCGTTCGGCATCGACCTGATGCTGCCCGGCTGGCTCCAGCTCATGCTCGCATCGATCGTCCAGTTCGGCTACGGCGCGCGCTTCTATCGCGCGGCCTGGCATGCGGTGAAGGCGCGCACCGGCAACATGGACCTGCTCGTCGCGCTCGGTACGTCGGCCGCGTACGGGCTGAGCCTGTGGATGCTGCTGCGCGCCCCCCTGCACCCCGGCCACCTGTATTTCGAGGCGTCGGCCGTCATCGTCACGCTGGTGCGCTTCGGCAAGTGGCTCGAGTCGCGCGCGAAGCGCCAGACCACCGACGCGATCCGCGCGCTGAACGCGCTGCGTCCCGACCGCGCGCGCGTAATCGAGCACGGCGTCGAGCGCGACGTGCCGCTGGCGCAGGTGCGCGTCGGCACCCGCGTCAGCATCCGTCCCGGCGAGCGCGTGCCGGTCGACGGCCGGATCGTGACGGGCCGCTCGCACATCGACGAATCGCTGATCACCGGTGAAAGCCTGCCCGTGCCGAAGGATGACGGCGACCCCGTCACGGCCGGCTCGATCAACGGCGAAGGCGCGCTCGTCGTCGAAACCTCCGCGATCGGCGCGGAAACGACGCTCGCACGCATCATCCGCCTCGTCGAATCCGCGCAGGCCGAGAAGGCGCCGATCCAGCGGCTCGTCGATCGCGTGAGCGAGGTATTCGTGCCGGCGATCCTCGGCATCGCGTTGCTGACGCTGGTCGGCTGGCTGATCGCCGGCGCCGGCACGGAAACCGCGATCCTCAACGCGGTCGCGGTGCTCGTCATCGCGTGCCCATGCGCGCTCGGCCTCGCGACGCCCGCCGCGATCATGGCCGGCACGGGCGTCGCGGCCAGGCACGGCGTGCTGATCAAGGATGCACAGGCGCTCGAACTCGCACAGCGCACGACCGTGATCGCGTTCGACAAGACCGGTACGCTGACCGAAGGCAAGCCGTCCGTGACGGCGTTCGAAGCGGTCGGCACGCCGCATGACGAAGCGCTCGCGCTCGCAGCGGCGGTGCAACGCCAGAGCGACCATCCGCTCGCGCGCGCCGTGGTCGCCGCGCACGATGCCGAACTGGCCGCACGCGGCGGTGCGGTGTCATCGCCCGTCGCCGCCGATGCGCGTGCGGTGGCCGGACGCGGCGTGGAAGCACGTGTCGGCGGACAGTTGCTCGCGCTCGGCAGCACGCGCTGGCGCGACGAACTCGGCATCGCGGTGCCGCCCGCGCTCGATGCACGCGCAGCGGAACTCGAGCGCGCGGGCAACACGATCTCGTGGCTGATGCGCGCCGACACGCCGCGCGCGTTGCTCGCGCTGATCGCTTTCGGCGATACCGTGAAGCCGGAGGCCCGCGACGCGATCGCGGCGCTGTCGGCGCGCGGTGTCGCGAGCGTACTCGTGACGGGCGACAACCGCGGCAGCGCGGCCGCCGTCGCGGCGTCGCTCGGCATCGGCGAGGTGCATGCGCAGGTGCTGCCCGACGACAAGGCGCGCGTCGTCACCGAGTTGAAGCGCACGCACGGCGGGATCGTCGCGATGGTCGGCGACGGGATCAACGATGCGCCCGCGCTCGCGGCGGCCGACGTCGGCATCGCGATGGCGACCGGTACGGATGTCGCGATGCACACGGCCGGAATCACGCTGATGCGCGGCGACCCGGCGCTCGTCGCCGACGCGATCGACATCTCCCGGCGCACGTACCGGAAGATCCAGCAGAACCTGTTCTGGGCGTTCGTCTACAACCTGGTCGGCGTGCCGCTCGCGGCGCTCGGCTGGCTGAACCCGGTGATCGCGGGCGCGGCGATGGCGTTTTCCAGCGTCAGCGTCGTGACCAACGCGTTGCTGTTGCGGAGATGGAAGGGGCGCGCGGGGTGACGTGTGCCGGTGACGTGTGCCGGTGACGTGTGCCGGTGACGTGTGCCGGTGACGTGTGCCGGTGACGTGTGCCGGTGACGTGTGCCGGTGACGTGTGCCGGTGACGTGTGCCGAACGGCCTGATGGCCGTTCGGCGTTCGGCGTTCGGCGAACAGAAAGGATCGTGAGGTCGGCCGGCATTGGCCGATGGCGAGTCGAATCGCCAGCGCGCGTCGGCGCGGCGCCGGCCCGATGGCTTTAGTCCGAAATGACTGGCTTGATCAAGGTCGTCGTGATCGGCGCGAAGCCGCACGCACGATACAGCGCACGGGCCGCCGCGTTGTGATTGAACACCGACAACCCGATCTCGGTGACGCCGTACCGGCGTGCCTCGGCATCGAGCGCCTCGAGCGTACGCGTGGCCCAGCCCTGGCGGCGCCGGGACGGGGCGATGTCGAGGTCGTAGATGAACAGCGTGCGGTTCGGCCCTTCAGGCACGATCGCGTACCAGAGGTCACCCACCGCGTCGCCGCTAGTGCCGTCGATGAGCACGACAAGGGTTTGGCCGGAGGTGCGCAGGCCGTCCGGCAGCAGCGTGTCGAAACAGGCGCGCGCCCGGCTGGCCGCGTCTTCGACAGCATTTTGTCCGGATGAAACGAGATCGCTCGCGTAGCCGTCGATGGCTCGCGTGCGGTACGCGTGGAATTCGCTGGCCGTCATCGCCCGCATCTGCAGCATGGCGCGGTCACCGTGAACGGAATCGGACTTCCAGTGTAGCGGGACGGTCGCGCCGGCGCGATGCAGCGGCGGAAAGCGGAAAGGCAGGTGCGGCAGGCGCCGCGCTGACAGCGAATCAGCGAATCAGCGAATCAGCGAATCAGCGAATCAGCGAATCAGCGACGGTACAGGACGATCGGCACGAGGTGCGCACGACGCACGCGCTCGGCTTCGGCGCGACGCGCAGCGTACGAGTATTCGGCGTCAAGCGGCAGGTGCGGGGACACGAAAAGGTCGTCGATCTTTTGCAGCAGGGCGAGGATGAAGCTCATTTGAGACTCCTGACAGGTGTGGCTAGGGTTTTCCCTTAGATGGACTCCATTCTAAGGGTTTTCCCTGAACTCTGCCAGCGCACCGCATCAGTTTGCCGCAGGCGCGCGACGGCGGATCGCCGATACATAGCGGCGATCCTTGCTCCGTCAGGCCCCCAGGATAGGGTCGAAACGATTAACGCGTGCGGCGAGCGCGCTTCGCGACGGCCGCCTCGCGGTTCGCGTTGCGCTGAAGCCGGTCGACTTGCGACAGAAGCGCCTCGTGATGCTCCTCGAGCGTCATCAGCGTTGCCTGCTGCGTCGACAGATCGGACGCGAGGCGATCGATCCGCTGCTGCTTCGTGGCGACGTCCTGCTTCAGGTGCGCAATCTGTCGCGTCTGCATCACCAGCGCGACGAGCCCGGCCAGCACGACGACGGCCAACGCCAGCAGCAGGCGGTTGATGCGACGCATCTCGCGATCGGCCGTGCGCGTCAGGCCGTCCACATCGGCCTGCAGTGCGGCGAGCCGGTCGGTCAGCGGACGCAGGTGCGTATCCGGATCGAAGACCGGCGCGGGCGGTTGCGTGCGCTCCGACGATGGCTTCGTGACAAGGGAGGCAGCGGAAGCCGGTGGCACGGCGTCATGGGCCTTCGCGACGTTGGCCGTGTTGGCCGTGTTGGCCGTGTTGGCCGTGTTGGCCGTGTTGGCCGTGTTGGCCGTGTTGGCCGTGTTGGCCGTGTTGGCCGTGTTGGCCGTGTTGGCCGTGTTGGCCGGGTTGGCCGGGTTGGCCGGGTTGGCCGTGTTGGCCGTGTTGGCCGTGTTGGCCGTGTTGGCCGGGTTGGCCGGGTTGGCAGCATTCGCGGCAATCACCGGCTTGGCAGGCTGCGCCGAAGTCTGCGGCTCGACCACCGTCACCGAGTCCGACGCCGGGCTCGCCCCGGCCGCCGCCGTGCCAACGCTCGTCGCGACCGGCGCGGATTGCTCCGTTGTCGCGTCGCTTGCACCGGCAGCCGCCCGGCGTTTGCCGCCCGACGACGCACGGCGTTCCTTCACGGCGTCACCCGAGGGCCGCCCTTCGCGGGATTTAACGGCGGTAGCAGCAACAACAGCAGCCTTCTCGACTTCACCATCAGCCGCTTGAGATCCGGTCGCCTTCGACTCAGCACCATCGGTTGCTTGCAGCTTGGTCGCCACCGTTGCGGCGCCATCGCCCGCAGGCACATCGTCGGCCTTCGTTGCGGCGCCATCGCCCGCAAGCCCATCGGCGGCTTTCGATGCAACGCCATCGGCCAGGGGAATATCGACCGCCCTCATCGCAGCCGCGCCAGAATCCGGCACGACGTCGACGTTAGCGTCACCACCGCCTTCAGGCGACGAAACGCCATGCGCCACCGTCGCGTCTCCAGGCGTCACTGCACCTTCTGCTGCATCAACATGTCCTGCCGCAGCCACCGCCTCCGGTGCACTGAACCCGTCCAGCGCAGCCTGCCGCCCGGACGCCACATCGTCCGCGACATCGGCTTGCGCGCCCGCTTCGTCACGCGCCGCGGCCGGCACGCGTTCACCCGGCTCGAGCACGGGATCGCCGAACAGGTCGAGCGTCCGTTCGTCCCGCGATGCGTCGCCGGCCGGCGCACTGCCGGACCGCACCGTCGCCCTCGCGGACGTACTGCCCGCGGCAGCAGCCGAGCGCGGGCGCGAACGGGCCGACGAACGATTGGAACGGGAGCGGGAGCGAGGCGAGGAAACGGATTCGGTCATGGAAATCGGATGGCTGGGCCCGCAAGCGCGGAACCGGATGTCGAACGGAATCGGTGGTCGGCCATTGTCGCATGCCCCGTCGCCGATTCCGCCTATTCGTCGCCCGACAACCCGTTGCCCTCTTCGAAACGCGTGACGCCCTTCAGCGCGCGCAGCTTGTCGCAGATCGCCCGGTATTCGAGTTCCGATACCCGTGCGAGCGCGATGCGCACCTCGTCGTGCTCGCCCGTGTCGTCGGCGCGCTGCACGATGAACTGCTTCACCCGCGCACTGTCCGGACCCAGCGCCGCGTGCAGCGAATCGAAGTTCAGCGTGCCGCCCACGACCGTCAGCGCGAGCTGGCGCCGCTGGCGCACCGTGAAGTAGCGCCGCTCCAGCGGCTTGATGCCGGCCAGGATGATCAGGATGACGACCGTCGCCGAAATCGACGCGACGTAGAGCCCGCCGCCCACCGCAAGGCCGATCGCGGCGACCGACCACAGGCTCGCGGCGGTCGTCAGCCCGCGCACGATCTCGCCGCGCAGCAGGATCGAGCCCGCGCCGAGGAAGCCGATGCCCGACACGACCTGCGCGGCGATCCGCGACGGATCGAGCACGATGTGCTCGCTGCTGCCGAGTACGTCGGCGAACCCGAACGCCGACACGATCATGATCAGCGTCGAACCGACACAAACGAGCATGTGCGTACGCAGGCCGGCCGCCCACGACAGGCGCTCGCGCTCGAAGCCGATGACGCTGCCCAGCGCCGCCGCGAGGACGAGCCGCATCACGAGTTCCAGGTTGCTCAGCATGCGATTTATCTCCTTTTTTAGTGCCGGCCGCGCGGAATGTTTTATCCTTGGCCCCGGCCGCGCCGATCCTCCGGGCCGCGCCGACACGTTTTGAACCCAGCGCTCAACCCCGTCATGTCCGTTTCCGACTCCGCTTCCGCCCAGGCCGCCCAGCTGCGCCACCATTTCGCGCACGTCGTCTTGCCGATCTGGCGGGGTTCAGGGTTCGACCAGACATTACAGTTGCCGTTCGAAGCCGTCGATCCGGCCACCCACGCGCCGCTGCCCGTGACCCGATATCGCGCAATGGCCTGTGCACGGCAACTGTTCGTGTTCGCACGGGCCGGCGACACCGCGCACGCGGCCACGCTGTTCGACGCGCTGGGCCGCCGCTTTCGCGACCCGCGCCACGGCGGCTGGCACTACAGCGTGGATGCGCAGGGCGCACCGCTCGACACGACCAAGGATCTCTACACGCACGCCTTCATCGTGTTCGCGTGTGCGGCGTGGTATGCGGCGTCGGGCGACGTCGCCGCGCGCCAGGCGGCCGAAGAGACCGCCGCGCTGATTCAGGACCGTTTCGCGCCGCACCGCGGCGACGCGCTGCTCGATGCGGCCCGCCACGCCGATTTCTCGTCATCCGGCAGCGGGGCGCTGCAGAATCCGCTGATGCACCTGACCGAAGCGTGGCTCGCGGCGGCCGCTGCATTCGGCGATGCGGCGTTCGATGACGCGCTCGCGCACACCGCGCAGGCCGTCGAGCGCACGTTCGTCGACGCGGCAACCGGCTGCGTGGCCGAGCTGCCGCTCGGCGCAGCCGACAACCGGTTCGAGCCCGGCCATCAGTTCGAGTGGTTCTATCTGGTCGATGCGGCCGGCGCGCGGCTCGCGCAGACCGGGCTCCCCGGCGCGCTGGCGCGCGCGTTCGTGTTCGCGGAGCAATACGGCGTCGATCCGCAGACGGGCGGCGTCTGCGCGGCGCTCGACGCGCAAGGCGCGTGCATCGACGGCACGCAGCGGATCTGGGCGCAGACCGAGTACCTGCGCGCGCTCGCGACGCACGGCGGCACGGCGGCCTCCGCGCCGCTCGCGCGGCAGATCGAACGCTTCGCCGCGCGCTTCCTGCATCCGCGCGGCTGGTTCGAGTGCAAGACGGCGGACGGGCAGGTGGCGCGCGCCGACATGCCGTCGACGACGCCCTACCACCTCGAGACCGCCTACGCGGCGCTGCCTGCCGGCGCGTAACCCGCGTCGTCGAACGACGGCGCCGCGCGCTCGCCGCGTGCGGCGCGGCCATCGCCCAGTTCGAACACCGACACCGCCTGCATCAGGTGCGCGGTCTGGTCGTTCAGCGACGCGGCCGCCGCCGCGACCTCCTCCACCAGCGCGGCGTTCTGCTGCGTGAGCTGATCCATCTGCGTGACGGCCTGGTTCACCTGCTCGATCCCGACGCTCTGCTCGACCGACGCCGCGGTGATCTCGGACATCGTCTGCACGACGCGCGTGATCGACGCCGATACCGTCCGCATCGCGTCGCCGGCACGCTCGACGAGCTCCGCGCCGCCGTTGATCTGCGCGACCGAATCCTCGATCAGCGCCTTGATCTCCTTCGCCGATTGGGCGCTGCGCTGCGCGAGCGAGCGCACTTCGCCCGCGACCACCGCGAAGCCGCGCCCCTGTTCGCCTGCGCGTGCGGCTTCCACGGCCGCGTTCAGCGCAAGGATGTTGGTCTGGAACGCGATGCCGTCGATCACCGAGATGATCTCCGCGATCCGCCCCGAACTCTGTGCGATGCCGCGCATCCGGTCGATCACGCTGTCGACCACGCCGCCGCCGTGGCTCGTCGCCTCGAGCGCCGCGTCGGCCAGCGCGCTCGCCGCGCGCGCGCTGTCGGTGTTCTGCCGGACGGTCGCCGTCAGCTCCTCCATGCTCGCGGCCGTTTCCTCGAGCGACGCGGCCTGCGTGCCGGTGCGCGCCGACAGGTCGGCGTTGCCGCCCGCGATCTCGCCCGCGCCGAGGTGGATCGCATCCGACGCCTGGCGCACCGTGCGCACGGTGCCCGCGATGCTCGTCTGCATCGTGGCGAGGCCGCGCAGCATCCGGTCGATCTCGAACACGCCGCCTGCCCGCACGACTTCGTCGAGCCGGCCCTGTGCGATCCGCTCGAAATGGCGGCCGGCTTCTTCCAGCGGCGCGACGACCGCGCGCCGTGCGGCCGCGTAGATCGCTGCGCTCGCCGCGAGCATCGCCACCAGCAGCACGATGCCGACCGACTTGAACCAGAGCATGCCGCCGTCGATGGTGTCGAGCGCCGCGCGGCTCGAAGCGCCGCCATAGTCGGTGAAGCGGCGCAGCTCGGCGAGATAGGCGTCCTGGATGCTCTGCGTCGGCTGGTCGAGGAAGGCCTGGATGTTGTCGGCGTCGAGGAACTGCACGAGTTCGCCCAGTGCGCCGCGCAGCGCGCGATAGCGCTCGGTGAGCGCCGCGACGCGCGCGCGGTTGGCATCGTCGACCGGCTGCGCGGCCGTCAGCGCGGCGAACGCCTTGTCGGCTTCCGCGAGCGACGCGCCGGCATGGCGGATGATGTCTTCCGGCTTCGGGCCGCCGCGCACCATCCGCGTGCCGGCGCGCGACAGGTTGATGCGCGCGTCGAGCAGCTGCTGGGTCGCCTGGCTGGCCGCCTCGACCTGCGTGATCGCGACGTTCGACAGATCGTCGACGCCGCTGCGCGTGGACTTGAGCGCCCAGAAGCCGAGCGCCTCGATCGCGAACAGGAAGAGGCAAAACACGGTCAACACGCCGAGCAGACCCGACGCGAGCTTGATTTTTCCGAACATGGGGAGATTCCTGGAAAGCGGACGATGAGGCAATGCCCCGGCATTAGCGGCATTTCTTCGTCGGACTTTAGGTGCGCATGGCGACGAAATGCGCGTTGCCCGCGCATTCCCGCGGAATCGCCCGCAAACGGGGAAATCCACGGCATTCGACGCAACAATCACGTCGCATCGCGCCGGAAATTGCATGAAATGCGGACGAATTTCCTTGCTTATCCGCATCCCCCTTCCTAGAGTTCAGCGCAAGCGGGCACTCATTTCGAGGAAAGTCGATGACCGACATCACGGACCACGCGCGCGGCGCATTGCGTGCGCAACCGTTCAGCATGCTGCTGGGCACGGAGCTGATGCACATCGGCGACAACGAAGTGTCGCTGTGCCTGCCCGTGCGCGAAGAACTGCGGCAGCAGCACGGTTTCGTGCACGGCGGCGTCATCAGCTACCTCGCGGACAACGCGCTGACGTTCGCCGGCGCGCTCGTGCTCGGCCCGCGCGTGATCACGGCGGAATACAAGATCAACTACCTGCGGCCGGCCGTGAACGGCACGCTCGTCGCCCGCGCGAAGCTCGTCTACGCGGGGCGGCATCAGGCGACCTGCCAGTGTCATGTGTTCGTCATCGACGGCGATCACGAGCGACTCGTCGCGATCGCGCAGGGCACGATCAACCGTGTCGGCGACGGCAAGATGCCGGATGCGCCGGAGGAAACGGCGTGAGCGGCCGGTAACCGGCTTTGCGCTACTCCGCCCCGCCCCCCGCCAACGGCAAAAACCGCGGCGCCACCCGCGCCCGCACGTTGCCGTTCTCATCCGTCCGATAGATCCCGCGGGCCACGTTGTGCGGATGCGCGGCCGCGTCGGCCACGCTCAGCACCGGCGCGAAACATGCGTCGGTGCCTTCGAGCAACGCGCGCCAGTGCGCGGACGGCTGCTGCGCGAACACGTCGGCAAAACGCGCCTTCAACGCGGGCCAGTGCGCGCGGTCGTACTGCGACGCCGGATCGACGTCGGTCAGCCCGAGCCGTTCGACCAGCAGCGCATAGAACGGCGGCTCGAGCGCGCCGATCGTCACGCATTCGCCATCCGCGCAGCGATACACGTCGTAGAACGGCGCATCGTGAAAGAGGCTCGGCTGCGCGCCGTCGAGCTGCCCGTTCGCGCGCGCCCACAGCGCGAGCGAACCGAGCATCGACACGATGTCGACGATCGCGCCGTCGACCACGCGCCCCGGGCCGCCGCCACGCACGTCGAACAGCGCGCAGACGATTCCGAACGCGAGCCCGAGCGCGCCGCCCGCATCGCCGACGACGGTCGGCGGCAACCCCGGCCTGCCGTCGCGCGGCGCCGATAGCGACAATAGCCCCGTCAACGCGACGTAATTCAGGTCGTGTCCGGCCGCGGCCGCGAGCGGGCCGTGCTGGCCCCAGCCGGTCATCCGCCCGTACACGAGCGTCGGGTTGCGGCGTGCGCAATCGTCAGGCCCGAGGCCGAGCCGTTCCATCACGCCGGGCCGCAGCCCCTCGATCAGCGCATCGGCCTGCGCGATCAGGTCGAGCGCGGCGTCGCGGCCGGCCGGCGACTTCAGGTCGAGTTCGACGATCGTCTTGCCTTCGCGCAGCAGGTCGCCGTCGCGGGCCTGCAACGCGTCAGGCGCGCTCGTGCGGCCGGACGGGCGGGCGATCAGCGTGATCCGCGCGCCCATCCCGGCGAGCATCCAGCCCGCGAGCGGGCCGGGGCCGAGACCTTCGAATTCGACGATGTGGATGCCGGCAAGCGGCGCATCGAGCGGCATGCGATTCTCCTGTCCGTGTCACGTAGCGTGGCGGTCTCCGATGCCGTGCGCGTCGCATCGGATCGCGCCCGTCACGCGGGCGTCAACGCGTCACATGAAAAAATCCCTGCGTCGCGGGGTCCGCTTCGCAGGGATCGGGGTGAGCCGCGCTCATTCCGGCTGCCTTGCCGGAACCGGCAGCGCTCAGAACGCGTCGCCCGGCACCCTCACCCAGCCTTCCATCAACACGCGCGCACTGCGGCTCATGATCGCCTTGGTGACGGTCCACTCGCCGTTCTCGAGCTGCGCTTCCGCGCCGACGCGCAGCGTGCCCGACGGATGCCCGAAGCGCACCGCGTTGCGTTCGCCGCCGCCCGCCGCCAGGTTGACGAGCGTGCCGGGGATCGCCGCGGCCGTGCCGATCGCGACCGCCGCCGTGCCCATCATCGCGTGGTGCAGCTTGCCCATCGACATCGCGCGCACCAGCAGGTCGACGTCACCCGCGTTCACGCGCTTGCCGCTCGATGCAACGTAGTCGGCCGGCTTCGCGACGAACGCGATCTTCGGCGTGTGCTGCCGCGTCGCGATTTCATCGAGCGTGTCGATCAGGCCCATCCGCAGCGCGCCGTGCGCACGAATCGTCTCGAACTTCTCGAGCGCCTTCGCATCGCCGTTGATCGCGTCCTGCAGCTCGGTGCCCGTATAGCCGATCGCTTCCGCTTCGACGAAGATCGTCGGGATCCCCGCGTTGATCATCGTCGCCTTCAGCGTACCGACGCCCGGCACGGCGAGATCGTCGACGAGGTTGCCGGTCGGGAACATCGACCCGCCCGCGCCCTCTTCCTCGGCGGCCGGGTCCATGAACTCGAGCTGCACTTCGGCGGCCGGGAACGTGACGCCATCCAGCTCGAAGTCGCCCGTCTCCTGCACCGCACCGTTCGTCACCGGCACATGCGCGACGATCGTCTTGCCGATGTTCGCCTGCCAGATCCGCACGGTCGCGATGCCGTCGCGCGGCACGCGGGCCGGATCGACGAGCCCGCCGCTGATCGCGAACGGGCCGACCGCCGCCGACAGGTTGCCGCAGTTGCCGGTCCAGTCGACGAACGCCTTGTCGATCGACACCTGGCCGAACAGGTAGTCGACGTCGTGGCCGGGCCGCGCGCTCTTCGACACGATCACCGTCTTGCTGGTGGACGACGTCGCGCCGCCCATCCCGTCGATCTGCTTGCCGTACGGATCGGGGCTGCCGATCACGCGCAGCAGCAGCGCGTCGCGCGCGGCGCCCGGCGCCTGCGCGGCGTCCGGCAGGTCCTGCAGCCGGAAGAACACGCCCTTGCTGGTGCCGCCGCGAATGTAGGTCGCGGGAATCCTGATTTGAGGAATGTGAGCCATGTGTGCGTTATCCCTGTGTGACTCGGTCAAGCCGCCTGCGACGATTCGAGGAAGTCCTGCGCGAAGCGCTGCAGCACGCCGCCCGCCTCATAAATCGACACTTCCTCGGCCGTATCGAGCCGGCACGTCATCGGCACCTCGACGCGCTCGCCGTTCCTGCGGTGAATCACGAGCGTCAGGTCGGCGCGCGGCGTGCGCTCGCCGATCACGTCGAAGGTCTCGGTGCCGTCGATGCCGAGCGTCGTCCGGTTCGTGCCGGGCTTGAACTCGAGCGGCAGCACGCCCATCCCGATCAGGTTCGTGCGGTGGATCCGCTCGAAGCCTTCGGCGGCAATCGCCTCGACACCCGCGAGCCGCACGCCCTTCGCGGCCCAGTCGCGCGACGAGCCCTGGCCGTAGTCGGCGCCGGCCACGACGATCAGCGGCTGCTTGCGATTCATGTACGTCTCGATCGCTTCCCACATCCGCATGACCTTGCCTTCCGGCTCGACGCGCGCGAGCGAGCCCTTCTTCACCGCGCCGTCGACGATCGCCATCTCGTTGATCAGCGTCGGGTTCGCGAAGGTCGCGCGCTGCGCGGTCAGGTGGTCGCCCCGGTGCGTCGCGTACGAGTTGAAGTCTTCTTCCGGCAGGCCCATCTTCGCGAGGTACTCGCCGGCCGCGCTGTCCAGCAGGATCGCGTTCGACGGCGACAGGTGGTCCGTCGTGATGTTGTCGCCGAGCACCGCGAGCGGGCGCATCCCCTGCAGCGTGCGCTCGCCGGCCAGTGCGCCTTCCCAGTACGGCGGACGGCGGATGTACGTGCTCTGCGCGCGCCAGTCGTACAGCGGCGCCGCGCGCTCGCCAGCCTCCGCGCTACGCGCGAACATCGGTTCGTAGACCTTGCGGAACTGCTCGGGCTTCACGCTCGCCGCGACGATCGCATCGATCTCCTCGTCGGTCGGCCAGATGTCCTTCAGCGTGACGGGCTTGCCGTCCTGGTCGTGGCCGAGCACGTCCTTCTCGATGTCGAAGCGGATCGTGCCCGCGATCGCATACGCGACGACCAGCGGCGGCGACGCGAGGAACGCCTGCTTCGCATACGGGTGGATGCGGCCGTCGAAGTTGCGGTTGCCGGACAGCACGGCCGTCGCATACAGGTCGCGATCGACGATCTCCTGCTGGATCTTCGGGTCGAGCGCGCCCGACATCCCGTTGCAGGTCGTGCACGCGAACGCGACGATGCCGAAGCCGAGCTTCTCGAGTTCGGGCAGCAGGTTCGCTTCTTCCAGGTACAGCTCGACCGCCTTCGAGCCGGGCGCGAGCGAGCTCTTCACCCACGGCTTGCGCGTGAGGCCGCGCGCGTTCGCGTTGCGGGCGAGCAAGGCCGCGGCGATCACGTTGCGCGGGTTGCTGGTGTTCGTGCAGCTCGTGATCGCGGCGATGATCACCGCGCCGTCGGGCATCTCGCCCGCCTTCTCTTCCCACTTGCCGGCGATCCCGCGTGCGGCGAGGTCCGACGTCGGCAGCCGCTTGTGCGGGTTCGACGGGCCGGCCATGTTGCGCACCACGCTCGACAGGTCGAACGTCAGCGTGCGCTCGTATTGCGCGTTGTTCAGCGTGTCGGCCCACAGGCCCGCCACCTTCGCGTAGGTCTCGACCAGCTTCACCTGCTCGTCGCTGCGGCCGGTGAGGCGCAGGTAGTCGGTCGTCTGGCCGTCGATGAAGAACATCGCGGCCGTCGCGCCATATTCGGGCGCCATGTTCGAGATCGTCGCGCGATCGCCGAGCGTGAGGCTCGCCGCGCCTTCGCCTCGGAATTCCAGGTACGCGCCGACCACCTTTTCCTTGCGCAGGAACTCGGTCAGCGCGAGCACGACGTCGGTCGCGGTGATGCCGGGCTGACGCTTGCCGGTCAGCTCGACGCCGACGATGTCCGGCAGGCGCATCCACGACGCGCGGCCGAGCATCACGTTCTCCGCCTCCAGCCCGCCGACGCCGATCGCGATCACGCCGAGCGCGTCGACGTGCGGCGTGTGGCTGTCGGTGCCGACGCAGGTATCCGGGAACGCCACGCCATCCTGCGCCTGGATCACCGGCGACATCTTCTCGAGGTTGATCTGGTGCATGATGCCGTTGCCCGGCGGGATCACGTCGACGTTCTCGAACGCCTTCTTCGTCCACTCGATGAAGTGGAAGCGATCCTCGTTGCGACGATCCTCGATCGCGCGGTTCTTCGCGAACGCGTCCGGATCGAAGCCGCCGCATTCGACCGCGAGCGAGTGGTCGACGATCAGCTGCACCGGCACGACCGGGTTCACCTTGGCCGGGTCGCCGCCGCCGTCGGCGATCGCGTCGCGCAGGCCGGCGAGATCGACGAGCGCCGTCTGCCCGAGGATGTCGTGGCACACGACGCGCGCCGGGAACCACGGGAAATCACGTTCGCGCTTGCGCTCGATGATCTGCTTCAGCGAATCGGCAAGGATCGCCGGATCGCAGCGGCGCACGAGGTTTTCGGCGAGCACGCGCGACGTGTACGGCAGCGTGTCGTAGGCGCCGGGCGCGATCGCTTCGACCGCGGCACGCGCGTCGAAATAGTCCAGCGACGTGCCGGGCAGGGGTTTGCGGTTGGCGGTATTCATGGTGTGGGGCGGAATTCGGGGTAAGGCGTTCCGCGCGCGCCGGCCGCCCGCATCACGGGCGCCGGCGCGCGCGGCGGACGATCAGCGCTTCTCGATCGGCACGAACTGCAGGTCTTCCGGACCGGTGTAGTTCGCGCTCGGGCGGATGATCTTGTTGTCGATGCGCTGCTCGATGATGTGCGCGCTCCAGCCGGACGTGCGCGAGATCACGAACAGCGGCGTGAACATCGCGGTCGGCACGCCCATCATGTGATACGACACCGCGCTGAACCAGTCGAGGTTCGGGAACATCTTCTTCGCTTCCCACATCACCGATTCGAGGCGCTCGGCGATGTTGTACAGCTTCACGTCGCCCGCTTCCTTCGACAGCTTGTGCGCGACGCCCTTGATCACCTTGTTGCGCGGATCGGAGATCGTGTAGACCGGGTGCCCGAAGCCGATCACGACTTCCTTGTTCTCGACGCGGCGGCGGATGTCGGCTTCGGCGTCGTCCGGCGAGCTGTAGCGGCTCTGGATTTCATACGCGACTTCGTTCGCGCCGCCATGCTTCGGGCCGCGCAGCGCGCCGATCGCGCCGGTGATCGCCGAGTAGATGTCCGAGCCCGTGCCCGCGATCACGCGGCCGGTGAACGTCGATGCATTGAACTCGTGCTCCGCGTACAGGATCAGCGACGTGTGCATCGCCTCGACCCACGACTTCGACGGCGTCTTGCCGTGCAGCAGGTGCAGGAAGTGGCCGCCGATCGAGTCGTCGTCGGTTTCCGTCTCGATGCGCTTGCCGTTGTGCGAGAAGTGATACCAGTACAGCAGCATCGAGCCGAGCGATGCCATCAGGCGGTCGGCGATGTCGCGTGCGCCCGGCAGGTTATGGTCGTCCTTCTCCGGCAGCACGGTGCCGAGCACCGACACGCCCGTGCGCATCACGTCCATCGGGTGCGCGGACGCCGGGATCTGCTCGAGCGCCGCCTTCAGCGCGTTCGGCAGGCCGCGCAGCGCGCGCAGCTTCGCCTTGTATGCGGCCAGTTCGGTCAGGTTCGGCAGCGTGCCGTGCACGAGCAGGTGCGCGATTTCCTCGAATTCGCACGATTCGGCGACGTCGAGAATGTCGTAGCCGCGATAGTGCAGGTCGTTGCCGGTCTTGCCGACCGTGCACAGCGCGGTGTTGCCGGCCGTCACGCCCGACAGCGCCACCGACTTCTTCGGCTTGAATGCGCCTGCGGCGGCCGGTGCTGCTGCGTCTTTCGTCTCGCTCATGTTTCTGCTCTCCAATGTGTATCTGGGGTATGGGCTGGGGCTGTCGGCCGGACTTGGCGCTTTAACGCTTAGTGCGGCCCCATGCAAGGCTCTCCGGAATCGTGTCCCGGCGCGCGGGTGCTTACTTCTTGCCCTGCGCGAACAGCTCGTCGAGCTTGCGCTCGTATTCGTGATAGCCGAGGAAGTCGTACAGCTCGGCACGCGTCTGCATCGTCTGCACGGCTTCCTTCTGCGTACCGTCGCGGCGCACCGTCTCGTAGAAGTTCAGCGCAGCCTTGTTCATCGCGCGATACGCGCCGCAGCAGTACAGCGCGATGTCGACGTTCGCCTCGCGCAGCTCGTCGACCGTGAACAGCGGCGTCGAGCCGAATTCGGTCAGGTTCGCGAGGATCGGCACCTTCACGGCGGCCTTGAAGCGGCGGTAGTCGTCGAGCGTCTTCATCGCTTCCGGGAAAATCATGTCCGCACCGGCTTCGACATAGGCCACCGCGCGCTCGATCGCCGAGTCGATCCCTTCGGCGGCGGCGGCGTCGGTACGCGCCATGATCACGAACTGGTCGTCGGTACGTGCATCGACCGCCGCCTTGACGCGATCGACCATTTCCTCGATCGGCACGACTTCCTTGCCCGGACGGTGGCCGCAGCGCTTCTGGCCGACCTGGTCCTCCAGGTGCACGGCCGCGACGCCGGCCTTGATGAACGAGCGCACCGTGCGCGCGATGTTGAACGCGCCGCCCCAGCCGGTATCGATGTCGACCAGCAGCGGCAGGTCGGTCGCGTTGGTGATCCGGTTCGCGTCGATCAGCACGTCTTCCATCGTGCTGATGCCGAGGTCGGGGATCCCGAGCGAGTTCGCGGCAACGCCGCCACCCGACAGGTACACGGCCTTGAAGCCGACGGCCTGCGCCATCTTGGCTGCGTAGGCGGTGATCGCGCCGACCACCTGCAGCGGCTGCTCCGCCGCGACTGCCGCGCGGAATTTCGCGCCGGCGCTCTGAAGATGCGTATTGCTCATGAACGGCCTCCTGAAGGAACGACCATTAACAGCAAGGACCGGGCCAGCTCGCGCGACGTCGCTAACCCACTGATTCTTAAGCACCCGGCCGGGGCGAAGCCCTGTCCGACGATTTCAATTCAGCAATTTCATGTTTCAAAAATGAAATCACGCGCGCATAATCGACCGCCATGGACCTCTCCTCGACCAAGCCCGTCGGCCCGGCCGACCGCGCGGTGCGCCCGCGCATCTGGGCAATGGGTATCAGCCGCCTGCGCGACCTGTTTCGCGAGATCGCCGGCGAATTCGACGAACGCGCCGACGTGCGCATCGTCACGCGCGCCTATGAGGATGCGCTCAGCGCAATCGCCGAGGCCGGCACCGCGCGGCCCGACGTGATCGTCGCGGCCGGCTCGAACGGCGGCTTCCTGAAAACGCGTGCGCAGGTGCCGGTGGTGGTCGTGTCGCCGACCGGCTTCGACGTGATGCAGGCGCTCGCGCGCGCCCGGCGCGACGCGTCGCGGATCGCGCTCGTCAGCGCCGGGGAAACACCGCCCGAAGTGCGCCGCTTCGTCGCCGCGTATGGCCTCGACGTGCAGTTTGCGTCATATCAGTCCGCGCAGGAAGCGGAAGCCTGCGTGCACGACCTGCACGACCGCGGCATCGAGACGATCGTCGGCCCCGGCCTCGTCACCGATCTCGCGGCCAGCGCCGGCATGGGCGCGGTGTTCCTGTATTCACACGCATCGGTACGCAAGGCCGTCGAGACGGCGCTCGAAGTCGCGTACGCGACGCATGCCGAGGCGTTCCGCCGCCAGCGGCTCGACAACCTGCTCCAGCACCTGCGCGACGGGGTGGTCGCGCTCGACGCGCGCGGCCGGGTGGAAGCGATCAACGAGCGGCTCGCGTCGGCGCTCGGGGTCGAACCCGCGGCGGCCGTCGGCCGCGCGCTCGTCGACCTGCGGCCCGAGTTGCGCACGCTGCGCGGCGAGGACGGCGACGCGCTCGCCACCGTGCGCGGCGTGCGCTACGTCGTGCATCGCGGGCCGCTCGTCGATCGCGGCGTCACGTCGGGCAGCGTGCTGACGTTCCAGGAATCGCGCGCGGTCGAACGGCTCGATCGTGCGCTGCGTTCGCAGCCCACCACGCAGCAGTTCGCGGCGCGCTACGCGCTCGACGACGTGGTCGGCGCATCGGCGCCGATGGCGCGCGTGCGCGATCTCGTGCGCCGCTACGCGAAATCCGACGCGACCGTGCTCGTGCTCGGCGAAAGCGGCACCGGCAAGGAAATGATCGCGCAAAGCCTGCACGCGCTGTCCGCGCGGCGCAGCTACCCGTTCGTCGCGGTCAATTGCGGCGCGTTTCCGGAAGCGCTGCTCGAAAGCGAGCTGTTCGGCTATGAGGAAGGCGCATTCACCGGTGCGCGGCGCGGCGGCAAGACCGGCCTGTTCGAAGCCGCTCACCGCGGCACGCTGTTTCTCGACGAGATCGGCGAGATGCCGCCGTCGCTGCAGAGCCGGCTGCTGCGCGCGCTGCAGGAACGCGAGGTGATCCGCCTCGGCTCGACCGAGCCGATCCGCATCGACGTGCGCGTGATCGCCGCGACGCACCGTCCGCTGCTCGCGGCCGTCGAGGCCGGCACGTTCCGCGCGGATCTCTATTACCGGCTCAACATCCTGAACGTCGGCCTGCCGCCGCTGCGCGAGCGCGCCGCCGACATTCCCGCGCTCGCGGCCACGCTGCTCGTGCAGGCCGCACGACGCGAACCGCGCCTGGCCGAACGCCTGCGCGATGCCGACGACGCCGCGCGCGTGCTCGGCGCGACGCAGGCCGTGCTTGCGCGCTACCGATGGCCCGGCAACGTGCGCGAACTGCAGAACGTGATCGAGCGGATCGCGGTGGAGCTCGCCGAGGAAGCCGATGAAAACGATCCGGCCGCCGCATGCGGCGCGCTCGATCCCGACGCGCTGCAGGCGATCGCACCCGAGCTGTTCGCGGCACCACCCGACGCGGCCGACAGCGACGATGCGCAGACACTGCACGCCCGCCGACGTCGTGCGGAAGCCGACGAGATCCGCGCGGTGCTCGACGCGTGCGGCGGCGACCGCGACCGCGCGTGCGCGATGCTCGGCATCAGCAAGACGACGCTGTGGCGGAAGTTGTCGGCGAAATGAACAGGGCGGCTGCCGCGCAGTGAACGTGAACGGGCCGACCGTCAGTCGGCCTTGTGATAGTGGCGGTACGCCTTCGCGCGATTGCCGCACGACGACATCGAACACCAGCGGCGGCTGCCGTTCTTGCTGTCGTCGATGAACAGCCACTGGCAGGCGTCGTTCGCGCAACGCTTGACCTTCGCGAGCCGCGCACCGCCGAGCAGGTCGATCGCCGACCACAGCACCGGGCTCAGCAGCCCCGCCAGCGTCGCGCGCCCCTCCGCGATCCGCCACGCATAACCGCCATCGATGCGTGCCAGCGCGACGCGCGGCGCCGCTTCCGCCAGGAAGCCGCCGAGCAGCGCGAGATCGTCGGCCTGCGGCTCGCGCTGTTCGGCCTGCGCAAGAAAGAGCCGATACAGCGCCTCGCGCAACGCGAGCGCGTGCGCCAGCATCGCCGGTTCCCCCGCCTCTTCGCCGAGCGCACGACACGTTTCCGCCAGGCCGACCGGCACGCCGGCCTGCTCGCGACACCACGCCAGCAGGTCGTCCATCGTGCCGAAGGTTTCCGTCGGCGGATCGCTGCCGCGCCAATACAGCGTATTCGCGAAGTCGATGCTCAGGGTTTCGGGTGGCGCCGGAATCAGCCAGTCCATCGTGACGGAAGGTTGCGTATCGCTCATGCCCGGATCGTATCTAACCACCATGCCGGTTGACAAGCGCCCGAGCGATTTCTAACATAACCGGCATGGTGGTTAAAAACGGTTTGCCGTACCGATGTCCTTTCAATTCTGGGAGACACAGATGATCGATCGTCTTTCGTTCAGGGTTATCCACACCGCCGCCAGCCGCATGTACGACGACACCTCGCTTGGCGCGCTTCGCTACAAGCGGCTGGCATGGTGTCTCTAAGCAGGTTCGCCACACTGACGTCCCCCTCAGTCCAAGGAGCCACAAATGATCGACCACCTTTCGTTCGGCGTTGCCCACATCGACCGCAGCCGCACCTTCTACGACAGCGCGCTCGGCGCACTCGGCTACAAGCGTCTGTATAGCGACGACGGCGCCATCGGATACGGCACGACCGAGCCCGAGCTGTGGTTGGAGCATGCGGCTCGCCCCGTCGTCGCCGATCCCGAGTCGGGATTGCACCTGTCGTTCAAGGCTGCGTCGCCGGTCGAGGTCGACGCGTTCTACCGCGCCGCGCTCGAGCACGGCGGCAAGGACAACGGCGGCCCCGGCAAACGCGAGCACTACGGCCCCGGCTATTACGCGGCGTTCGTCGTCGACCCCGACGGCTACCGGCTCGAGGCGCACTGCGAACTCGACAACGTCGTCTGATCTGCCCCGTACGGACGCGAACAAGCGACAAGGGCTCGATTCCGCCTCGCGCGGAATCGGGCCCTTGGTTTTTGGCTGTCTCGCTGCGCTTTCGCGTGGGTCGCCGTCGGCGGTCAAGCCGACGTGTCGGGCAACACGGCCAGCGTGCAGGCGGCCGCATCTTCCAGCCAGCCCGCGCCGCTCAAGCACTCATTGCGCGTCGCGCGTGCTCTGCAACTGCTCGCCGAGTCCTTCGATCCCGAGGCGCACCACTTGCCCGGCCTTCAGGAACACCGGCGACGGCTTGATGCCCATGCCGACGCCCGGCGGCGTGCCGGTCGTGATCACGTCGCCCGGCTGCAGGCTCATGCAGCGCGACAGATAGGCGATCAGCTGCGCGACCGTGAACACCATCGTGCGCGTGTTGCCGTTCTGATAGCGGTGGCCGTCGACCTCGAGCCACAGATCGAGACGCTGCGGATCGGGCACCTCGTCGCGCGTGACGAGCCACGGACCGACCGGGCCAAACGTGTCGAAGCCCTTGCCCTTGTCCCACTGACCGCCGCGCTCGATCTGCCATTCGCGCTCGGACACGTCGTTGACGACGCAGTAGCCCGCGACGTAATCGAGCGCGCGCGCTTCGTCGACGTCCTTGCAGGTCTTGCCGATCACGACGCCCAGCTCGACTTCCCAGTCGGTCTTGACGGAGCCCTTCGGGATATCGATGCCGTCGTTCGGGCCGCAGATCGAGCTCGTCCACTTGCCGAACACGACCGGCTCCTTCGGCACCGGCATGCCGGCTTCGGCCGCGTGATCGGCATAGTTCAGGCCGATGCCGATGAATTTACCGACATGTCCGACGCACGCGCCGATGCGCGGCTCGCCCGACACCAGCGGCAGCGTGGCCGGATCGATCGCGCGCAGCCGCGCGAGACTCGCGTCGGACAGCACATCGCCGGACAGGTCCGGCACATGTGCGGACAGGTCGCGAATCCGGCCGTCCGCGTCGAGAATCCCGGGCTTTTCCTGGCCGGACGGGCCATAGCGAAGCAGTTTCATCGTGCTTAACCTCTGTTGTCGAATGGGACAGGATTCCGGCCGACGCGGCCCTTCACGACCGCGCGCCGGACTGATTGTCGATCGTCGATGGCGCGCGTCGGCGCCGCATCCGGCATGCCGTCGACGCGCGAGGGTCGCGCGGGCGCAGCGATCGTGGCGCCGCACGGAAGTATGGCGCACATCGAACGGGCAGCCGCCGGTCTGCGCATCGGCGACGACGGCCCGGCACCCGCGACATGGTCCGGCCCGTACCGGCCGGCTACACGCGCGGCCGCACCGTCGCTGGCCCGCCAGCCTTTGTACCACCGGCCGCGCAGCGGGAAATGACGCACGACGGATACCGACTATTGGTGCGCCCGCGGACGCTGCGGTGCAGCATCGGGGGCAAAGCCGCTGCCCGCTTTCCTTTCGAACACCTTGAACGTTTGCCACCTGTCATGAATACCGGGTATTCGGGGCTTCCCTGTCATCCCGAGAGCGAACTGATCCGTTCTTATCCGGTAACGATCGGTAAAAAGACGCTGCATTGCACACTAAATGTTTGTTGTTAAGCTCAAACGGTGGCCTTTGGTGCCACACGAGGGCTCGACACAAGCGGGTTGCAGAATTGGTCAGCGTGCGTCGCCAACCGACCGACGGCAATCCCCCAACTTCACATCGACAATGCAAACAACCAACGACCTGCTTCCCGGCTGCGACGCACGGGAATCGATGGGCGCAATCGACCGCTATCGCGCTCCCGCGCTCGACAAGGGTCTCGACATTCTCGAACTCCTGTCGGAGCAGAAAGAAGGCCTCACCCGCACTGAAATCACGAAAGAACTCGGCCGCAACGCGAGCGAGATCTACCGGATGCTCGAACGCCTCGTCGCGCGCCGCTACGTGATGCGCTCGACCGGCGGCGACCGCTACACGCTCAGCCTCAAGCTGTTCTCGCTCGCGCACCGCCATCCGCCGATGAACCGGCTGATCGCCGAGGCGTTGCCGCCGATGCAGCGTTTCGCCGATTACTCCGAGCAATCCTGCCACCTGTCCGTCTACGATCGCGGCAACCTGCTCGTGATCGCGCAGGTCGACGGGCCCGGCCCGTGGGGCGTGTCGGTCCGGCTCGGCTCGCGCGTCGGGCTCGCCGATACGGCATCGGGACGCGTGATGCTGGCGTTCCAGGGCGCCGAGCAGCGCGCGCACATGCTCGCCGAGCACCGCAAGGTCAAGGGCGAAGCGCCGCTGAACGAGCAGGAACTCGCCTATGCGTGCCAGTCGATCCGGCAGGACGGCTACCTGCGCGAGGACAGCCGCCAGGCGTATGGCGTGACCGACCTGAGCGCGCCGATCCTCGGGCCGTCCGGCCATGCGATCGCGGTGCTGACCTGCCCGTACATGCGCCGGATCGATGCGCATATGGCGCCGTCCGTCGACACGGTCGTCGAACGGGTGCGCGAGACGGCCGCCCATCTGTCGATGTGCCGCGACGAGGCCTGCTGACGCGCAGGCTCGGCGGAGCGCACCGGGGCGGCGCCATCGCGTCGCCCTCGGTCGCGCGCAACCCCTTTGCGGCGCGCGATACACGGTGCCATATCGTGCGCCCACGGCGCTACGCTAAAATAGCGGCCCTCTCAAAAACTACGGCGGCCGGTTGTCGCGGCCGTCGTGTCCGATGGATGTCATGGCCAAACTTCTGAACGATCAAGAATTCCAGCGTTTCTCCGAACTTCAGCAGAAGCAGGCAAGCTTCACGATCACGCCCGAAGAGGCGGACGAGCTGCGCGATATCGTCGCGCGCGCGCAGAAGAAGCGCGACGATCGTACCGCTGCAATGCAGGCGATCGAGAGCTACATCGAACAGTTCGACATCACGCCCGACGAACTCTTCTCGCCCGAGCAGATCGGCGACGCGGCCCGCACCTACGGGCTCATCACGGCGACCAAGAAGGAACGCACGCTGCCGCCGTCGATCACGTTCAACGGCAAGCCGTACCAGTGGACCAAGACGCTCCCGGACGACGTGCGCGGCGCGTTGTTCGAAGCGTTCACGTCCGGCGAATCGGTCAAGCGCTTCATCGCGATGCCGAAGGACACCGCGCGCTGTGCGCTGACGATCGCCCGCCTCGAGCGTGAAACCGGCGCGGTCTACGCCGATCCGCACCTCGAGGAACTCGCGATTTCGCGCGACCAGGTGAACGACGCGGCATCGAAACTCGCTGCCTGAACGGGGTCATGGGCACGGTTCGTGCGTGCCCGCACCCCGCATGACGCCGGCCCAGGCCGGCGCTGCGCTTGCGGGAGACGTGCATCCGGACGCTCCCGAAAAGACTCACCTTTGCATCCCGCAAGCGCTCACCCACACCTCCCGAAAAAGCTCACCAAGGCTCCTGGAAACCCTCACCCAGGTCTCCCGGATGTGCTCACCAATACGTCCCGCAGACCCTCACCGATGTGCCCCGGAAAGGCTCACCGGCGGCTCCCGCAGACGCTCACCGGCCACTCCCGGGAAGGCTCACCGAGTGTTCCCGTATCGACTCACCAAGTGCTCCCGTATCGGCTCACCCCAACACTTCCCGGAGAAGCTCACCGACAGCTCCCGAAAAGTCTCACCTTTTGGGTAACGTCGAATTTTCGAGGATGGAATGCGGCGGTAAATGCGTGCGGGCACCTTGTCTGAAGCAGCGGTGCGGGACGGATATCGCGACAAGCGGTACGCGTCTCGCAGTGCCTGATCGGTGCCATTTGTGCGTCGATATTTCCGCTGCGAACAGGCGCCGACACTTGCTCGGTTACTTCGCTCGCGAAGCCGGTTCGAATGCTCTGCATTCCTCACCGGCAACATTCCGGACGTGGGGGGAAGCCGAAGACATCCACCGCATGCGACGTCGCCGCGCGTCGGGCCGCCGACACACGCTACGGCTGCAGCTTCATCCTGAAGCCCACGACACCCGGCTCCTCCGTCGGCGACACCTCGAACCCGCACGCCTTCGCCAGCGAGATCATCGCCGAGTTCTCGCGCAGCGCCTCGCCGATCATCCATGCGGTTCCGCGCGAGCGCGCGTAGTCGATGATGCGGGTCATCATCAGCCGGCCAAGCCCCTTGCCCTTCTGATCGGGTCGCACCGCGATCGCGAACTCCGCGGTCTCGTTGTCGGGATCGGCCACCGCGCGCGCCACCGCGAGCGTGTGGTCGCGCCCCGACACATCGGTGAACGACACGATGAAGGCCATCTCACGGTCGTAATCGATCTGCGTCATGCGCGCGACCTGCGAATGATCGAAGCTGCGCACCGCACCGAAGAAACGCATCCGCAGATCCTCCGGCGTCATCGCGCCGAGCAGTTCGTTGTGCGCGGCCTCGTCTTCCGGACGGATCGGGCGGATCGTCACCGTCTCGCCGCGCCAATCGAGCGTCTCCTCGAGGTGACGCGGATACGGCATGATCGCGAGCCGGCTGCGCCCTGCTGCCAGCGTGACGCGTGGCGCGATCACGTGCGCACGATCGGACAGCACGCGCAGCGTGACCGACATCGCCACGACTTCACGCACGTCGCAGACGACCTGCGACAGCGCCGTCAATGCGTCGAGCGTCGGCTCGATGGGCGTACTGCGCGCATACGGCGAACGCTCCATCACCGCGCGAGCGAGCACGGTGTTCAGCGGCGGCAGGCCATAGACGACGAACGGCGCCGATACGCCGTCCGCGGGCGGCACCGCATAGCGAAACACCGGGCCGAAATTCGAATCGTCGTACATGTCGACGGTGACATCGACGACTTTCTTCCCGGCCGGCTCAACGGCCGGCTCGCCCTGCAGGCCGAAATGGGACAGCCAGCGCAGCGCGGCTTCACCGGCCAGCTCATGTTGGCCGGCTTCGACCATCCGGCGCGCATCCGCCTGCGCGGATGCAACGCACTCGGCCGGCTGCAGCGGCGTACCCTCGGGCGTTTGCATCAGCAGTTGCCGCCCCAGGTTGTAGTCGACGAGACGCGCATAGGCGCGCGCGAGCCGCTGCGGCGTGGTGTGCACCGGAATGCCGTTCGCATGCAGCGCATCGCGCGTCGCCGCATTGACCGCGCCGAAGAAACACGCGAGGATGCCGCGATGCGCATACTGCCGTGATTCGATCAGCGTGTGCGCAACCGCATCGGCCGGCGCGCTGTGGGAAGTCGAATGGACGACGAACAGCGTGCCCGTTTGCGGGAACGGCGCGAGCGCCTTGACCGCCGCGGCAAAGTGTTCCGGGCGCGCATCGTCGCCCAGCGTGAGCGGATTGCCGGGCGATACGAGATGCGGCAGCGCCGCCGACACGGCCGACGCGGCCGCGGGCGACCAGTCGGCCAGCACATCGCGCACCTCGGCCACCGCATCGACCGCGAGTTTCGCGACGCCCGCATCGCTCGTCACGAGCGTGGCCGCACCGCGCGCCGTGACGCGGCCGACGCCGAGCGTCTCGATCTCGTCGAGCAGATCGTCGAGCGCATCCACACGCACCATCCCCGCGCGCTGGAACGCCGCCGTATAGAGCGCGTCGCCGGGATCCGCGCGGCCGGTGCGCAAGGCGAGCACCGGCTTGTTGCGCGCAGCGGCGCGCGCGGCCGACATGAACTTGCGCGCGGCGCGCACGGTATCGAGTTCGAGCAGGATCGCACGCGTGCCGGGATCGCTCGCGAGATAGTCGAGCACATCGCCCGCATCGACGTCGGACTCGGCGCCGAGCGCAACGACATGCGAAAAGCCGAGGCCCCGTGCATCGGCCCAGCCGAGCACCGCGTTCGTCAGCGCATTCGATTGCGACACCCACGCGACGCCGCCCGATCGCGCCGTGTAGGCCGGCGCGCCGAAATGCGCGTGCCGTGCAGGCGACAGCACGCCGAGACTGCCCGGCCCGACGATACGGAGCACGAACGGCTTCGCCGCCTTCAGCGTGCGATCGAGCGCGGCGCGATCGGCATCGGTGCGCGCCTCGCCGATGATCACCGCAACGCGCGTGCCGAGCTCGCCGAGCTTGCGCACGATGCCGGCCCAGGTCGCGGGCGGCGTGCAGATCACGGCCACCGACGGCGGCGCGGGCAACCGGTCGACATCGGCAACGACCGGATGCCCGTGCAGGTCACGATACTTCGGATTGACGGGCCACACCGGCCCCTCGAATGCACCGTCGAGCACGCGCGACCACACCATCGCGCCGATACTGCCCGCGCGCGACGACGCGCCGACGACCGCAACGGACCTGGGCTGGAACAACGCATCGAGATGGCGAACGGTCACATCGGCTCCCTGCGGTAACGAAAGACGACCCGATCGGCATGCGGCACGGGCAGGCCATACGCCGATCGACGCGAACTCCAAGCATAGGCGAAGCGCATGCGGCTGCCTATATGCCGGACGGCCGACTGTTCGACCCACGTCAACGCTCGCACCATGGGCCTGCAACACCAGTACGGAAGCCATCGCCGCGCGCCGTCCGGGCACATTCGCTCGGCGCACACGGTACAGGCGTGCAGCACGACGCTGCGTCCGCTTCGTCAAAGGTGAGGATTTACAGGAGCCATGGTGAGACTCTTCGGGAATTGCACGGCGCCACGCGCCAACACGCGAAAGGTGATCGGAATTTGCAGCACGCGTGCACCGCGAGATTGGCGCAGGCCCATGCGCATGTGCTGCGCAATTGCGCGGCTGTTTACCGGAATTCGCCGCGATATCCCGTCGAATCGCGGCGAATTCGCAAAACGTGATCCGTTAATTGCGCGGCGTCGCAGTTCAATACGCGATCGGGAATCGCGCCGGAAACGCACGAAAACAAAACGGTGCGACGGCCGCATGGCCGTTCGCACCGTCAGTCAGTACGCGAAAGGTGAGGTTTTTCGGGAGTCAGTCCTTGATCAGGAAACGCTCGCGATTCTTGCCGAGCCACGTCGGCGAGCGCCCGCGGCCACTCCAGGTTTCACCCGTCTTCGGATTCAAATATTTCGGCGGCGACACACGTTTCGGCCTGGCTGCGCCAGCGGCCGCGCGTACCGGACGAAACCCGAGTTCTTCCGGCGTAATGTCGTATTCCTCGATTTTCGCGCGGATATCGGCAATCGCATCGGCAATCGCCTTTTCGCGTTCCTTGTCGATCTTTTGCTGAAGCCGTTCGAGCTGCGCGGTCAGTTGCCTGTAGGTCGCCATATGGATGGGACTCCGTGAGTGTTATTCGTGAAAAATAGATGACTCTCAGCCAACAGAAAAACGCTTCGCCCGATCGTGGCGCCTCAACCGGTTATCTCGGGATCAATAACCGCTTTTTTTCTTGCACGCGAAGAGAAGATTTCGCGTGGCGTCATCGCTCGATTGCTGAATCACTTCGAAATCGCCGTTGCAGATCGCCCGTGCGTTGTCCGTGCAATTGCTCCAGTCGCTGCCGGTGCATTGCACCTGGGTAGTCGGACGCCCGTCCGAAGTGAACAGCGGCGCGCTGCCGCCACACCCGCCGAGCCCTGCAACCAGAGCCAAGACAACGGCCGCCCGAGGCCACCGACAGACCGACGCAAGCATGTGTTTCATTGTTGTTCCCGTCAACCTTTTTTTGAATGTCGCGAGTATGCCATGCGCGGCCCTCCGGCCGTCAGTCCGGCGTACGGCCGGGTTGCCCGCGCGCCTTGTACGGCAAGCGCTTGCGTGGATCGTCGGTGATGCGAACGAACACCTGCTCGACGTCGGGAAGCGCCTCGAGTTCGCGCTGCAACGCCTGCCGATCGAACGCCGTATCCGCACATCCTTCGACGTAAATGAAACGTCGCTGCACGGTGATCCACAGGCTCGTGCCATGCAGCCGATCGGAGCCGGCGAAGTGCGCCTTCACGGCGTCGGCGATCGGTGCGTCATACATATACGAATTCGGCTTCGTGCAGCGATGCGCGAGCCAGCAGGTGGTGCCGCGTTCGGCGCGGTAATGCGCGTCGTCGGTCATCTCGGCCCGGGTCATCCACGGGCCGAGCGGCAACGGGCATTCGGCCACGTCACGCGACAGCGCGATGAACGGATCGTTGTACCAGTTGCGCCGCGCCTCGGGCGCATCGGTGTCGCCGGACTGCGCGAACGCAGAAGTCGCCAGCAAAATAGTCAGCCACCCTGCGATGCCGATCCGTTTCATCGTGATCTCCTGTTCGATGCTTCACGTCCGGGCGCGCCGGCCTGGCCGTCTGGCTTACCGGTCGATGCCCAGCGCCGCCAGTTTCTTGTACAGCGTCGCGCGGCCGATTCCGATGCGCGCGGCCGCTTCCACCACCTTCCCGTCGCAGGCTGCCAGCGCATCGGTCAGGAACTGGCGCTCCCACGCCGCCAATGCATCGGCATACGAAGCGGCCGGCGCAGCGGGCCGCTCGCCCGCGCGTCGTTCGACCGGTGGCGCGGCCAGCGGTTGCGCCGGTGCGGCCGCGTCCGTCGATACGCGCACCGGCCCAAGGAACGGCGCGAGCGCGCGCGCATCGATCACCGACCGGTCCGACAGCATCAGCGCGCGTTCGAGCGTATTGCGCAACTCGCGCACGTTGCCCGGCCACGGATACGCACACAGCATCCGCAGCGCATCGTCGGTCAGCTCGCAATGGGCGGCGCGCCCGTGCTGCGCGGCCAGCTCCTCGAGCGTCGCGTAGACGAGCGCCGCGATGTCGGACGCGCGCTCGCGCAGCGGCGGCGCGTGGATCGTCAGCACGTTCAACCGGTAATAGAGATCCGCGCGAAAACGCCCGGCCGCGACCAGCGCCGGCAGGTCGGCGCTCGTGGCCGCGATGATCCGGACGTCGGCGCGCACGATCCGGTTCGAGCCGACCGGCTCGAATTCCTTGTCCTGCAGCACGCGCAGCAGCTTGCCCTGCAGCGGCAGCGGCATGTCGCCGATCTCGTCGAGAAACAGCGTGCCGCGATCCGCCAGCTCGAACTTGCCGATGCGCCCCTTGCGATCGGCGCCCGTGTACGCGCCGGGTGCCGCGCCGAAGAATTCGGTTTCGAGCAGTGTGTCGGGAATCGCGGCGACGTTGACGGTCACGAGCGGCTGGAGTGCACGCGCCGACGCCGCGTGAATCGCGTGCGCGAGCAGTTCCTTGCCGGTGCCCGTCTCGCCGAGCAGCAGCACCGGCGAATCGACCTGCGCGGCGCGGCGCGCCTGGCGCTTGGTCTCGAGGCTCGCGGCGCTCGTGCCGACGAAGCTCGCGAACGTGTATTTCGCGCGGCGCGCCTGCGCGAGCGAACGCTGCGTCGCAATCAGCTGCTGCTGAAGCTGGGCGTAGCGGGAAAAAATCGGCGTGAGCGTCTTCAACTGGTCGAACAGCGCGAAGCCGATCGCGCCGACCGTCTCGCCGGCCTCGTTCTTCAGCGGCAGCCGCGTGACGACGAGCGGCTCGCGGCCCGTCTCCATGATGTCGAGCAGGATCGGCTGCCCGGTCGACACGACCTCGCGCATCAGGCTGTTCGGAATCACGGCCTCGCAGTCGAGGCCGACGGCCTGCTGCGGATCGGCGAAACCGAAGCGCGCCGCGTACCGCTCGTTCATCCACACGACACGCGCATCGCGATCGACGACCACCGTGCCCGCGCTCGAATCCTCGAAGGTCCGGAACAGCGACTCGGCGGCGCGCCGCAGCACGTCGCCGTAGTTGACGGGCAGGCGGACCCAGTCATTCATCATCGTGTCGTCGTCTCCGTGTATCTTGGGCCGGCTGTCTCCGGAACGAGACGGATTATCTCACTCTGGAGACACGCCGCAACGCGTTGTCCAGGAAAGCCCTGCCTGATTCCACGGGCTGGCCGGACGGCCATTTCGTCTCCAGATCGAGACGTTTTATGTAGAATCCTCAGACAACGACCGGCGCGGGCCCGCCAGTCTCCGGCGGACCCGCGTCCGGCGGCGCAATCCGGCCGATGGCACGAAACCTGCACGAACCCGAGCCGGTCCGCGGCGCGTCCCGCGATCGAACAACAACCAAAGCCATTAGGAGACTCCCTTGTCTTTCGTGATCGTCCTCGCCGCGCTGGCGTTCCTGATGTTTGCCGCGTATCGCGGCTACAGCGTGATCCTGTTCGCGCCGATCGCCGCACTCGGCGCGGTGCTCCTGACCGAACCCGCCGCCGTCGCACCGGTCTTCTCCGGCATCTTCATGGAGAAGATGGTCGGCTTCGTCAAACTGTATTTCCCGGTGTTCATGCTCGGCGCGGTGTTCGGCAAGGTGATCGAACTCTCCGGATTCTCCGAGTCGATCGTCCACGCGGCGATCCGCTACATCGGCCGTTCACGCGCGAATGCGGTGATCGTCGCGGTGTGCGCGCTGCTCACCTATGGCGGCGTATCGCTGTTCGTCGTGGTGTTCGCGGTGTATCCGTTCGCGGCCGAACTCTATCGCCAGAGCAACATCCCGAAACGGCTGATGCCCGGCGCAATCGCGCTCGGCGCATTCTCGTTCACGATGGATTCGCTGCCCGGCACGCCGCAGATCCAGAACATCATCCCGACCACGTTCTTCAAGACGACCGCCTGGGCCGCGCCGGTGCTCGGCACGATCGGCTCGCTTTTCATCATCGTCGTCGGCCTCACGTATCTCGAATGGCGCCGCCGTTCGGCGATGGCGAAGGGCGAAGGCTACGGCACGTCGCTCGTCAACGAGCCGGAACGCGTCGAGACCACGTCGCTGCCGCATCCCGCGCTCGCGATCCTGCCGCTGATCCTGGTCGGCGTGTCGAACTTCGCGTTCACGAAGCTGATTCCGCAGTGGTACGGCGCCGCGTCGTACACGGTCGCGCCGGAAGTGCTGCCCGGCGTGCACGCGCCGGTCACGACGTCGATCAAGACCGTCGTCGCGATCTGGTCGGTCGAGGCTGCACTGCTGCTCGGCATCGTGCTGGTCGTACTGACCGCATTCAAGCGGGTGAGCGGGCGCTTCGCGGCCGGCTCGAAGGCCGCCGTCGCCGGTGCGCTGCTCGCCGCGATGAACACCGCGTCGGAATACGGCTTCGGCGGCGTGATCGCCGCGCTGCCGGGCTTCCTCGTCGTCAGCGATGCACTGAAGAGCATCCCGAACCCGCTCGTTAACGCGGCCGTGTCGGTCAGCTCGCTCGCCGGTATCACGGGCTCGGCGTCGGGTGGGATGAGCATCGCGCTCGCCGCGATGTCGGACCTGTTCATCAAGGGGGCGCAAGCCGCGAATATCCCCCTGGACGTGCTGCACCGGGTCGTCGCGATGGCCAGCGGCGGCATGGACACGCTGCCGCACAACGGCGCGGTGATCACGCTGCTCGCGGTCACGGGCCTCACGCACCGCGAGTCGTATCGCGACATCTTCGCGGTCACGATCATCAAGACACTCGCGGTGTTCTTCGTGATCGCCGTGTACTACGCGACCGGGCTCGTGTAACACCCCGCAGCGGCCCGTTTCCGGGCCGCCGCCCGCCGGCCGCGTCGATGCGGCCGGCTTCTCCTCCGCTCCTCCCCCTTTTTGCCGCATGCCGCCCGGGCGCGCTCGCCGGCTCACTCATTGTTATCCGCAGCAAAACACTACGTTGGTCGCAGCGGCATTTTTCGCGCGTCGGGCGAGGCCTACACTGCTTTCGACGGTGATCGCATGCGATCGTCACCGTCGAAAACCTGGAGGTATCCGCTCATGAACCCGCTCATCCGCACCATCGCCCTCGCTGCCGCCTTCGCCGCGCCCCTCGCCGCGCAGGCGCAAACCAGCCAGCCGCTCACGCGCGCCGAAGTTCATTCCGAAGTGGTTGCACTGAGAAAAGCCGGCTTCCAGCCGAGCGACTGGTTCTACCCGGCCAGCATTCAGGCCGCCGAGGCGAAGATCGCGCGGCAGCAGGGTGCGCCGCGGGCCGCGGGCGCCGGCGACGGCAATCGCGGCGCGTACTCCACGGGCCAATAGTCCGGTTTCGAAGCCGCCGGCCGTGCGCGCATCAGCGCCACGCTCACGGCTCGCGGAGCACGCACCGCACCGTCCGCTCAGCGGGGCTCGATGCTCGCTTTCGCGTAGGACTCGCGTTCCAGTTCGAGTATTTCCGCGCTCAGCTGCAGGTGCGTGCCGGGCGGCGCAACGACGTGCCGCTTCAGTTCCGCCAGCACCTGCTCGGAAAATTCACGTTTGACGTCGGTCGTCCGGCCGCTCAGCACCGCGAGCTTCGCGTGGACGAACGCGCGCGGCGCCGGCGACGTGCCGACCGCGAACGTATCGAACCGCAGCGCGCGGCTCTTGATGTCGAGCTCGCTGAAATGACCGGACGCGGCAAGCGCGGCATTGAGCGCGCGCAAGGTCGCGCCGGCGTCGAACCCGTCGAGGTTCGCGGAGTATTCGAGCGTCAGGTGGGGCATGGTGTCGGTGGCCTCGTGAGTATCGGGGCAAGCGCCGGAAGGCATCCCGAAAGCCCGTGCAGTGCCACCGGATCTATGCCTTGACCGGCTGGATCAGGCGCGCGCAGGCGCTTGCCTGCGGATCGCCGGCGGGCAGTTTCCCACAGATGCCGTCGAACTGCTTCGCGATCGATTTGACCGATGCATCGTGTGCGCCGCTGCCGCGCCAGCGGTTCAGCTGCGTGACGACCTTGGTCAGCGCGCGCAGGTTCGCGCCGTAGAACGCGTCGCGCGTCTTGTCGGCCTGCGCGAGCACGCTCGCGGCAATCCCTTCGATGCGCGCCGAATCGTCCGGCGCCAGCTGGACCGCATTCGCAAAGTAGGTCGCGCCCCAGCGCAGCTTCGTCGCCGGCCCGCTCGCCGAGTCATAGGCCTTGCGGTACCAGTCGAGCGCCGCGGCCTTGTCGCCGCGCGCCTTCGCATTCGCAGCCAGCCCGGACATGAAGTAGTACGGCGTGGCCGAACGCGGCAGCTCGGCCTTCAGCAACGCATCCGACTCGTCGTACAGCCCCGCGTCGGTCAGCGTGTCCGCGCCTTCGCTGACGAGCGCCTGGCGCTCGTACGCATTCGCGGCGCCCTGCACCGACGCGGCGATCTGCTTGCGCGCCGTGTCGGCCAGCGCGGGCGCGGCAAGCGGTGCACCCTTGCTTGCATCGCCGCGCGCGAGCAGCACGCGGCCGTGCAGTGCCATCAGCCGGTCGATCGACGACAGCGTGGTGTCGGTCGACAGGCGCGCAAGCGCCGTGTCATATGCGCCGCGCAATTTCGCACGCTGCGCGTCGTCGCCGCCGAGATACGCGACCACGCGCGCGGGCGCAGCGACCAGCACGTCCGAATCGGCACGCGACAACACAGGATCCTGCAGCACCGCGCGCAGCGAATCGGCAAGCGCCGCCTTGTCGAGTGCGCCGGCCTGCGCCGGATCGTCTGACGCGGCGACCACGGCCGACTTCAGCGCGAAGCGCGCCGATTCGGCCTTCGCGCCCGCGGCGCGCGCGCGTTGCGCGAGCGTCTGCAGCGTCTCGGCGACGCGATCGGCCGCCACCGGCAGCGCGCCGTCGGTATCCCACGAATAGTCGGCCAGCAGGCGCCATTCATCCGGCGTCAGCGATGCGCCATTCTTCAGCGCGGTCGCGAGCGTCTGCCGCACCGGGTGCGCGGCCGTCATCCCGAGCGACAGCGCCTGCATGTAGCGATCGAGATCGGCTTCGCCCGGCAGCCGCGTCACTTCGGTGCCGTCTGGGCGGAACAGGATCATCGTCGGATAACCGTGCACCTTGAAACGCTCGCCGAGCTTCTGCGCGCTTTCGGTATCGCCGTCGAGATACACGGGCACGAAGAACGACGAGCGGGCTTTGAATGCCTGCTGGCTGAAGATCGTCGATTTCACCTGGTTGCACGACGGGCACCACACCGCGCCCCAGTAGAGCAGCAGCGGCTTGCCGGTGCGCTTCGCCAATGCGAAGGCGGCGTCGACGTCGCCGTGCTGCCACGCGATGCCGGGCGGCAGGTGCGCGCCATCAGGCGCTGCGCTCGCTACCGGGGCGCCCGTGGGCGTGGCAGCGGCAAGCGCCGTACCCGCGGCGGCGAGCAGGCAGGCGGCAGTCAGATTCCGGAGAGCGGTTTTCATCGAAGCGGGTCCGTTGAAAGAGACGGTTGCGGGAAGGCGCGGCGCGCGAAGCGATGGTTGTGAAGTTACAGCCATGAAGCGATGACGCTGAAGCCTGCCGACGTGCAACGCCGCGCGTGATCGTTACGGAAATGCGCACGCCGGCCGAGGCGACCGGCAAATCCTTTGACGATACGACGGGCACAGCCGGGAGAAAACGAACGAATTCTCGAATGAATATGACGCGCGGCATCGCGGCCGAGCGTGCTGTCGGATACGTGGCAGCCGAGCCTTCACTGCCGCGCCTTGATCCGCGCCATGTGATACACGGACTCATGCACGCCGTCGCGCAATGCATAGCCCGGCGATTCACCCTCGACCCGGAAGCCATGCTTCTCGTAGAGCGCGATGGCCGCGCGGTTATCGGCGAACACGGTCAGCTCGAGACGCGTGATGTTCAGCCAGTTTTCCGCGAGATCGATCGCAGCCGCGAGCAACCGGCTGCCGACACCGCGCCCGTGATGCGTCGCGTCGACCATCATGCCGAGCCCTGCTGCATGGCGACGGCGCGGATTCTGTTCGGGATGCAGACCGAGATGGCCGACCACCACGCCGTCGATTTCGGCGACGAGGCTCACGCCGTGCTCGCGCGCGCCGTTGAGCCGCTTCTGCCATTTCTCGAGCGACGGAAACGGATGCTGCAACGTATTCGCGTACACCGCGGGATGCGCGGCGATTTGCCGGATCGCGTCGACGTCGTGCGTCTCGCTGTGCCGGATCGTGATGTCGGTCATGGGTGGGCCGGTTCCGAAAAGTCGCGCCAGTCGCGCGGGCTGCGCACCTGCGCAGCAACCCGTCGAGCTTATCCGATTTCACGCATTTGAAACACGGGCGCCATGCGATCCCGTTGCACTCGCAACGACATGCGATCACGCCACGCCATCGCGAACAGGAAAAATCCGACCGACTCTCACATCGCAGCCGGTAATTCCTGACCCGTTCCATCGTGCGTCGCTCTCCGATCAATCGTTGCGCGCGCAACGTCACGCGCACGACATGCGATGCCACGTCTTCATCACGTCGACGCCACGGCGTCTCCCCGGACTGGGCGCCGCCCACCCCGGCATGCGCCGGGCCGGCGTGTGCCGACGCTCGCGGGCCATACGACGAAAAGCCAGGTCGACGCGCCGAGCGCCGCGCAACAGGCCGAGCCCAAGATCTTGCCGCCGGCCGCGCCGTCGCTGCCCGCCCAGGCGACCGGCGTGCGCCCGTCGCGCGCGCTGCCTTACGAACCGCATGCGAGCGCGCGTGCCGATGCCGGCAACGGCACGCTCACGCTGAAGTTCGCGAACACGGGCCGTGCCGCCGCCGTGTTGCACGTCTATGACAAGCTGCATCTCGACCGCCTGCCGCGGCGCTACGTCGTCGAACCGGGCAAGACGCTGCACGGCGACTGGGCCGCGCGCGCCGACAACGGCGGTAAATATGACCTGTGGGTGCTGGTCCCGAACGGCTATCACCTCCGCTCCACGGGCGACCTCAGCCGCCTGGCCGGTGCGCGCGCACCGCAGCCGGAAGTTCGCGTCGGCTATGCGGGGGCGAGCGGCAACCTTCACCTGAATCTGCGCAACCACGGCGGCACGGTGCGCTTCACCGTGAAGTCGAATCAGGTCCACGGGCTGCTGTCCGGCGGCGGAGCGCATGACGATCGCGGTCATCGCCAGGGTAACGAAAACGGCAACAGCTACGGTCATGGCCACGGCACCGGTACCACGTGGACGGTGACGGTGCGCGCCGGCGACCAGGCCGAGCTGCACTGGAAACTCGACTCGACCGGCCACGGGTACGACTTCATCGTCACCGCCGACAGCGACGCGAGTTTCTCGCGCCGCGTCGCCGGCCGCGTCGAAACCGGCCGCCACTCGGTCAGCGACCCGGCGATGGGGCTCGCCGACCGCTTCCGAGGCCGCCGCGGCGGCACGCGCCGCGCCGCGTGTCGCCGCCCGGGCCGGCCCGGCCGAGAACGGCGGTCAGGCGCCGGCCGCGGCTGCGCCCGATCGGGCGCAAACGCCCGCCCCGCGCGGCTCAAACATCTGAAGGATCGGTGGTTCAGCCCTCAATTCCCCCCAACGAAATTGCTCCGAATTGCGGCCCGTTCGCGTTAAACTGCGCCAAGCTGTATTCAAGAAAGACATCTTCGCCACCACGGCATCCACGATACGAGGATAGGTTCGATGCGCACTACCGGCTCATCCGGGGCAATGACCCTGCTCACCGAACACGACCCGGCCGACGGCCGCGAACTGCGCTCGCTCCGGCTCGAAGCGACCGGCGACGGCAAGAGCGTGCTGCTGATCGAGATCGACGAACGCAAGCCCGGCATCCACCGCGAAGTCCGCTACGAGATCACGCCGGCCGAACTGATCGCGGCGATCCGCTCGCACGGCGCCGAGCTCCCCGGCGAAAACCACGGCGCCGCGTCGCTCGCCCGCACCTCCTCCTGATTTCGAACGGTGAGCCGCGCGCAAAGCGCCGGCTCACCGTGCACTCCCTGCGGCCGCCAGGCCCTTTGAGTTATTCCCGCCGCTGACTTGAAAAAGGCCGATAATCGGCCCATCTGCGTGCTTTCCGCGCGCGTTTCCTTTTCGGCCAGCCGTCATGCTCCTCCGTGACCTCGTCGCCCAATACGGGCCGCTTCTCGTCTTCGCCAACGTGCTCGCGGCGGCCATCGGGCTGCCGGTGCCCGCGATGCCGACGCTCGTGTTGTTCGGCGCGATGTCCGCGATGCATCCGGCGATGATCGGCTCGCAACTGGTCACGGTGGTCGCGCTGTCGGTGCTCGGCGCACTGATCGGCGACACCGTGTGGTACCTCGCCGGCCGGCGCTTCGGCGGCACGACGCTGAAGACGATCTGCCGGCTGTCGCTGTCGCGTGACAGCTGCGTGAAGAAAACCGAACGCTTCTTCGGCCGCTACGGCGTGCGGGTGCTCGCCGTCGCACGCTTCATTCCGGGGCTGTCGCTCGTGTCGGTGCCGATGGCCGGCGCGTTCGGCACGCGCTATCGCACGTTCGTCGGCTACGATGCGCTCGGCGCCGCGCTGTGGACGATCGTCGGGCTGATGGTCGGGCTGATATTCGCTCGCCAGATCGACTGGCTGTTCGCCGGTGCGGGCCAGCTCGGCCGCGCGGCGCTGCTGGTGGCCGCCGCGGTGCTGGCGGTGTATGCGGCGATCCGCTGGATGCGCCGCCGCGCGCTGATCCGCCAGCTCGCGAGCGCGCGGGTCGGTGTTGACGAGCTCGACGCGATGCTGCGCGATACGTCCGCGCCGGTGGTCCTCGACGTGCGCTCGCCCGAGCACCGCAAGCTCGACCCGTTCACGATTCCCGGCGCGCAGTTCGCCGACGAACGCCAGATCGGCGACATCGTCTCGCGTTATCCGTTCTCGCAGAAGTTCGTCGTGTACTGCTCGTGCCCGAACGAGTTCACGGCCGCGCTGATGGCGAAGCGCCTGCTCGACGCCGGCTTCACCGATGCGCTCGCGCTGCGCGGCGGCCTCGATGCATGGCGCGATACGGGCCGCCAGCTCACGTCGCTCGTGGAAGACATGCCCGCGGCGAACGACCCGGTCGCGGGGCTGCACAAGCCGGCCTGATCGTTTCGATCGAAGGCCGGCCGTGCGAGGTGGGGGCGCCTGCGCCCCCTGCGATCAGAACGCGTGCAGCGGCAGGTTCACGACCAGGCGGTACTCGGTGTTCGTCGCGTCCGAGTAGTGTGCCGAACCGGCGTGCCACATTGCGATGAACGTGACCTTCGTGTCCTTCAGCTTGCCGCTCTGGAACGTGTACGACGGGATGAAGCCGAACTCGTGGTGACGGCCCTGCACCGGTGCGCCGTTGCTCCAGTAGATGCTCGACTTGCTCGGGTCGTTCGCCGCGCCCGCGCTGCCGTCCGCCCCCCAGCCCGTCACGCCCCAGACCATCGCCTTGAAGCCCGGCAGGCCCGCTTCCTTGCCGTAGAACGTGTAACGCAGCTGCAGCGACTTTTCGTGCGGCGCGTTGTAGTCGACGTCCATCGAGTTGGTCAGGAAGATGCCGTTCGTTTCGTTCAGGTAGTCGAAGAACTGGTCGCCGAGCACCTGCTGGAAGCCGAGCAGCAGCTCGTGCGGGCCGTGCTGCGCGGCCAGCGACAGGCTGTATGCGTTGTTGTTGATCTTGCCTTGCAGTGCATCGCCCGTGTCGTGCGTCGAATAGACGTTGCCGAAGCCCGTCCACTTGATCGTCTGCGGGCTGCCGATGCTGTGCTTCACCGACGCGTAGTACTGGTGCCACACGTCGTCGGCCTGGTTCGCGTACAGCGCGATTTCGCCGTTCGGCGAGTAGTCCCACGTGCCGCCGACGTACGACAGGCGGTTGATGCGCGTGCCGCCGTATTGCGTCGTCAGGTTGGTGAGCGTCGTATGGCCACGCGCGTCGGTCTTCGTGAAGCTGCCGGCCTCGAGCATCACGTTCTTGAATTCATTGCTGACGAGCGTCGCACCGAGAAACGTCGGCGGCAGCGCACGGTTGTCGTGCTGCTCCATGAACGGGTTGTCGACGGCCTGCAGACCGTACTTGACCACCGTGTTCGAGATGCGCGCCTTCACGTCGTAGATGCCGGGATAGGCCCACGCGAGCTGGTTGCCGCCACCGCCGCCCTTCGCGATGTGCACCATGCTGCCGGCGCCCTGGCCGCCGTCGAGCTTCAGCGCCGCATACAGCGATGCGTCGAAACCGATACCGATCAGGCCCGTCGTATAGCCCGACTCGAAGTTCGCCATCGCGCCCTGGACCCACGCGTGGCGATGCGGCCCGCCCTTCGCGTCGAGCACGTCCGCATAGTTGCGGAACAGGAAGTTGAGATGGCTGTCGGCGATGAAGCCCTTCGACTGCGACTGCGCCGACGGCTCGTCGGGCGGCGTGACGGCCTGGTTCGCTTCGGCGTTGATGACGGCGTTCGGGGTCGTTGCCTGCGCAACGGTCGTGCCCGGTGCGGCCTGTGCGACCGTCAGCGGGGCGGGGGCCGCGTCGTCGGCGTGCGCGACGCCCGTCAGCGAAACACCGGCGAGTGCCGGCAGCCCCCAGGCAAGCAGCATTTTCGATGCCGTCCCGATCGTCTTCTGTTTTTTCATCGTAATTCTCGTCTTGTGTTGATATCGTCCACGCCGGTTGCGATCCGCGCCCGGCCCCCCGGCGCGCCCGATCAAGGACGCGCCTGTACCCGCGGCGCGAAGATCGTTCGCGCCGCACCTACCCCTGTTGACCTGCCTTGGTTATGTTTGCTGCGTCACTTCAGCTCACGCCACACCCGCGCGGATGCACGCGACACGCGCGGCCGACCCCTGCCGAACTTCCGGCAGCGGCACGTCCTGCGCGCACGCTTCGATCGCAACCGGGCAGCGCGTGCGGAACGCGCAGCCGGACGGCGGGTTGAGCGGCGAGGGCATCTCGCCCGCCAGCAGCATCGGACGGCGAGCACGCTCGCGCGCCGGCTCCGGCGTCGGCGCCGCGTCGAGCAGCGCCTTCGTGTACGGGTGCTGCGGCACGCCGTACACGTCATGCCGCGTGCCGAACTCCATCACGCGGCCGAGATACATCACGAGCACACGCTGGCTGATGGCCTTCACCACCGCCAGATCGTGCGCAACGAACAGATAGGACAACGACAGTTCGCGTTGAAGGTCGCGCAGCAGGTTCACGATCTGCGCCTGGATCGACACGTCGAGCGCCGAGACGGGTTCGTCGCAGATCACGAGCTTCGGCTCGCCGATCAGTGCGCGTGCGATGCCTACGCGCTGGCACTGCCCGCCGGAAAATTCGTGCGGATAACGCAGCAGGTGATGCGCGTTCAGGCCGACGCGTTCGAGCATCGTGACCACGCGGCGGCGCACCTCGGTGCGGCCGAGGCCGGCCTGGTGCGTGACGAGCGGCTCCGCGACGACCTGTTCGATCGTCATGCGCGGGTCGAGCGACGCGAGCGGATCCTGGAAGATCATCTGCACTTCGCGCCGCATCGTGGTGCCGCGCAGGTGATCGGGCGCCACGGCTTCGCCGCGCCATTTCACCGTGCCCGCCGTCATCGGCACGAGGCCGATCAGCGCACGCGCGAGCGTCGACTTCCCGCAGCCCGATTCGCCGACGAGCCCGACCGTCTCGCCGCGCTTCACGTCGAACGACACGCCGTCGACGGCGCGCAGCGTCCCCTTCGGCGACCACGGATAGCCGCCGAGCGGCACGCGGAAATGCACTTTCAGACCGTCGACGGACAGCAGCGTGTCGTCCGTCGCGCCGGCATTCTGGCGTTCATCGACGCTCATCGCAGACCTCCCGTCAGATCGGCCACGGGGCGGTGGCACGCGCGCACCGCGCCCGGGGCGCCATAGGTTTCGAGCGCGGGGCGCGCCGTGCCGCAGCGTTCTTCCGCATACGTGCAGCGCTTCGCGAACGCACAGCCGGCCGGCGCGGTGCCGGGCATCGGCGGATTGCCGGGAATCGCGACGAGCGGCGCATCGTACGCGTCGGTCAGGCGCGGCAGCGCGTTGAGCAGGCCGATCGTGTACGGATGCGACGGCGCCGCGAAGATCGATTCGGCCGGCGCGTATTCGACGGTGCGGCCCGCATACATGACCATCACGTCGTCCGCGAGGCCGGCGACCACGCCCATGTCGTGCGTGATCAGCACGATCGCGGTGCCGCGCTCGCGGTTCAGCTCGCGCAGCAGGTCGATGATCTGTGCCTGCACGGTCACGTCGAGCGCGGTGGTCGGCTCGTCGGCGATCAGGATTTCCGGCTCGGACAAGAGCGCCATCGCGATCATCACGCGCTGGCGCATGCCGCCCGAGAACTCGTGCGGATACATGCGGATGCGGCGTGCCGCGTCGGGGATCCGCACCGATTCGAGCGCCTCGATCGCGCGCTTCGTGGCTTCCTTGCGCGACAGCTTGCGATGCAGCTGCAGCGTCTCGGTCATCTGCCGCTCGATCGTCAGGAACGGATTGAGCGACGTCATCGGATCCTGGAAGATCATCGCGATCCGGTCGCCGCGCACCTTGTTCAGCGCGCGCGCATCCATCTCGAGCAGGTTGTCGCCGCGATAGCGCGCGGCGCCCGTCGTCGTGCCGTTGCCGGCCAGCAGGCCGAGCAGCGCCATCACGGTCTGGCTCTTGCCCGAGCCCGATTCGCCGACGATGCCGAGCGTCTTGCCGGCTTCGAGCGAGAACGACACGCCGCTCACGGCGTCGACCGGCGGCGCATCCTTGCGCGTGAAGCGCACGCCGAGGTTATCGACTTCAAGTAGTGCAGCCATCTCAGCGATCCTTCGGGTCGAGCGCGTCACGCAGGCCATCGCCGACGAAGTTCACGCAGTAAAGCGTCACGCACAGCATGACGGCCGGGGCCAGCAGCAGCCACGGCATCGATTCCAGTTTCTGCGCGCCGTCCTGGATCAGCACGCCCCAGCTCGTCATCGGTTCCTGCACGCCGAGGCCGAGGAACGACAGCACCGATTCGGTCAGCACGATGCCCGGCACCGAGACCGTCGCGTACACGACGACCACGCCGAGCAGGTTCGGCACGACGTGGCGCAGCACGATCGACGTCGGCGTCACGCCGATCGCACGTGCCGCGTCGACGAACTCGCGATTGCGCAGCGACAGCGTCTGGCCGCGCACGACACGCGCCATGTCGATCCACGAGAACGCGCTGATGGTCAGCACGACCAGCATGAACGAGCGGCCGAACAGGGTCATCATCAGGATCGCGATCAGCAGGTACGGGATCGCGTACATCATGTCGACGACGCGCATCATCACGGAGTCGACGCGGCCGCCCGCGAAGCCCGCGGTCGCGCCCCACGCGACGCCGAACAGGCCCGACACGAGCGTGCCGAGCAGGCCGACCTCGATCGACACGCGGCCGCCGATCAGTGTGCGCACGAGCAGGTCGCGGCCGAGCTCGTCGGTGCCGAACCAGTGCTGGTTCGCCCAGGTCGGCGGCAGGCTGATGGAGCCCCAGTCGCTCGCGGCGGGATCGGCCGCGAGCAGCCACGGGCCGACGAAACAGGCGAGCGTGATCAGCGCGAGCAGCGCGAGGCTGAACAGCGCCGCGCGGTTGTGAAGGAAGCGCGCGAACGCGAGCTCGAGCGGCGAGCGCGAGCGCGGCGGCGAATCGGTCTGCACGGGCAGGCCGACGGCGGGAGTGGTCGGAGTCATCGCTGTGCCTCGCTCAATAACGGATGCGCGGATCGAGCCATGCGTACGCGAGGTCGACCAGCAGGTTGAACAGCACCGCGAAGACGGTCGTCAGCACGACGAGCCCGAGCACCAGCGTGTAATCGCGGTTGATCGCGCCGTTCACGACGAGTTGCCCGAGGCCCGGCAGCGCGAACACCGATTCGGTGACGACGGCCGCCGTGATCGACGTGATGCAGACCGTGCCGAACAGCGACACGACCGGCATCAGTGCGGGTTTGAGCGCATGGCGCAGCACGATCGTCGAGCCCGGCAGGCCCTTCGCGCGCGCGGTGCGGATGTAGTTGCTCGACAGCGTCTCGATCATCGAGCCGCGCATCACGCGTGCGAGCAGCGACATGTTGATGAAGGTCAGCAGCACGATCGGCAGCAGCCGGTACTGCCAGCCGCCGTCACCCCAGCCGCCCGCCGGCAGCCAGCCGTTGCCGGACGACGTCTTCAGCAGGATCGCGAAGATCCACACGAGCACGGGGCCGAGCACGAACGGCGGGATGACGTTGCCGAAGTTGCCGATCAGCATCACGAAGCGGTCGATGAAACTGTCGCGGCGCACGGCCGCGACGGTGCCGAGCAGCACGCCGCACACGATCGAGATCGGGATCGACACGCCGCCCACGCCGAGGCTCACGGGCAGCGCCTTCTTCACGAGATCGTTCACGGACCAGTCGACGTAGCGGAACGACGGGCCGAGATCACCGTGCAGCAGCGCGTTCAGGTACAGCAGGTACTGCTTCCACAGCGGCTCGTCGAGGTGGTACTTCGCGTTCAGGTTCGCGAGCGTGGCGGCGGACAGCTGCTTCTCCGTATCGAACGGGCCGCCGGGCGTGAAATGCAGGAGCAGGTAGCAGACGGTGACGACCGCGAGGATCGTCGGCACCGCCCACAACGTGCGCCTCAATGCGTAGGCCAGCATGATCGCTCCGGGCTCAGTGCTTGATCAGGTACATGTCCTGCGAAGCACGCATGTCGATCACGTTCTTCAGCGAATAGCCGCCCACGTACGACTTCACGAGACGGTCGGCCGAATACTGGAACAGCGGCACCATCGGCGTGTCGTTCAGCGCCGTGTCGTGCGCCTGCGTGAGCAGCGCGGCGCGCGCCTGGTCGTCGAGCTTCTGGTTGCCTTCGTCGACGAGCGCGTCGACCTGCTTGTTGCAGTAGCCGACGGTGTTCTGCGCGCTGCCGCAGCGGATCAGGTCGAAGAAGGTCATCGCGTCGTTGTAGTCGGCGAACCAGCCGTCGCGCGCGATCTGCACCTTGCCGTCATGCCGCTGCTTCATCAGCACCTTGAATTCGACGTTCTCGAGCTTCGTGTTGACGCCGAGCTTCGTGCGCCACTCCGATGACGTGAACAGCGCGACCTTCTTGTGCAGGTCGTTGGTGTTGTACGTGAGCGTGAACGACAGCGGCTTCGCGTCCGAGTAACCGGCCTGCTTGAGCAGGTCCTTCGCGGCCGCGATGCGCTTGGCCATCGGCCACGACGCCCATTCCGGCGTGAACGGTTGCTGCACGCCCTTCGTACCGTTCGGCATCAGGCCGTACATCGGCTTCTCGCCGGCCTGCGTGAGCTTCGACGTGAGCACGTCGCGATCGATCACCATCGACAGCGCCTGGCGCACGCGCTTGTCCTTCAGCGCCGCGTCGCTGTTGTTCAGGTAGTAGTAGTACGTCGCGAGCTGCAGGCCCTGGCGAAGCTCGCCGCCGAACTGCTTGCTGACCTGCTGGAAGATGCCCGACGGGATCGAGTAGCTGTAGTCGATCTGGCCGGCCTGGTACATGCGCATCGCGGTTTCGTCGCTTTCGATCGGCAGGTACGTGACCTTGTTGATCACGACCTTCGGCGCGTTCCAGTACTTCGCATCCTTCGAGATCACGATGCGGTTGTTCGGCTGCCAGTCGACGAGCTGGTATGCGCCGTTGCTGACGAGGTTGCCCGGGCGCGTCCATGCATCGCCGAACTTCGCGACCGCGTCCTTGTTCACCGGCACGAGCGGCGCCATCGCGGTCAGCTCGGGGAAGAACGCGACGGGCACGTCGGTCGTCACTTCGAGCGTGTACGGATCGACCGCGCGCACGCCGAGCGTCGACGGCGCGGCCTTGCCCGCGATGATGTCCTTCGAGTTCTTGATGAACTCGACGAGGATCGTGTATTTCGAGCCCGTCTTCGGATCGACGAGGCGCTGCCACGAATAGACGAAATCGGCGGCCGTCACCGGCTGGCCGTTGCTCCACTTCGCGTCACGGCGAAGCTTGAAGATCCACGTCGTCGGCGACTTGCGCTCCCACGACAGCGCGACACCCGGCACGACCTGGCCGGCGGCATCGATGCGGGCCAGCCCTTCGAACAGGTCGAGGCCGATCGTGTTGCCGGTCCACGATTCGATGTGCGCGGGGTCGAGCGACTCGACTTCGGCAGGCACCTGTCGCGTCAGGTCCTGTTGGGGCGCGAGCGCGACGTTCGACGGAACGGTAACGGCGTGGGCGGCAGGCGTCAGGGCGAGCGCGGCCAGCACGGCCGACATGGCATGCAAGGATTTCATCGTGGCAGTCTTGAGAAGGGTTGTTCGGTGAGCGTCGCGCGGCGGATGCCGCGGCTTACGCGTGAGACGCTGACGGGTGCAGCGATTGAGGAGGCCCGTGATTCTCGTATAGCATTTTAGTATTCCTTACGTTTCTTTCGACAGGCATTCCGTCTTCGAAACGAAGGAATACCTGTGCGTTAGAACAGCCTAGGCGTACCGACCCAGACCACCACCGACTCGATCTTCGCGGTGTTGACCCAGCTGTGCGGGACCGTCGACTGATAGTGCGAGCTATCGCCGGCCTGCAGGACGAACGTCTTGCCTTCCAGCGTCAGCGACACTTCCCCTTCAATCACATACAGGAACTCCTCTCCTGCGTGTGTCGTCACCTCAGACCGCTTCTGCCCCGGCGGCATCCTCACGAGGATCGCCTCCAGCTGGCGCCCTTCGGATACGTTCGTCAGCCTCGCGAACAGGTTCGCCGAATCGGCAAACCCGAAGAAGCGCAACTGCTCGCCTCGGCAAACCGAGCGTTCCTCGCTCGGCGTATCCACGAAGTACTGCACCGTCACACCGAGCGCGTGCGCGATACCGGCCAACGATGTCAGCGACGGCGACGCGAGCCCGCGTTCGACTTGAGACAGAAACGGCTTCGAAATCCCCGCGGCGGTAGCGGTGTCGTCGAGCGTGCGCTTGAGTCGTTGGCGCAACGCGCGAATCTTGCTGCCGAGAGCGGCAGCGTCTGCGGACCGCGAGTTTTCAGTGGGGGGAACCATAGCAGGCCGAAAAGTGATCGTCAAAAAATGTTTGATGGAAAATAACTAAGTTAGAACGATATAGCTTAGTCTTCGGGTTCGCGCCCGTCTTCGGTGTCAAGCCCGGTGCACTAAACGGGACACGAAGCGAGCGAAACGACGCGCTATCTTGCCAGACTCGCCGGCTTCACAGGCAAGCTGCAAGCGGCTCTCCGGGAATCTTCGGAGAGCCGGCACGAAAGCTTACAAATAGATGATGAGACGAATGTTCCTGAAAGCTACTGCCACATTAGGAGTTTCCCTAGGTGGCAGGTACGTGACGCACCGGACCGGTAGCCGCTACCATGCGCGCGCCGGTCGGGGCCCCTCGCCGCCACACCAGGCGGCGTCAGACCCCGGCCCGGGCTAACCGCCCGACTGTTCCATCGCCAGCACGAAGCCTACCCGGCCCCATTGTGCACCGGCGCGAGTTCGACCCCAAAAAAGACGACGCGCGATCCGTGCCGTCCGTTTCAAACGAGATTGATGATGCAACCACCTGTTTCACAAACCCGATCGTTCACGACGGTCTTCCTCATCGAAATGTGGGAGCGCTTCGGCTACTACGGCATGGCCGCGCTCCTGGTCCTCTTCATGGTCGACCGGCTCGGTTTCACCGACAGCCATGCGAACCTGACCTGGGGTGCGTTCACCGCACTCGTCTACGCGGCGCCGTCGATCGGCGGCTGGATCGGCGACAAGGTGCTCGGCGCCCGTCGCACGATGATCATCGGCGCGTCCGTGCTGTGCGCCGGCTACCTGATGCTGTCGGTACCGAACGATCACCTGACGTACATGTACGCGTCGCTCGGCGTGATCGTCGTCGGCAACGGCCTGTTCAAGGCCAATGCGGCCAACCTCGTGCGCCGCATCTATGAAGGCGACGACGCGCGCATCGACAGCGCGTTCACGATCTACTACATGGCGGTCAACATCGGCTCGACGGTGTCGATGCTCGCGACGCCGTGGATCAAGGATCACTGGGGCTGGCACACCGCGTTCGCGGTCTGCTGCGGCGGCATGCTGCTCGCGATCCTCAACTTCATGCTGATGCATCGCACGCTCGCGCACGTCGGCTCGCTGCCGGACGACCAGCCGATCCGCTGGAAGCGCCTCGGCGCGGTCGCGCTGGGCGGTGTCGGGCTCGCGCTGATCACGCTGTACGTGCTGCAGCACAAGCAGCTCGCCGTCGCCAGCGTGTGGACGGCCGCGTTCGCGATCCTCGCGATCTTCGCGTACATGATCGCGAAGTCGGAGCGCTCGGAGCGCGCGGGCCTGATCGCGGCGCTCGTGCTGATCGGCCAGGTGATCCTGTTCTTCATCTTCTACGTGCAGATGTCGACGTCGCTGACGCTGTTCGCGCTGCGCAACGTCGATCCGCGCTTCATGCTGTTCGGTACGACGCTGTTCACGTGGAGCGCCGCGCAGTTCCAGGCGCTGAACCCGATCTGGATCATGCTGCTGAGCCCGGTGCTCGTGTGGGTCTACAACGCCGTCGCGAAGGGCGGCCGTGACCTGCCGGTCGCCGCGAAGTACGCGCTCGGCTTCGGCGCAGTGGCCGCAGGCTACCTGGTGTTCACGATCAGCGGCCGCTACGCGGTCGACGGCCGTGTGTCGTCGTGGTTCATGGTGTGGGGCTACGGCCTCTACTCGCTCGGCGAACTGCTGGTGAGCGGCCTCGGCCTCGCGATGATCGCCCGCTACGTGCCGGCGCGCATGAGCGGCTTCATGATGGGTGCGTACTTCGTCGCAACGGGCGTGTCGCAGTATCTGGGCAGCGTCGTCGCGAACTTCGCGCAGATGCCGTCGCACGATCTGCCGGCCACCGAATCGCTGCCGCTCTACCTGTCGCTGTTCGAGAAGCTCGGCTGGCTCGCCGCGATCGGCATGCTGCTCGCGCTGCTGCTGCTGCCGCTGATGAACCGCCTGTCGCGCCAGCACCAGCGTTGTGCGGAAGAACGCCGCGAAGAAGCGCTGCAGGCACAGGGCGCCGCCGCCGCGCAGTAAGTAATATCCCTCGGCGTGCGGCGTGCACGCCACATTCTCCCGCCAGGCACGCGAACGCGTCCTACACTGGATGCAGGAAACGCATCCGCTTCGCGCGATGCGCACTGGCGGGAGAAGACGATGAAAAGCAAAGCAACGCGGCTGTTGAGGATACTGTCGGACATCCGGCACGCTCAGCGCTGCACCGCGATACGGGCCGCGCGCGCCGCGGCCGAAGCCGACGCGGTACTCGCGGAACGCGACGATCCGGCGCCCGACGAACGCGACGACGCAGAATCCGACGACGCCACCGCCGTTCCCCGCTCCCGTATCGGCTCACCTCACTGACGCCGCGCAGCACGCTCCGTGCCGCACGCGCTCCGTGCCGCACGCGCTGCGTCCCGCGCCGCTCACGCGGCCGCGCCGCGCCACCGCGCGATCCACGTTCCCGAACCGGCCACGGCCATCATCAGCCCGAGCGCGCACGCGTCGGCAGCGAGGCCTACGCCGACATGCCGCAGATCCGCGCTGCGCACGACCGGATGCAGCAACGAATCGATGACGAGCGAGATCGCCGCGCCCGCGACGAAGCAGATCAGCCCGCGCTGGCCCACGGCCACGACGGGCCGCACGCCCTGCGCGATCCGCGCGATCCAGCCGAAGCGCACGCAGTCGGCCATCACCCACGCAATGGCCGCGAAGCTCACGACGCGCGGCAGCGCGAGATCGCGCTTGAACACGCCTTCCGGCAGCGGCAGCCCCGAGAACAGCTTGTAGCTCGCGCAGCCGAGCACGACCGCGCACGCGAGCCCGGTCGCGGCGGCCCCCCAGCGCCCGAGCGCGACGCGCCGGTAGAACGGCTGGCAGCGCGCGAGCACGCCGGCGACGAACATCAGCTGCCACGCGAACGGATTGAAGCTCCAGCGGAACCCGTCGGAATCCAGCAGCTCGGGGCCGAGCCAGCCGGCCGTCAGCCATGACGCGATGCTCAGCGCGACGAGCAGCCACGGATGCCGCCGCGCGAACGGCACGAGCACCGGCGACGCGAGCGCGAACAGCACGTACATCGGCAGCACCGACGCGAGATACGGCTGGCGCTGGAAGGTCAGCAGCTCGGCTGCACCGGTGAGCGGCGACGCGAGCATCACGCTGACGTCGTCGAGCGCGAGGTTCGGCGCATCGATCCCGAAGTGGTCAAGCACGGCCGACACGACGAGCATCAGCGTCGAGGTCGCGAGAAACGCGCGGTAGATCTGCATCGCACGGCGCACGAAGCGCTTTTGCGCGGCGCGCGCGCCGTGCCGCTCGGCAATCGCGCCATAGGCGCTCGCGGTCGCGAAGCCGCCGAGAAAGACGAAGACCTCGGCCGCATCGCACAGCGCGAACGCGTGCAGCGTGACGCGCGACAGCACGCTCGCGCCGATGTGATCGACGACGATCATCAACAGCACGATGCCGCGGAAGAAATCGACTTCGACCAGGCGGCCGCTGCGCGACGGTGCAAACGCGGCGGAAGGCGGCGTGCTCAACGACATGAGCACACCTGCACGACGGCGGTGCGGCACGCACCGGAAGGTGGATCGGGGAGAAGAAGGCGAGCGCGATCAGCGGCGATGCGCGTATGCCCGCATCGCGCCAACCCGGCCGGCCAGGCACGGAGATGACCGTTCATTGAAAAGCTGCATACGTAGGGAAGTCAGTAAGGCCAGTCTAATGGCCGATCCGGGGAGACCCTAAGTAACAAAGTGCAACCGAATCTTCTGTTCGATTACACGCGCGAGCCTTGTCGTGCCAGGCGGGCAGCGTCGCCAGACTCGCGTCAGCGCGACGCCAGTTTGCGGCCAGCATCGATGCGTTCGACCGCTGCGGCGTGGTTGTTTTGCGATGCACGACACGGCACGCGGCATGCAGCGGCCGCATCGCGATCGACGCTTATCCGCGCGTGGGCAGGCGCCGCATCAGCATCGCGCTGTGCCAAGCGGTCAGTGCAACGGCGACCCAGATCGGCCCGTACGTCGCGAGCTTCGCCACGCTCAGCGTCTCGCCGAGCAGCAGCAGCGACACCGCGACGAGCAGCACGGGTTCGACGTAGCCGAGAATCCCGAACAGCGCCATCGGCAGCATCCGGCTCGCCTTCAGGTAGCTCGCGAGCGCGAGCGTGCTGAGCACGCCGAGGCCCGGCAGCAGCGCGGCCCACAGCACCGGATGGTCGGCCACCTGCGTCAGGCTCGTCGCGACCATCGCGAACGCGACCGGGCACAGCAGCGCGATCTCGACCGCGAACGCGGCGAGCGAATCGGCATTGATCCGCCGGCGCAGCACGAAATACGGCGGATAGCCGAGCGCGACGACGAGCGTCGGCCACGCGAACGCGCGCGTCGCCCACACTTCGTGCGCGACGCCGAGCGCGGCGCACGCGACCGCCGCCCATTGCAGCGGATCGAGCCGCTCGTGATAGTGGAAGCGGCCGACGAGCACCATCGTCAGCGGCAGCAGGAAATAGCCAAGCGACACTTCGAGCATGCGGCCGTGCAGCGGCGCCCACAGGAACAGCCACAACTGCGCGCCGAGCAGCCCGGCGCTCACGGGCAGCGCAATCAGCAGGCGCCAGTCGCGCACGCTGCGCCGAACGAGGTCGACGAGCGCCGGCCAGCGGCCGCGCAACGCGATCAGCGCAACTGCGCCCGGTGCGGTCCACAACACGCGCCACGCGAAGATGTCGAGCCCCGTGAGCGGCGCGAGCAGTTTCGCGTAGGCGGACATCAGCGCGAACAGCGTCGATGCCATCACCGACAACACGAGGCCGCGCCCGGCCTCCGGATACCCCGTCATGATCGTTCCGCGCCGCTTACTGCTGCTGGAAACGCTCGAAGCGCTTCTCGGTCCGGCGTTCCTCGAACGTCACCTCGGTCACGTGCGCGGCCGGCGGCCCGTGGCGCAGCCACGCGAGCATCCGGTCGATCTGCGCGCCGGGGCCCTGGATCATCGCCTCGACGGTGCCGTCCTCGAGATTCGCGACCCAGCCGCGCAGCTTCAGCGCATGCGCCTCGCGCACCGTCGCATGACGGAAGCCGACGCCCTGCACGACGCCGCGCACCCGCACGTAGTAGGTCTCGATCCGTTCGTCCAGTTCATTGCGGCTCATCGCGTCGCCCTCCCGTTGCATTCAAGCCCGGCATTGTAGTCGCGTCGGCCGCTTCGCACACGGGTCGGAGCCCGTTCGCCCCGTCACGGCCCGGCGTCGCCGCACGCGCCGACCACGTACAATCTCGCCGATGCTCAACCGCCGCGCCGCCCGCGCGCGGCCCCGAAGGAAACGCATGACTGATACCTCCCGCGATCTCGTTCTCGTCACCGGCGCATCCGGCTTCGTCGGCTCGGCCGTCGCGCGCATTGCGCAGCAGAAAGGCTATGCGGTGCGCGTGCTCGTGCGCCCGACCAGCCCGCGCACGAACGTGGCGGATCTCGACGCCGAGATCGTCACCGGCGACATGCGCGATGAAGCGTCGATGCGCGCCGCGCTGCGCGGCGTGCGCTACCTGCTGCACGTGGCAGCCGACTACCGGCTGTGGGCGCCCGATCCCGACGAGATCGAGCGCGCGAACCTCGAAGGGGCGGTCGCGACGATGCGCGCGGCGCGCGCGGAAGGCGTCGAGCGGATCGTCTACACGAGCAGCGTCGCGACGCTGAAGGTGACGAGCGCCGGCGACCCGTCCGACGAAAACCGGCCGCTCACGGCCGAGCAGGCGATCGGCGTGTACAAGCGCAGCAAGGTGCTCGCGGAACGCGCGGTCGAGCGGATGATCGCCGACGAAGGGCTGCCGGCCGTGATCGTCAATCCGTCGACGCCGATCGGCCCGCGCGACGTGAAGCCGACGCCGACCGGCCGCATCATCGTCGAAGCCGCGCTCGGCAAGATTCCCGCGTTCGTCGACACGGGGCTGAACCTCGTGCACGTGGACGACGTCGCGCACGGCCACTTCCTCGCGCTCGAGCGCGGCCGGATCGGCGAGCGCTACATCCTCGGCGGCGAGAACCTGCCGCTGCAGCAGATGCTCGCCGACATCGCGCAGATGACGGGCCGCAAGGCGCCGACGATCGCGCTGCCGCGCTGGCCGCTCTACCCGCTCGCGGTCGGTGCGGAAGCGGTCGCGAAGTTCACGAAGAAGGAGCCGTTCGTCACCGTGGACGGGCTGCGGATGTCGAAGAACAAGATGTATTTCACGTCCGCGAAGGCCGAGCGCGAGCTCGGCTACCGGGCGCGCCCGTACCGTGAAGGGCTGCGCGATGCGCTCGACTGGTTCGGCTCCGCGGGCTACCTGAAGTAACACAAAGCGGCGTGCTTCACGCCGCTTTGCGCACTTTGTTACACGTCCCGCGCGGCCCGCTACCGGCGCAGCGGTTAAAATCGCGGGTCTTACGCAGAGAAGACACGCATGAACCTGAACGATCAGATCGCTTCGCTCGCCACGGGCGTCGATCAGCTCCTCCACGATCACCACGCCGCGCAGCAGGCGGCACGCAGCGCGGAAGCCTTCGCACGCGCCGCGGCAGCGGAGGCCCGGGCCGCGGCAGAGCGTCACGCCGCCGCGGAAGCCGAAGCGCTAGCCGCCGCACAACGCCACACGGCAGCAGCCGCCGACGCCGAGGCTGCGCAGCAGCGCCACGCCAGCGCGACCGCCGCGGCCGAAGCCGCCGCCCAGCGTCATACCGATGCCACCGCGCAAGCCGAAGCCGCGTCGCAGCGCCATGCGGAAGCCACCGCACTGACCGAAGCACTCGCGCAACGTCATGCGGATGCCGAAGCAGCGTCGCAGCGCCACGCGGCAGCGATCGCCGAAGCCGAGGCCGCCGCGCAGCGTCATCACGCGGCAGCCACCGAAGCCGAAGCGGCCGCGCAGCGCCATGCAGCCGCGACTGCCGAAGCCGAAGCCGCCGCGAAGCGGCACGCGGAGGCGACTGCCGAGGCCGAAGCGGCCACGCAGCGTCACGCAGCCGCCATCGCCGAGGCCGAAGCCGCCGCCCAACGCCACACGGCTGCAATCGCGGAAGCCGAAGCGCTCGCGCAGCAGCACACGCTGGCGATCGCCGAAACGCAGGCCGCCGCGCAGCGTCATGCCGAGGCAACCGCCGAGGCCGAAGCCGTCACGCAACGCCATACCGAAGCGATCGCGCAGGCCGAGGCGGCCGCGCAGCGCCACGCCGATGCCACCGCCCAGGCGGAGGCCGTCACGCAGCGTCATGCCGAAGCGATCGCACAAGCCGAAGCGGCTGCGCAGCACCACGCGAAGGCCATCGCCGACGCCGAGGCGCTGGTCGAGGCCGTCGTCAAGGAAGCCGCGACGAGCGCAGTCGCCGCCCCGGCAGTTGCAGCCGAAGTCGTCGAACCTGCGCCGGCCGCTACGCCGGCGGCGGAGCCGGCCGTGATCGCGCCCGCGCCGGCTGCGGCCGAAACGGTGGATTCGACGGCCGACGCCGAAACGGCCGTCGTCGCGACGGCGCAAGCCGAAGCGCCGGTTGAAGTCGAAGCCGAAGCCGACGTCGCCCCGGCCCCGTCCGACAAAGCGACGCTGCACGTGTCGCGCCCGACGCAGAACGAACTCACGCTGACCATCAACGGCGAATCGATCACGCTGCATCCGGAGCAGCTGGGCCAGCTGATCGAGGAACTCGCGCATGCGCGCGCGTCGATGCAGCCGGAGCCGCCGCCCGGCATCCCGGCCGGCTGGCGCTTCGTGACGACGAAGAACCCGATGATGGCCGTGCAGAAGCAGGCGAACGGCGACCGCCTGCTGGTGGCCCGCCACACGGGCTACGGCTGGGTGCCGTTCACGTTCTCGCCGGACGTCGTGGTCCAGATGTACATGATGCTGACCCAGCGCTGAGCGCCGGCACGCCGCACCGCCGAACAGGCACCGCCCAAAACGAAACAGCCCGACCGGTTTCCACCGATCGGGCTGTTTGCTTTCCGGCTGCCGGGAGGCACGCCTCCCGGGCAAGACTCAGCGCTCCACCGGCGCCTGCACGCGCGCCTTCCACTGGCCGCCCTTGCCGCGCCAGTAGCGCCACGCGGACGCGAACGTCGCGCCGACGTAGAACAGCGCGACGAGCGGCAGCGCCGGCGCCCACAGCGGCGAGCGCCGGTAGTAGCGCAGCATCGGCGCATACGCGGCGCACATCGACGCCCATGCGAGCCACGCCGGCCATGCGCGCGCGCCGTACGCGAGCGCCGCGGCGGGCGGCACGAGATAGATGATCGTCATCCCGAGCAGCGTGCCGGCCAGCAGCAACGGCGAATAGTGCAGCTGCGTGAACGCGGTGCGCGCGATCATGTTCCAGATGTCGCGCCAGCTGTCGTACGGGCGCAACGACACGCTGCGGTCGGCCAGGTCGAGCCGGATCGGATGGCGGCCTTCGCCGCGATGCTTGATCTGCGCGGCGAGGCTGCAGTCGTCGATCAGCGCGCCACGGATCGACTCGATGCCGCCCGCTTCCTCGAGCGCCGTGCGCTTGACGAGCATGCAGCCGCCCGCGGCGCCGGCCGTCCGGTTGCGCGGATTGTTGATCCACGAGAACGGGTAGAGCTTCGCGAAGAAGAACACGAACGCCGGGATCAGCGCCTTCTCCCAGAACGAATCGCAGCGCAGCCGCACCATCAGCGACACGAGATCGCGGTTCTCGGCCTGCGCGCGCGTGACGAGCTGCGCGACGGCGTCGGGCGGATGGCCGATGTCGGCATCCGTCAGCAGCAGGTAGTCGGCCGGCAGGCCGAGCGTCTGCACCGCGGCAATCCCCTGCGACTGCGCCCACACCTTGCCCGACCATCCGGCCGGCAGCGGCTTCGCGGCCAGCACCGTCAGCCGGTCGGCGCGGTTGATCGCGAGCGCCGCCGCGCGCGCCGCGTCGGCGGTGCCGTCGTCGCTGTGGTCATCGACAATGATCAGATGAAATTCGCCCGGGTAATCCTGCTCGAGCAGCGAAGTCGCCGCCCGGGCGATCACGTCGGCCTCGTTGCGCGCCGGCACGACCGCGACGACGGCCGGCCAGCCGGCCTCGGCCGCGGCGCCGCGCGCCTCCGGCGGCAGCGGCCGCGCGGGCACCGCGCGCCAGAAACCGCCGCGCGCGACGAGCAGCACGATCCAGATCATCAGCGACAGGCCGGACACCAGGAATGCAAGAACCAGCATCATCGGCGCGCCCCCTGTCGGACGCCGGCGACGGCGAAATCAATAGGGGTCGGGAACAAAACGCCCGAAACCGCACGGGCGGCCGGGCAATACGCGTAAGAATCGACGGTCATCGAATGGCCTTGAAATGAGCGCGACGCCGGGCAGCCGGAGCGGCTGCCCGCGAAACCGCGTAGTTTACTGGGTTCCGCGCGCGCCAGCGCCGACGCGGTTCTCCCGCAAATGCAACACGCCGGATACAGCACCAGAGCAAGGAGTTCCCGATAGGGTTAAAATGCGCGATTAATTCGGGGTTCCGGGGCCTGGCCGGCCGGTTCGTTCCTGCCTTCATAACATCAAGCCGGGGCGAGCGAGCGAGTGCCAGCTCCTCGAACCCCGGCGTCTGTCGTCGGAGTTCGCTCACCTATGCGAGTCATCCTTGCCCAGCCCCGCGGCTTTTGTGCGGGGGTTGTCCGTGCGATCGAGATCGTCGATCGCGCGCTGCAACAGCACGGTGCGCCGGTCTATGTGCGTCATGAGATCGTGCATAACCGGCATGTCGTCGAGAATCTGCGTAATAAAGGGGCCCGATTCGTTGAGGAACTCGACGAGGTGCCCCACGGCGCTGTCGCGATCTTCAGCGCGCACGGTGTCGCCCAGACGGTCGAGCGCGACGCGGAAACGCGCGGGCTCGACGTGCTCGACGCGACCTGCCCGCTCGTCACGAAAGTGCACGTGCAAGGCCGCCAGTATGTCGCGGCGGGCCGCCGGCTGATCCTGATCGGCCACGCGGGCCACCCGGAAGTCGAGGGGACGATCGGCCAGATTCCGGCCGAGGTGATCCTCGTGCAGAGCGAAGCCGAAGTCGATACGCTGACGCTGCCCGTCGACACGCCGGTCGCGTACATTACGCAGACCACGCTGTCGGTGGACGATACGCGCGGCATCATCGAAGCGCTGCAGCGCCGGTTCACCGACCTCGTCGGCCCGGACACGCGCGACATCTGCTACGCGACGCAAAATCGCCAGGCCGCCGTGCGCGAGCTGAGCGAACAGGTTGACGTGCTGCTCGTGGTCGGTGCGACGAACAGCTCGAACTCGAACCGCCTGCGCGAGATCGGCACCGAAAGCGGTGTGCCGAGCTACCTCGTCGCCGACGGTTCGGAAGTAAAGGCCGAATGGTTCGCGAATGCGAAGACCGTGGGCCTGACCGCCGGGGCGTCCGCGCCCGAGGAGATGGTCGAAGATGTCATCGGCGCGTTGCGCGCGCTGGGTCCCGTCGACGTCACGACGATGGCGGGCCGTGAGGAAAAAGTCGAATTCAAGCTGCCGGCGAAGCTCACGCAAGCTGTCGCCCGCGAAGTTTAAGGAGGACATCTCTTGTCTATTCCGCTGCTCCAGCAAGTCCGCGTCGGCGCGTACATCACGCGCCAACACCTGTCCGGCAACAAACGCTATCCGCTCGCGCTGATGCTCGAGCCGCTGTTCCGCTGCAACCTCGCGTGCAACGGCTGCGGCAAGATCGATTATCCGGACCCCATCCTGAACCAGCGTCTGTCCGTCCAGGAATGCCTGGAAGCGGTCGACGAATGCGGCGCGCCGATCGTGTCGATCGCGGGCGGCGAGCCGCTGCTGCACAAGGAAATGCCGGAAATCGTCCGCGGCATCATGAAGCGCAAGAAGTTCGTCTACCTCTGCACGAATGCGCTGCTGATGGAAAAGAAGATGGACGACTACCAGCCGAGCCCGTATTTCGTCTGGTCGGTCCACCTCGACGGCGACGCGCAGATGCACGATCACTCGGTGTCGCAGGAAGGCGTGTACGACAAGGCGGTCGCGGCCATCAAGGAAGCGAAGCGCCGCGGCTTCCGCGTGAACATCAACTGCACGCTGTTCAACGATGCGATCCCCGAGCGCGTCGCGAAGTTCTTCGATACGTTGAAGCCGATCGGCGTCGACGGCATCACCGTGTCGCCGGGCTACGCGTACGAGCGCGCGCCGGATCAGCAGCACTTCCTGAACCGCGACAAGACGAAGAACCTGTTCCGCGAAATCCTGAAGCGCGGCGAAGGCGGCAAGCGCTGGTCGTTCAGCCAGTCGTCGCTGTTCCTCGACTTCCTGGCCGGCAACCAGACGTACAAGTGCACGCCGTGGGGCAACCCGGCGCGTACGGTGTTCGGCTGGCAGAAGCCGTGCTACCTGGTCGGCGAAGGTTACGTGAAGACCTTCAAGGAACTGATGGAAGACACGAACTGGGACAACTACGGCGTCGGCAACTACGAGAAGTGCGCGGACTGCATGGTCCACTGCGGCTTCGAGGCAACTGCCGTGATGGACACGATGGCGCATCCGCTGAAGGCGTTCGCCGTCAGCCGCAAGGGCATCAAGACCGACGGCCCGTTCGCTCCGGACATTCCGATCGACAAGCAGCGCCCGGCCGAGTACGTGTTCTCGCGCCACGTCGAGATCAAGCTCGAGGAAATCCAGCGCGCCGGCAAGGGCAAGCTGCAGAAGGCGGCGAAGCCGGCAGCCGCAGCCTGAGTGCGTTTCGCCGCGCGGAGGCCACGCCTTCGCGCCGGCGGGAAAAAATGAAGCGCCACGGAGTCCGCTCCGTGGCGCTTTTGTTTTGGGCCGCGGTTTTGCATCGCGTTTCACCGTCACCGTATTGATTGCCGCGACAGTCACGCATGCGCTGAATCAACGTGACTGTATCGCTGCGCCGGTGCGGCCGGCCCTGTCTCCTCCATCCTCCCTGCGAAACCGGTGCGACGCTACGCGGCCAGCGATTCGGCCGCATGCATGCGCATCTTCTCCGCCGCGCCCGCGACGAGTGCCGGCTGGCCGCTCGACGCGAACGCGCAGACGTGCTCCCATAGCTCGGCCAGCCGATGCCGCGTGAGCGTCGTGACGCACGTGTCGTTCGCCGCGAGCACAGGCTCGAGTACTGCGCATTCGTCGTCGCGCAGCGTCCATGCGCCGCTTTGCGCCGCGCGCGCCACACCCGCATCGAGCGCACGTTCCGCGTCGACGCACAGGTCGATGTCCGCATCCGCGCCTACCGCATCGTCGAGCGCCAGGAACACGAGGTAGACACTCGTGCGCAAGCGCATCAGCAGCGCCTCGTTGCCATGCCCGCTACGCAGCGCGACGAGCGCCATGTGGCATTTCAGCGAGATGTCGCGTGCATGCACGGGCGGCAGCGGCAGCAGCCACTCGCGGGTCAGCGGCACGTGGCGACGGTTTTTCCGGGAGCCTTTCATGACGGGCTCCCGTCGGCGGGCGCATCGCTCGCCTCGAATGCCGGCCATGCGAGGCGGCACGCAACGGCGTCGCGGCGCGCGTGGCGCAGGTACATCGCACGACGCCGCGCGCCGTGCCCATCGTCGCGCCGCTGCGCCGCTCGCGCGTCCGGCAGCCGGCGCGGCGCCGACGCGCGCACGACGCCGTTAAATCGGATCGTGCAAGCCATGTTCGCCTCCTGCATCAGAACGTGTTCTCGCCCTTCAGGTAGTACGCGGTCTTCACGAAGAACGCCTTGACCGGATGGCCGCCCTGCACATCGCGCGCGGCGCGCGCTTCCATCGCGGCCCGCTCTTCGCGCGACCGGTCCGGCACGGGGTTGTGGACACGTTCGAGCGCACGCTGCATCGCGAGCGGATAGTTCTGGTTGCCGGCGGACGTCGCGCGATAGCCGGCGCGCGTCATCTGCGTCAGTTGCGCGTCGGTTTCGGCACGCGCCGCCGACCAGCTCGACCATGAGGCATTCGAGGCGCCGTCCGTCACGGCGGACTGAGCGAAACTGACGGCGGGCAGCGCAGCGAGTGCGCAGGAAAGTACCGCAACGGGAACGAGGGATCGCATAGTGGCCTCCAGGTGGTTGTCCCCGCATCGATCATGTTCGACGATGCGTTGAAACCATCGTATGACGCGCTGCATTCCGTATGAATAGCCGATTCCGCAATTGATATTTTCGGTGTCGACACCCGGTGCGCAAACTGCGTCATGCGGGAATCCCGCCAAACAGGAATTTCTTTATTTCATTCAACGCCCTGATCGCATTTGTTCAGACGATCCGAAGCAGCGCACGCAGCGCTTTTTCAATTTCGGAAATGACATGTTGCTGATGCGATCACCACCGGCGCACCTGCCGACAAGGCTTCCGGCGTGATCTCGCGCGTGCGGACACCGCAATCGCCGGCCCGATCGAATCGAACGTTTCTCGTGATTCAGGACAAGTCATCGCGTCCGGATTGCCGGATAGCGACACGACGCGCACGGCAAGGACGCGCGATAATCACACATCGGCCGTTTCGCACGGCACCTCATGCATTCCCATCTTCATCGAGTCCTTCCATGGCTGCCCTCGACATCACCGCCATCCAGAGTTGGCACGCGCACGTCTATTTCGATGCGGCGAGCCGCGACGCGGCCTGGGCGTTTCGCCAGGTCGTCGACGAACGGTTCGGCGCGGTCATCGAACTCGGCCGCTTTCACGAACGCCTCGTCGGCCCGCACCCGGCGTGGTCGTACCAGATCGCGTTCGACGCCGCGCGCTTCGACGACATCGTGCCGTGGCTCGTGCTGAACCACGGGGCGCTCGACATCTTCCTGCATCCGAATACGAACGACGAACTGCGCGACCATCGCGATTGCGCGGTGTGGATCGGGAAGTCGTATCAGCTGAATCTCGACGCGCTGGCCGGATAACGGCCGGCACGCGGCCGCCTGCGCCGCGGCACATCCACGTTTCGGGTCGACGTGAAACGTTCCGCGGCGGCGCGCCCATACAGTGGGTTCCGTTATCGACGCTTCCGGAACCCGCCATGTCACACGCCCACGCCGATGCCCGGCACATTTACGAAGGCTGGCACGCGGCCGTCGTCGCGCGCGACGTCGATGCGCTGATGGCGCTGTATGCGGACGACGCGATACTCGAAACGCCGCTGATCGTCGTCACGCTGCCCGATCACGGCTCCGGCGTGCTGCACGGCAAGGCCGCGATCGGCGCATTCTTCGCGGCGAGCCTGCGCAATCCGGGCAACAAGCTCGGGCGCTGGTATCGCACCGGGCTGTTCTTCTCGAACGGCCGCCAGCTCACGTGGGAATATCCGCGCGCCACGCCGGACGGCGACCAGGTCGATCTCGTCGAAGTGATGGATCTGCGCGACGGGCTGATCGCGCATCATCGCGTGTACTGGGGATGGGCCGGCTTTCTCGCGCTGCGCGCCGCCACGCCGGCGCCCGACCGCGCATGACGGGCGCCGCACCGAACCGCGCCGCGGCCCGCCGCGTGCTCGCCGCGACCTGCGTGAGCTACACGCTCGTGCTGCTCGACGCGTCCATCGTCAACGTCGCGCTCACCGACATCGCCCATACGTTCGGCAGCCGCGTAGCCGGGCTGCAGTGGATCGTGAACGCGTACACGCTCGCGTTCGCGAGCCTGCTGATGACCGGCGGCACACTCGGCGACCGGCTCGGCGATCGCGACGTCTATATCGCCGGGCTCGCGGTATTCGTCGCCGCGTCGGCGCTATGCGGCGTCGCGCCGAGCCTCCCGGCGCTCGCAGTCGCCCGCGCGCTGCAAGGCGTCGGGAGCGCGATGCTGGTGCCTTGCTCGCTCGCGCTGCTCAATCGCGCCTTCCCCGAACCGGCTGCGCGCGCGTCGGCGATCAGCCTGTGGATGGGCTGCGGCGGCATCGCGATGGCGTCGGGCCCGCTGATCGGCGGCCTGCTGATCCATCTGTTCGGATGGCGCAGCCTCTTCTTCGTGAACCTGCCGCTCGGGCTGGCCGGCATCCGGCTCGGCCGCTCGGTCGTGCGCGCTGCCGCGGGCAACGCATCGCGGCATGTCGACTGGGGCGGTCAGGCTACGGCCATCGTCGCGATCGCGGCGCTGATCGGCACGCTGATCGAAGGCCCGTCGCTCGGCTGGCGCTCAGCGCCGATCATCGGCGGCGCGGTGACGAGCGTCGTCGCGTGGAGCGCGTTCATCGCGATCGAAGCGCGGCGCCGCGAACCGATGCTGCCGCTCGCGTTCTTCCGCAACCGGCTGTTCGCCGGATCGACGTTCGTGTCGATGGCGTCGGCGTTCGTGTTCTACGGCTTGCTGTTCGTGCTCAGCCTGTTCTACCGGCAGGTCCGCGGCGCGAGCCCGCTCGATACGGGGCTCGCGTTCCTGCCGATGACCGCGATGGTCGCGCTCGGCGGGCTGTGTTCGGGCAAGCTGGTTGCTCGCTTCGGCGCGCGCGGCACGATGTGCGCGGCGTTTGGGCTCTATGCGGGCGGCGCGCTCGGCATGACGGGCATCGGTGCGACGACACCCGCGTGGCTCGCCGTCGCGCCGATGCTCGCGATCGGCTTCGCATCGGGATTCATCTCGCCGGCCGCGACATCGCCGGCGCTCGGGACGGTCGACCGGCGCCGCGCCGGCGTGGCGGCGGCCGCGCTGAACGCGGCGCGGCAAAGTGGATCGGCGCTTGGGGTGGCGATCTTCGGCGCGTGCATCGCGACGCTGCAGCCGTTTCCGGCGGCGATGCGGGTGGCGCTCGGCATCGCGACAGGCTTGTCGGCACTCGCCGCCGCGACGTGGTGGATCACGGCGCGGCCGTCACGGGCACCCGGCGAACCGGCTGCGCAGCTACAAACCGCCACGCGTCGGTGACGCATGCTCCAGCCGGTGCGCGCGCGGCGGCACGGCGCGCCGCCATTGCGTCAACGCCGCCCGTCGCTCACGCGACATACATCGCGACACTGACGAACTGGCACAGGCTCCCGGCCAGCACGAACAGATGCCAGATGCCGTGCCCATGGCGGATGCGCTCGTCGTTGATGAAAAAGTAGATCCCCGCGCTGTAGATCAACCCGCCGGCCACGAGCCACGCGGTACCGACCGGCGGCAGCGCATGGATCAACGGGCGCACCGCGACGAGCGCGAGCCAGCCCATCGCCACGTACAGGATCATCGACAACAGGCGCGTGCGCCGCCCGAGCGTCAGCTCCTGCACGATCCCGAACGCGGCGAGCCCCCAGCTCACGCCGAATAGCGACCAGCCCCACGGGCCCCGCAGCGTGACCAGCGTGAACGGCGTGTAGCTGCCGGCAATCAGCAGGTAGATCGCCGAGTGATCGCACTTCTGCAGGATCGCTTTCAGGCGCGGGTTGCGCACGCTGTGGTACAGCGTCGAGATTGCGTAGAGCAGGATCAGCATCGCGCCATACACGCTGAAGCTCACCACTTTGTAGGGATCGCCTTCGAGCGCGCCCATCGTGACGAGCGCCACGAGACCGACCACCGACAGCACCGCGCCGACGAGATGGGAAATGCTGTTGAAACGCTCACCGACATGCACGACGTGTTCTCCTGCGGGTCCATCTGGAAAAGAGGGAACCCTATGATACCGGCCGGCGGAATGTGCCGTGCTGCGCTCAGGCAAACGGCGACGCGCGCCGCCGGCCCGCCAAAGAAAAAAGCGCCGCGACATGCATCGCGGCGCCTCCCTTTCGATTACCGAACGGCCTGGGCAGCCCGGTTCAACAGCACTTCCCCGCTCCCGACCCGTACCGCGCATTCTGACGCTCGCGGAAGAATTCCTCATACGTCATCGGCTCGCGGTCCGGATGGGTCGCACGCATGTGCGCGACGTAGGTGTCGTAGTCGGGCAGGCCGACCATCAGCCGCAACGCCTGCCCGAGGTAACGCCCCGCGCTGCGCAGGTCGCTGCCAAGATCGCTGAACATCGCGGCCTCCCCTTAACGTCCGCTGCCGAGCGCCTGCGCGGCCGGCATCGCTTCGTACGGCGTCTCGCGCACCGTCGGCTTCGACTCGCGGCGCGCGCGCAGCACGGCGATCACGCCGTACACCGCGATCGCCACGACGACGAAGATGAACAGCCCGGCCAGCGCCGCATCGATGTAGTCGTTGAAGATGATCCGCTTCATCTGCGCGATCGACTTCGCCGGCGCGAGCACCTTGCCTTCGTCCACCGCGGCCTGCAGCTTCGCGGCGTGCGCGAGGAAGCTGACCTTCGGGTTCGCGTCGAAAATCTTCTGCCAGCCGGCCGTCAGCGTGCAGATCAGGAGCCACGCGGTCGGCACGATCGTCACCCATGCGTAGCGCTCGCGCTTCATCTTGAACAGCACGACGGTGCCGAGCACCAGCGCGATCGCGGCGAGCATCTGGTTCGAGATGCCGAACAGCGGCCACAGCGTGTTGATGCCGCCGAGCGGATCGACCACGCCCTGATACAGGAAGTAGCCCCACGCGGCCACGCACAGCGCGGTGGCGACCAGGTTCGCGGGCAGCGACTCGGTGCGCTTGAGCGCCGGGTGGAAGGTGCCGAGCAGATCCTGCAGCATGAAGCGGCCCGCACGCGTGCCGGCGTCGACGGCCGTCAGGATGAACAGCGCCTCGAACAGGATCGCGAAGTGATACCAGAACGCCATCATCGCTTCGCCGCCGATCACCTGGTGCAGGATGTGCGCCATGCCGACGGCCAGCGTCGGCGCGCCGCCCGCACGCGCGATGATCGTCGTTTCGCCGACGGCCTTCGCGGTCTGCGTCAGCATGTCGGGCGTCAGCACGAAGCCCCATTGCGTGACGGTGTTGGCCACCGCCTCAGGCGTCGAGCCGAGCACGGCGGCCGGCGCGTTCATCGCGAAGTAGATGCCCGGTTCGATCACGCACGCGGCAACCAGCGCCATGATCGCGACGAACGATTCCATCAGCATCGCGCCGTAGCCGATGAAGCGCGCGTTGGTTTCGTTGTCGATCAGCTTCGGCGTCGTGCCGGACGAGATCAGCGCGTGGAAGCCAGACACCGCACCGCACGCGATCGTGATGAACAGGAACGGGAACAGGTTGCCCGACCACACCGGGCCCGTGCCGTCGACGAACTTCGTCAGCGCGGGCATCTTCAGTTCCGGCGCGACGACCAGGATGCCGATCGCGAGGCCGAGGATCGTGCCGATCTTCAGGAAGGTCGACAGGTAGTCGCGCGGTGCGAGCAGCAGCCACACCGGCAGCACCGAGGCGACGAAGCCGTAGCCGATCAGGATCCACGTGAGCTGCGTGCCCGTGAACGTGAACCACGCGGCGAGCGTCGGCGAATCGTGCACGTGCTGGCCGAACGCGATCGATGCCATCAGCAGCACGAAGCCGATGATCGACACTTCGCCGATGCGGCCCGGACGGATGTAGCGCGTGTAGACGCCCATGAACAGCGCGATCGGAATCGTCGCGGCGACGGTGAACGTGCCCCACGGCGAATTCGTCAGGGCCTTCACGACGATCAGCGCGAGCACCGCGAGGATGATCACCATGATCAGGAACGCGCCGAACAGCGCGATCACGCCGGGCACCGTGCCGAGCTCCATCTTGACGAGATCGCCGAGCGAGCGGCCGTCGCGGCGCGTCGAGATGAACAGCACGATGAAGTCCTGCACCGCGCCGGCGAACACGACGCCGGCCAGGATCCACAGCATGCCGGGCGTGTAGCCCATCTGCGCGGCGAGCACGGGGCCGACGAGCGGCCCGGCGCCGGCGATCGCGGCGAAGTGATGGCCGAACAGCACGTACTTGTTGGTCGGCACGTAGTCGAGGCCGTCGTTGTACTTGACGGCCGGCGTCATCCGCAGCCCGTCGAGCTGCATGACCTTGCTGGCGATGAAACGGCTGTAGAAGCGATACGCGATCAGATACACGCAGACTGCGGCGATCACGATCCAGAGGGCACTGACGCGCTCGCCGTGTGCGAGTGCGATCGTGCCGAACGCGAACGCGCCGAGCAGCGCGACCGCGATCCATAGCAGGGTACTGGAAGCCCGATTCATGGCGTCTCCTGGTCTCCAATGTGTTTTTGAGTGGATGCGGCGAGGGGCCGAACCCGCGTGACGTCGATGCGTCGTGCCGCAGCCTCGCAGAGGCCACGGCGATGGGCCGTAGTATTCCGCGCGACGGGGGCGGCTTACAAGCGGATAACTACGTATGCGGAGCTACGTAGAATTACGTAGATGCGGGGAGGTGCGCTGAATGCTTTCACCCGTTCCGCCTCGATGCTCTCGAGCACATCATCTGACCGGTTCGCTTCGACCTGCTCTTGATAGCAGGCGGGAAGCGGCCCTGCTCCCCCAGTTCACGCAGATTCTGGTTTTGTCGCCGCAACCACATTGACCTTGGCCCTTCTCGGTTGCATCGCGCCAACCGTACCGTAGTGGCAAAAGATCAACTCAACGTCCTTGTCAGCCACAGGTGCCCACCTCCCCGATCGGTGGGCACCCATGCTCCTTGGTCAAAGCGCCATGACGTAGACGTCGAGAATCGCCCCCTGACGGTCGATCAACTTCAATTGCTGTAGATCAGACCGCGAGCGGCGCCGTTGACGTAAATCCTGCCATACGTGTTCCAGTCGCCGGCCATCACGCCGGAGTCGCCGAACTGGTGCGCGTCATCGTTGAAGCGCGCCCACGTTGCACCACCGTCGTCGGAATGGTAAATGCCCCAGACGCCGTTCAATGTGCCTTCCACGTAGACCGCGGCCGAGTACGACGAACCGGTCGGCGCCCTGCCCAAGGCGATCACGGTGGCGCCCGGTGTGTCGTTGGTCGACGCAAAGGCGCTGAGCTTCGTCCAGGTTGCCCCCGAGTCCACCGAGTGGTACACGGCCGTGCCGTCGGCCAGCCAGAGGTCGCCCTCGGCGTTCGGATTGACCGCCATCGACGTATCCCGCCACGCATTCCAGGCCAGGTTCGCGTTCACGGAGCCCTGGCTCAGCGCGAACGTGTGGCCGCCGTCGTTCGAGACGTAGATCCTGCCGCGCTGCCAGCTCCACGGTGCGCCGCCGGAGTCGTAGGCATAGACCTTGTTCGGGTTCTTGCGGTCCGCGGCCAGGCGGTAGGCACGCGGGAAGCCGTTCCATTTGGCGCTGAACGCCGGCAGGTTGGTCGACGTCCAGCTGGCGCCATTGTCTGTCGTGTACGACGGCACCGAGTCGGGCGGTGCCCAGGTCACGTTGTTGCGCGACGGGACGACCAGGTTGCCCACGTTGCTCTGGCTTGCCGCGGCGCCGTCAGGCAGCGACGCGAACGTCGCCCAGGTATTGCCGCTGTCGCCCGACCAGAAGCCCTTGGTGGCATGGCCGTTGGCGTTGTCGACGCCCGCGGCGGCGATGTACGTCGGATCGGACCACGACATGTCGGCCGAATTGCCGCTGCTCCACGTGTTCAACGGGCCTTTCGTCGGCCTCGTCGTGAGATCCGTATTGACCCACGTGCCGATGTCGCCGGCGCTGTTGATGAACTTGTACGACGCACCGGGCGGCGCCGTGACGAGCGCCAGCGTCACGGTTTCCTCGAGGTTGTCGACCTTGGGGCGCCAGGTTGGCGTGGGCGACGAGGCGTTCATGGTTTCGCAGATGCCGCCGCCGTGGACGTGCATGACGTGATCGCGATTGGCCGGGTCGATGGCGACGCTCTCGACCCAGCCGGCGCAGCCACCCGAGGCAGTGCCGGTGTGCGGCATGCCGGCCTCGATTTCGCGCCACGTACTGCCGCCGTCGTCGGATAGCTGGATGGTCTTGCTGGTGTCGCTCCAGCCCGTCATGCCCAGTGCGATGCGGGCGGACGAGCCCAGACCGGAGACGGACAGGCCGCCAAAGCCGTTACCGTTGGAGCGGTTGAGCAGCGTCCAGTTGCCGTTGTTACTTCCGCCGAACTCGTAGAGATAGCTCGGACCACCGATGCCCTGGCCGACGCCCGCGTTGAACACCACGTAGAAGTTGCCGTCCGACGTGCGCACGACGTGCGGGATGTAGTAGCCGGACACCGTCGGCGGGACGGGCACCGGCGTCCAGGAGAAGCCGCCGTTGGTGGACTTGTACAGGGTCGACGTCAGGCCCGCCGCGTTGGCGTAGTCCGGGGCGACGGTGGCCCACATGATCCAGGTCGGCTGGCCACTACCCTTGCCCGACGTATCGAAGATCACCTGTTCGACGCCGATCGGGGAGCCGCCCCCGCTGATCGTGGTGGAGGACAGACCCGTGACCTGTGCCCAGGTGCGGCCCGAATCGGCACTCTTCCACAGGCCGGCCGTGCGCGATCCGTAGAACAGCGTCGAGGGATTGTTCGGGTCGACCTGCAGGCGCTCGCCCGTGGCGCGGCCGTTGTCGTTGCCGCCCACCGGGAACGGCAGGTCGTAGTGCGTCCAGGTGTCGCCGCGGTTGCTCGAGATGTAGATGCGGCCGTTGTGACCCTGCGTCACGGTAATGCCGGTCATCATGTAGACGAGTTGATCGTTGTTCGGGTCGAGCGCTAGGCTTTCGACGCCATGGAAATCGCCCTCGCCTGAGCCGAAGCCGATGCCGTCGGTAATCGGTGTCCACGTCGAGTTGGTCGCGTTCCAGCGGTACGCGCCGCCAACGTCGGTGCGTGCGTACAGCAGGCTCGCGTTGGCTGGATGGTAGATCAGGCCGGTGACGTAGCCACCGCCGCCCCACTTGACGCTGGTCCAGCTGGCCGCGGCCGCCGGCAGGTTGCTGCCGCTGCCATTTCCGCCGATCTGACTACGATTGGCGGCGACATCGGCACCCGCATTGGTCACGCCTGTCGCGCTGTCGGATCCGCCATCACAGCCCCATAACGTACACGCCATCGCCGCAGCGGCAATCCATCGTTGAGAAAACACGGTCATCAGAAGTCCTTAAGGAAAGAGGTCCATCGCAGGGCCCACGGTCGGGCCCTGCGCGATCAATTCGTCATGAGCGATGCAATCTGCGCAGCGCTGAGCGCACCGCGATAGATACGGAAATCGTCGATCAGGCCGCGGAACGTGGCGTCGGCACCGTATTGCGATTTGCCCAGCCAGTTCTGCGTGGTAGGGCCAAGGCGGAACGGCGCCTGAAACATCGCCGTGTTGGTACTGACGGGCGTGCCGTCCACGTATATCGTGCCGGTCGAACCCGATAGCGTGACGGCCACATGCACCCATCGCTTGCTCGGCAGCTCGGTGGGGGCGTCGATGATCTGTTCCGGAGGGCCGTCACCGGGGCCGTTGGCCGTCATCGCGAAGCGCATGCCGGCCCAGCCGTTGCGCAACTGGGCGCGCGGCGTGAACATCATGTAGCGGTGGAACCCCGTGCCGAAGTCGAACAGGCGTGCCCACGTTTGCGCGCCGTTCCAGAACACCCAGCTGGCGATGGTGAAGTCCGACACATCGGCCAGCAGATCGTCGGGCAACGCCACATACGCGCCCGAGCCGTTGAGCGAAACCGCGTTGCCGCTGCGCCCCGCTGCCCACGTTGCGCCGTTGAGCGTGCCATTGCGCCCGTTGCCCGAGCTATCGGCGGCCGTGACGCCGCTGCCTTCATCAAACGTGAGGTGCGCGAGCAACTGCTGCGCCGTGATCACTTTCACTTCGTTGGAGGGCGCCGACTCGCCCGCAATCGTTTGCGCCGTCACGACATAAAAATACGTGCCGGCACCGGCGGGCATATCGGTAAAGGTCAGCAGATCGGTGATACCGCTCCGGATGGTGCTGTACGGTCCGCCGGCAATGGTGGCGCGCTTGACGTTGTAGCCGACGGCGTTGCTGCTGCCCCACCACGACAACACCACCTTGCCCGCGCCGGCGTAGCCGGTCAGGCCGGTCGGCGTTGCGGCAGGGGTGCCGGGGTCGAGCGTACAGGTGAGCGTGCCGTAGCCAAGCTGGTCGAATCCGCCACTGTTGGGGCCGTAGTTGCCGCCGCCGCCTTCCGGTGCCACAAGCTCGGCAGCGCGCTTCGTGTAGGGCGCCGCCAGACCTTTGCGGTTGATGTAATGGTTGGCCACCAGCGCCCAGCAGGGCCGCCCCAGGGCGTCGCCTTGCCCACCGGTGGAGAACTGCGTCTGGGTAACGCCGACGCTGTTCTGGTACGTGACGAAAGGCACCGTGTAGAACGCGCCGTCCGCCTGCTTCAGGTTGGCCTTGGCCACGTATTCCGCGCCGGCCAGAAAGCGATTGTTGTCATGGCCGTACAGGTCGATACCCTGATTCCACGCCATCTCGCAAATGGCGCCCATCAATGCAATGCCGAGCGTGCTGTGGCCCTGGTCACGGCCGGCTTCCTGCCATTGCCCGAGGTTGCCGGGGTGCAGGTAGTACACGGCTTGCCGGATACAGCCGTTGCTGCCACCGGTCTTGAAATGGGTGACGGCCTCGTTGACCAGCTCGGCATCGTCGCACAGCACGCCGATGGCCAGGATGCACGCGATGTTGGCCAGGCCCCAGTTGGCCCAGTAGTGCGTGTCCATCGCGGTGTCGATACGGGTCAGGAAAGCGTGACTGACCGGGTAGAAGACATTGCGCATCATGGCCTGGAACGCCGCGAGTCCGGCCGGACTCCAGCCGCTGTAGCCGCGCATGATTTCGGCTGCGTTGGCGAACTCGTAGCCGTAGATGCCGGCGGCGAGCGCCACGTCGCTGCCGCCAAGCGTCGTCAGCTTCGCGGCCCATTGGTCCAGATACTCCACGGCTTTGTCGGCATAGCGTGTGTCGTCCGACACCTTCCAGCGCAGCGCGTCGCCATAGGCGGCGGCGATGTCGTTGTAGAGCGCGCCGTAGTTCTGGCCATGCGTGGGATCATTGCCGCGATAGATGCCGACCTGCGGGTTCGGCTTGTTCGTGAGGCGCGTGTGACCGTTGGCGACGAGCACGTTCCAGCTGTCGATCCACGGGGAAGCGTGAGCCCCGACCTTAGCGCGCATGCGTTCGAAATCCGCCTCGGTATGCAGCAAACCGGGATGCGTGAAGGCTCGGGTCTGGGCAATGCCCGCCGACGTCGCCCCTGCGTCGAGACCATTCGAAGCTGGCGCACCTCGGGACGCCTGGCCGGTGCCGTTTGCCGATGCACGCTCACCGCCTGTAACCGCGTTGCTTCCGTCTCCACCGCATCCGGCCAGAAGCGTTGCGCCGAGCGCCGTCACGAAATGGCGTCGTGCAATATTTTCGATGTCGCCGAGTGGGACGATTTCCTCGGGTAGCATCGTCGGTGCTCCGTTGTCTCGCATGTCTGGATCCCCAGTTTTTTAGCTATGGTCGAAGCAACAAAAATGTACGAACCATTCCGTATTCGTCAGGAACGCGTAGCATTCTATCCAATACGATAGGGATGTAATCAAGCGAAAAAAAACATATTCATCAATGACACGCACGTGTCACATCGGTGATGCACGGATTGAGGATTGCGCGAAGCGGCTGGGCGCCGCCGTAGAACAAGACAACATCGATCGTGGGCATGATCTGTTGTCCGTAGCGCGCTCACGGCGGAGCACGCCATCTCGAATCCGACGACCCACCTGCCAATAGAAGTTCGGCGTCGACGGCTGCGGCCGCGATCCCGCCCACATCCTCGCCGATTGCCAGCAGGCTCCTGCGAGCCGCTACGGTCTGAGGGATCGCATGTCACGGCAAGCACAAATTTCATGCAATCCATCGGGAGGGGCTGGAAACGCATCGGCCCGCCCGTGCGGCACGATGCAAAATGGCCGGCAACAGATGTGCCGGCCGCTGGTGTGAGACGAATGCATCCCGCGTCGCGCGCCGCGGCCGTCGCAGACGGCGCAGCGCCACGGGATGCGTTGCTACGACTGCCGCTCTGCTGCCACGACCGGCTCCACCCGGCCCTCGCGCGTGCCGCTTGCCGCCGCCGGCTTCTCCCAGAACGTCGCATTCGCGATGCCGAGCGCGGCCGGATCGAACGTCGGCTCGCGTCCCGCGCGCTTCTGCGCCTCGTAGTCGCGCAGCGCCTTGAGCGCCGGCTTCTGCAGCAACAGGATCGCGACGATGTTCAGCCACGCCATCAACCCGACGCCGATGTCGCCCAGCGCCCATGCGACGCTCGCGCTCTTCACCGCGCCGTACAGCGTCGCGAGCAGGATCACCGCACGCAGCACGAACGTGCCGGCGGCGCTGCTGCGCGCACGGCTCAGGTACGCGACGTTGGTTTCCGCGATGTAGTAGTACGCGAGGATCGTGGTGAACGCGAAGAAGAACAGCGCCATCGCGACGAACGCCGCACCGAAGCCCGGCAGCACCGATTCGACGGCCATCTGCGTGTAGCCGGGGCCGGCCTCGATGCCGGCCGCGCCCGAGAACAGCGCGCGGCCGCCCGGCGCGACCACGTTGTACGCGCCAGTGATCAGGATCATGAAACCCGTCGCCGAACAGACGAACAGCGTATCGACGTAGACCGAGAACGCCTGCACGAGCCCCTGCTGCGCCGGGTGCGTCACTTCCGCGGCCGCCGACGCGTGCGGGCCCGTGCCCTGCCCCGCTTCGTTCGAATAGACACCCCGCTTCACGCCCCACTGGATCGCCATGCCGAGCACCGCGCCGAAGCCGGCCTCGACGCCGAACGCACTTTCGAATACCAGCCTGACGACACCCGGCAGACGCTCGATGTCGAGCGCGATCACGACGCACGCGATCAGGATGTAGCCGAGCGCCATGAACGGCACGACGATTTCCGCGACGCGCGCGATCCGCTTCACGCCGCCGAAGATGATCATGCCGAGCAGCAGCACGAGCACCGCCCCGGTGACGGGTTTCGCGATGCCGAAGGAATTCTCGATCGCGGACGAGATCCCGTTCGCCTGCACGCCCGGCAGCAGCAGCCCGCACGCGAGCACGGTGGCGATCGCGAACGCCACCGCATACCAGCGGATGCCGAGCCCCTTCTCGATGTAATACGCGGGGCCGCCGCGATACTGCCCTTCGCGCCGCACCTTGTAGATCTGCGACAGCGTCGATTCGACGAACGCGGTGCTCGCGCCGAGGAACGCGACGAGCCACATCCAGAACATCGCGCCGGGGCCGCCGAACGTGATGGCCGTCGCAACGCCCGCGATGTTGCCCGTGCCGACGCGCCCCGACAGCGACATCGCCAGCGCCTGGAACGACGACACGCCTTCCGCCGAGGCCTTGCTGCCCCGCATCAGGCGCAGCATCTCGATGAAGTGGCGAACCTGCGCGAAGCGCGTGCGCAGCGAAAAGTACAGCCCCGCTGCAAGACAGAGAAAGATGAGCGCAGGGCTCCAGATGACACCGTTGAGCGAATCGACGAGTTGTTCCATGGGGCGTTTCTGTTGAAGGTGCGAATGACGCGTGGGCGGACGGTCGGATCCGTTACGCGAGCGAGCGGGCGTCATGACTACGGACAAATCCGAATTTATCTTTCATTTATATTACATGTCTTACGATTTCATTCGGAATCGGGGTGTCCCCCTAGCGGCGCGTGACGCGTCCGGACGGCGTCGCAACGACGTGATCGTCAATCGGGCAGCCCGCCGTGCGTGGGGCGGATCGAATCTTCCGGCGCTGCGCCCCGCCGTGCCCGAACGGCATTGATCCCGGCCGGCGCGCACCGTACAGTGGTCGCCTGCCTCGATACAGGAACCGCCATGCCAATCGGATTTCAGAAAATGCACGCGAACGGCGACGACTTCGCGATCGTCGACCTGCGCGGTCAGGATCACGCGCACGCGATCGATGGCAACCTCGCGCGGCGCATGGGCGATCGCAAGCGCGGCATCGGCTTCAATCAGCTCGCGGTCGTGTCGGATTGCGACGACGCAGCAGCCCGCGTCGCGTTCTGGAACGCCGACGGCTCGCCGCTCGACACCTGCGGCAGCGCAACGCGCGGCGTCGCGTGGCAACTGATGCGGGAAACCGGCCTGTCATCGCTCGTGCTGCGAACCCGCCGCGGGTATCTCGAGTGCTCGACGGAGGCGAACGGCCTGATCACCGTCGAGATGGGCCGGCCGCTCACCGGCTGGCGGGACGTGCCGCTCGCGGAGGCACTCGACACGCTCGCGTTGCCGCTGCCCGGCGCCCCTGCCGCGTGCAACATGGGCAATCCGCATTGCACGTTCTTCGTCGACGATCTGCGCACGATCGATGTCGCGGCGCTCGGCCCGACCATCGAAACGCATCCGCTGTTTCCGCAGAAAACCAACGTGCACTTCGTTCAGGTCATCGATCGCACGCATATTCGCCTGCGCATCTGGGAGCGCGGCGGCGGCGTGCCGCTCGGTTCGGGATCATGTTCGTGCGGGGCGGTCGTCAACGGCATCCGGCGCGGGTTGCTGGATGCGTCGGTGCGCGTCGAATGCGACGGCGGCGACGTGACGGTGCGTTGGGATGGTGCCGGCAGTGTGCTTCTGAGCGGGCCGGTCGCGTTCGGGTTCAGCGGAAACTGGCTGGGCGAGCAGACGCCCGGAGCCTGACGGCCCGGGCCGGCGGACGCGCCTCGCAGGCGCGCGGCCGACCGGACCCAGCCCGGCGCATTGCGCGCCGGGCCGTGCCAATCCGTGCTGGCTCAGTGCTTGTCGTCGAGCTTCTTCGGCTTCGGCGGCGACGGCACCTTCGCGTACTGGAACGCGGGCGTCGCCTTCAGCGCATCCTTCGTCGCGCCCGGCAGGTAGATGTTGCCGTTGCGCACGTCGAGCGATGCGATCGGCACCGCGACGTCGTGCGCGGCCACGCCGAGGAAGCCGCCGGCCGACACGATCGCCGCCGATACCGAGCCGTCCGGCGCGACGATCAGGTCGCGCACGGTGCCGACCTTCTGGTTCTCGTCGTTGTAGACGGCCTTGCCGAGCACGCTCTTCTTCACGCTCCAGCCTTCGAGCAGCGCCTGCGATTGTTCGACGGTCACGCTGATCGGCTGCGCGCCCGCGATCTGCGCGTGCGCGCTGACGCTCGAGGCGAGGACGGTTGCTGCGATGAGGGTCTTGTAGAAAGCCATGCTGTTATGCACTCCGGTGAATTGTTGTCGGTGTCGGCGGCCGGCCAAGCCGCCTCCGTGCATGCGCCGCGTGAAACGAGAAGGCCTCTGTACGACGCATCACACCGGCCCATGTTAGCGCCACTCGCGAAACGCTGCATTGGACGTGATGACGCAGTCGCCGTCAGGCGCCTGTTGTGATGGCGACATTACGGATACCGCAGCGAATCGCGTACATCGCCGCCGTCACGCGTTGCGCGAATACACGCGCCGGTGCCGCACCGCCTCCGCCAGCACGTCGAGCACCGGCTCCGTCTGCGTCCAGCTCAGGCACGCATCGGTGATCGACACACCGTACTTCAGCGGCACGCCCGGCTTCAGGTCCTGGCGCCCGGCCTCGAGATGGCTCTCGACCATCACGCCGACGATCCGGTGCTCGCCCTGCGCCAACTGCCGCGCGAGATCCTGCGCGACGTCGATCTGCCGCTCGTGCGACTTGTTCGAGTTCGCATGCGAGCAATCGACCATCACCTGTTCGCGCAGGCCGGCCTTGCGCAGCACCGCGCAGCTCGCCTCGACATGCTCGGCGTCGTAGTTCGGGCCGTTCTTGCCGCCGCGCAGGATCACGTGCGCGTCGTCGTTGCCGCGCGTCTCGAAGATCGCGGCCATCCCCATCTTCGTCATCCCCATGAACGCATGGCTCGCCGCTGCCGCGACGATCGCGTCGGACGCGACCTGCACGCCGCCGTCGGTGCCGTTCTTGAAGCCGATCGGGCAGCTCAGGCCCGACGCGAGCTGTCGATGGCTCTGGCTCTCGGTCGTGCGCGCGCCGATCGCACCCCACGCGATCAGGTCGGCGATGTACTGCGGGCTCAGCAGGTCGAGGAATTCGGTCGATGCCGGCAGGCCCAGCGCGTTGATGTCGAGCAGCAGTTGCCGCGCGGCGCGCAGCCCTTCGTTGATGCGGAAGCTGCCGTCGAGGCGCGGATCGTTGATGTAGCCCTTCCAGCCGACCGTCGTGCGCGGCTTCTCGAAGTAGACGCGCATCGTGATCAGCAGGTCGTCCTTCAGCGCATCGGCGGCCGCCTTCAGGCGGCGCGCGTAATCGAGTGCCTGGTCGTGATCGTGGATCGAGCACGGGCCGACGACGAGCAGCAGCCGGTCATCGCGGCCGTGCAGGATGTCGCCGATCGCGCGGCGCGTGTCCTCGACGAGCGTCTGCGTGGCGGCCGGCACCGGCAGCTCGTCCAGTAGCAGTGCGGGGGAAATCAGCGGGCGCACGGCGCCGATGCGGACGTCGTCGATGCGCGTGGTGTCCTGCGTCGCGTCGGCGCTGCCTACCTCGCGATCGTGGGAAGGATTGTCGAGGTTCTGCATGGTGAATCTCCGGGGGACGTCTGTCTGGAATGATGGGCAGGCTCGATTATGGCACCCGGGCGGGACGGAGGCGGCTTGCGGCGGGGAGACCGACGCGGCGGCCTTGCCGCAGCGCGACGCAGATCAAAAGGCAAAAAGAAAAAGGCGACCCGCGAAGGGTCGCCCGGCCGTGCGCCGCATCACACGCGGCGTGGCGGCTAGTGCAGCGTCTCGGGCGCCAGCGAATTGCTCGGCAGCAGCGACGTCAGCCAGCAGTTGCTCGGCGCCGCTTTTCCGTTGAAACGGTCGTAGAGCCACGGCAGCATGCCGGCCACCCACGGCACGATCGCGCCCGCATGTTCGAGCGGATACTCGTTGTACGTGACCGGCGTGCCGCTGGCACAGAACTTCTGCGCCAGCGCGCGCACGTCGTACGCCATCATCACGCCATCGCCCACCTGGCTGCTGAAGGTGCCGTCCAGCGCACCCGCCGTGCCCTGGCCGATGAACATCGGGATCGTCGGCGATGCGGCCAGCCCGGCATTCACCTTGTTCGCGTACGTCACGTACACGGGAATGCTGTTGATGTCGTTCGCGTATTGCGGCTTGAACAGCGTGCCCCAATGCAGCCCCGTGTACTTCGGCAGGATGTATGCGAGCGACTGGCTCTGGATGTCCTTGAGCACGGCGACGCCGGTATCGCTGAGATAAGGCGTCAGGTCGAAGCCGTAGCCGCGCGACAGCCCGGCCAGCGCGGCCGCGGCCACGCCGCCCCAGACGATGCTGCCGTCGACGTAGCGCAGGTTGTGCGCGGGGTCGACCAGCACGCCGCCTTCCGCCGCACCGACGAGCTGCTTGTTGATCTCGGGCGCATAGCTCGGCGCGAGCTGCGCGGCCCAGTTCGTCGCGATCGCGCCGCCGGAATAGCCGATCATCGCGACCTTGCTCGACGGGTTCAGGCCCGTGGACGGCGTATTGAGCGCCGCGCGGATCGAATCGAGCGTCGTCATCCCGTATTCGGGACCGGCAGCAAAGTCGGCCGTCTGGCCCTCCGTATCGGGCACGATGACGTTGTAGCCGAGCAGCAGCAGTGTCGACAGCGGAATCGATTCCGCGCTGTAGAGCAGCGTGCCGACGTTGATGATCTTCGTGACGTCGCGGTCGCCGGCGATCACCTGCGACGGCTCGTCGTACGGGTTCAGCGAATCGTAGGCCGACTGGTACGAGATGGCCTGGCCGTTGCTGACCTGGCTCCGGATCACGGACGTCACGTTGACGACCGGCTGGTTCAGCGCGTTATTGGTGCGATACAGCAACTGCTGCGCGGTCAGCGCGGTGGGGATGCCAGCCACGTGGTACGTGACGTTGCGCGTCTTGAGCACCGTGCCCGGTGGAATCGATGCCAATGGCGTTGTGCCGGTGTACGTGTAGAACGGGTCGGATACGGTCGGCGCGGCGGCAGTGGCCGGCGGTGCGGCGATGGCCAGCGCGGCGGACACGGCAGCCGCGGCCATCATGAAACGTCTTGAGGACATGGTTGGGGCCCCTGGAATAACCTGCTTTCATCGAAGGAAGTTCGCGGTGTTGCAGACCATCGCGTGTGCTGCTTCAAAACCGGTTCCGAGCCATCGACTGTCTCCTGTGAATTGGCAATCCGGGCTGTTCTGAATTCGTCGTTTTAGTAGGAGTACAAACCGGATGAATTGAAGCACAACGAGCACGCACGCGATGGGCGTTTTCTGTTGTTTGAAGGTAAACGTCTAAAGCCGTCGGCGCGCGATGCGGGATGCTCCGGCCGTTCGGCCGACTGTCCGCGTTTTGTCGAAGTGCCGTACGATCACGGCTGTCGGGTACCGAAGGCCACGTCGTGCGATGCCGGCCGCGCCGCACACCGACTGTTCGTAACCGATCGATCCCTGCCCAACCGACACGCCACGATGACCGTCTCCGAACTTCTCCGTGCCATCCGCCAACCGTATGCCGCCCTGCTGCTCTGCGCGTCGCTGCCCGCGTTCGCCAAGGTCTCCACCGAGGTGTACTGCTTCAAGTCGGACGGCGACAAACCGGTGCGCTTCGAAATGCGCACCTACTACGACGACGCCGTCGGCTGGTCGGGCGGCATGGTCCGCTATGCGAAAGCGAAAATGGCGCTGCCGCTGGTGGTCGAGCACGTGGACGAGGAAGTGCTCGCCGAGGGCCGCCCGCACCAGTTCACGACGACCTGGGTCGAGATGGTCGACGGCAGGATCAATGGACGGTACGAGATGATGTCGCAGGGAGCGATGATCTATTCGATGACCTATACCAGCGCGCGCACCGGCAAGCAGACAGCGTTCGGCAGGGTACTGGACGTCGACGCGTCCGAACAGACCGGGTGCCGCTGGTGATGCGCCCGATGATCCGGATGGTCCTGGTGCTGATCGCGTTGCGCACGGGCTTCGCGGATGCCGCACAGCGCACGGTCTACGAGGGAATGCTGCAAGGCGCCGGCGCCGTCGTGATGGAACTCGACGATCGCCCGGCTGCGGATGGTTCGATCTCGGGCCGCTACTTCTATGCGCAGCACGGCATCGACATTCCGCTGCACGGCACGCCTGCGGAATTGATCGAGCCACTCGTACGAACGCAGTTGCCGGACGACGCGCGCACGCCATTGGGATTCCGCGAGCAGGCCAATTTCGATCATGCCGCGGCCACCTGGCAGGGCACGCGGGACAAGGCCGGCTATCGCGGCCGCTGGACCGATGCGCGCTCTGGCAAGTCACGCACCTTCGCGTTGCGCCGCGTCGCCGCATACGATCCCGACGCAGTCGCGCCCGGCGCCGTCGAAGCGATCACAGCCGTGTCCGGGAGTGGTGTCGGCAGCGGTATCGCGTGCAGCGCGGACATCGACATGCAGCACGCGCCGTATGCCACGCTGAAGCTTGCCGGGCATGCACGGCCGGTGGGCCCGGAGATCGGCGACGGCACGGTCGCATACCGGATGTGGAGCGACCCGCGCACGGTGCTCGCATATCCGCGGCTGAGCCGATACCCCGATCCGGCCGTGATGGCGCGAGTCAACCATCTGCTGGAACAACGGCACTGGCAGATGAGTCTCGCGGCGCTCGAATGCGCATCGACGCGCTATAGCGACGACGGGTCGGCATCCGGATCGCTCGGCGGCTACGACGACGAGCAAGTGACGGTCACTTGGCTGTCGCGTGCGGCGATGGGTATCGTGGAATCGGGCAGCCTGTTCTGCGGCGGCGCGTACCCGGACAATCACTACGATCCTGTCACGTTCGACCTACTGCGCGGCGCGTACCTCGACTGGAACCGCGTGATCGACGCAACTGTGGCGGGCAAGGACGGCAATCCGGAAACGAGCCCCGCGCTGGCGGGTTTCATTGCGCGATTGCGCGACAAGACAACACACGGTCTGCAAGTGACGGACGGCAAAGGCGATTCGCTGTCGTGCGCCGACGTGTTCCCCGAATACCTGGCGTTCGAGCTCGATGCCCCCGGCAAGCTGTCGTTCGCCGTATCCGGGATTGGCCACGCGGCAGGTGCCTGCCTCGGGCCGCAACTCGATGCGCCATTTGAGGCGCTGGCGCCGATCCTGAAACCGGGCGGTTCGCGCTATCTCGTACCGGGCGTCAAGCTGAAGTAACGCCGCGATGCGGGTAGTCCCCGCAACGCACCCCGACCCGGCGGTGCTGCGGCGTGGCCATCCAGTGGCGGGCCACCGCGGCCATCTACATCAGCCCGCGTCGCCTTGCGCATCGACGTCGATGCCCAGCTCGCCGGCCATCCGCAGAACCAGCGCATTCAGTCGCGCCACTTCATCCGCGAGCCGCTTCTGTTCGGCCTTCAGCGCTTCGAATTCGGAAGGCGGCACGGAATCCGCACCGCCGACATCCGCGCTCGCGAAATCGGCCATGTTCACTTCGCCGCACATCAGGTGCATCCAGCGGTTCTCGCGCGCGCCCGGCGCACGCGGCAACCGGACGACGAGCGGCTGTGCGCGCGCCGCGAGTTCGTCGAGGAACGCCTCGACCGACGAGATATCGGCGAAGCCGTGCAGGCGCGCGCTGTTCAGGCGCAGTTCGGCGGCCGTCTGCGGGCCGCGCAGCAGCAGGATCGTCAGCAGCGCGATCGCCTGGCTCGGAATGCCGAGCACGCGGTTCATGTTGTGCTCGAAACGCGGCACGCGGCTGCTGCTGCCTTCCATCACGATGCTCAGGTGCTTCAGCCCGTCGAGCGCGGTCGTGACCTCATCCTCGCTGACGTTCATCACCGGCGAGCGCGCGGTTTTCTGGTTGCAGCCCGCGGTCAGCGCATTCAACGACAGCGGATAGGTGTCCGGCACCGTGTGCTGTTTCTCGACGAGCACACCGAGAATGCGGGCCTCGAGGGGCGTGAGTTCGCGAAGGGCGCGTGGCGTGGGCGTATCCGGCGTGGTGTTCATGGTGGCGTCGCAGCGTGCAGCAGGTGAAGGGAAACGATCGCGGCCCGTCCGGCATCGCGCACGGGCGAGCCATATGATAGCTCGCGTCGCGTGGCCCGGCGCCGCGCGACGTGCCGGCGCGCCCACTTGCCGCAGCAGGGTTTCGTCCAACGTATCGGCCGGACGGTGCCGCGCGGCGGACTCCACCTCCTTGCACACGGCGGCGTTTGCACGCCGCGCATGCGGGCGCTACGATATGCGTCATCCCGGCGTCTGCGGCGCCGCGTGACCGCCTTCGCACGCAATACCACGCATCGCCCGCCCCGCACGCCATGCCACCGCGCATGCGCATCGCTCGTCGACGCCATTCATCCGTTCACCCCTTCGCCCCGTTCATCACCATGACCGCATCCTCCTCCGCACCGCACGTACGCGCCATCGTCACCGGACACACGCGCGGCCTCGGCGCATCGCTCGCCGAACAACTGCTGCTGGAAGGCGTCGCCGTGCTCGGCGTGTCGCGCAGCCGCCATCCGTCGCTCGCGTCGCAGGCCGGCGACCGCTTCGCCGAAATCGAACTCGACCTGTCGGATACGTCGGCCGTCGCGGCCTGGCTGGCGGGCGACACGCTGCGCCGCTTCGTCGACGGCGCGTCGATCGTGCTGCTGTTCAACAACGCGGGCATCGTCGATCCGATCGGCCCGCTCGCTGCACAAGACCCGGCGATCGTCGCGCGCGCGGTCGGCGTGAACGTCGCGGCGCCGCTGATGCTGTCGGCCGCGCTCGCGCAAGCGGCATCGGCCACGACCGAATGCCGGATCCTGCATGTGTCGAGCGGCGCGGCACGCAACGCGTACGCGGGCTGGAGCGTCTACTGTGCGACCAAGGCGGCACTCGATCACCATGCGCGCGCAGTCGCGCTCGATGCGAACCGCGCGCTGCGGATCTGCAGCGTCGCGCCGGGCGTCGTCGATACGGGCATGCAGGCGACGATCCGCTCGACCAGCGAAGACAACTTCCCGATGCGCGAGAAATTCGACCAGCTGAAGTCGAGCGGCGCGCTCGCGACGCCCGAAGCAGCCGCGCGACAGCTGATCGGCTATGCACTGAGCGACGCATTCGGCTCGGTGCCGACGGCCGACGTGCGGGAACTGCCGAGCCACTGAGTTACGCGGCCACCAGGACATACGGACACACGGACACACGGCCCGTCAACGTCCTTCGAGCCGCTTCGTCCAGTCTTCGACCTGCCGCTCCGTCCGGCGCCTTTCGAGCATCGTGCGCCAGCCGGGCGGCAGGTTCGGGACTTCGTACAGCGCATCGAGCGCGGCCATGTCGAGCGTGCGCCGGTACAGCACGTCGAGCACTGTCGCCAGCGGCCATTGCGGGTAGCGGCGCTCATGCAGCGTCAGCACGTCACCCGATTCCACCCAGCCTTCCCGCAGCACGCGGTAGTACCAGCCGGTCCGGCCGCTTTGCTGCACGAGCGCGGCCATCCGCGGATGATCGAAACGTGCGTTGAGCTTCCAGCACGGCTGCCGCGACTGCGACACCTGAAGCACGGCACCGCCCAGCGTGAACGCATCGCCGAGACACACGTCGTGCTCGGTCATGCCGTGCGTCGACAGGTTCTCGCCGAACGCGCCCGGTTGCGCGAGCACGTCGCGCGCGCCGATCTGCTCCGACCACCACGCATAGTGTTCGTGCGCATAGTGGTGCACCGCCTTGTCAGGCCCGCCATGATGCCGCGCATCGGCCTGCTCGTCGCCGGCGAAGCCGAGCGTGCCCAGCCACAGACGCGCGCCTGCCGGCTGCTTGTCGATCGCGCTGGCGTGCGGCGTGCCGGCCAGCGGCCGGCTTCTGCCGACCCGTACCGCGCCGATGGCGGCCGAGATCAGCGGCCGTGTCGCATCGCTCATATCGCCGCACCGGCGGGCAGCGCCGCGAGCAGGCGTTCGAGCTCGCGCGTGCGTGCGTCGCCGAGCGGCATCAGCGGCTTCCTCGGTTCGCCCGCATCGAAGCCGCGCAGGCGCAACCCGGCCTTCACGGTCACCGGCAATCCGCCGTTGACGATGAACTGCAGCAACGGCAACTGCGCATGAAAGACCGACCTCGCCCGCGCGAGGTCGCCCGCCTGCATCGCGTCGAACAGCGCCAGCGGCAACGCCGCATTCAGGTTCGGCGCGGCCGTGCACCATCCGGCCGCGCCCGCTGCAAGCGCGGCAAGCGCCATCGGATTGCTGCCGTTGTAGAACGGAATCGCGCCGTCGCTCAGTTGCGCCAGCCGGTGCATCCGCCCGATGTCGCCGGTGCTCTCCTTCACCATCGTCACGTTGTCGACGGTCCGGCAGATCGTCGCGATCAGGTCCGGTGACATGTCGACGCCGCTCGTCGCGGGGTTGTTGTACAGCATGATCGGGATGCCGATGGCAGCACCGATCGCGCGATAGTGCGCGACGATCTCGTCGTTGGCGAGCTTCCAGTACGACACCGGCAGCACCATCACCGCATCGGCGCCGGCCCGTTCGGCGAAGCGCGCGCGACGCACCGCGCCCGCGGTGGTGAGATCGGAAATGCCGACGACGGTCGGCACGCGTCGGCGCACCGCGCGAATCGACGCGGAGGCGACCGCCTCCCATTCGGTGTCGGACAGGTACGCGCTTTCGCCGGTACTGCCCAGTGGCGCGATCGCGTGGACGCCATCGGCAATCAGCCGCTCGATCAGCGCGTCGAGCGTTTTCAGGTCGACGCCGCCGTCAGCGGAGAACGGCGTAACCGGGTAGGCAATGATGCCTTTCAGCAGGATTGACACGATAGGTATTCCTCAATGATGATCGAAAACGAGAACGACGAATCGTCCGCTCATGCGACGCAATCCTGATGCGTACGCAATGCCCGCCGTGCGTAGTAGTCGAACGTCACCGCATCGCGCTTCGGCTTCGAGATCCAGTCGTGCGCTTCGCGCGCCAGCGCGGACGGCACCGGCTTGATCTCGCCGGCCGCCATCGCGAGCAGCTGCAGCTTCGCGGCCCGCTCGATCAGCAGCGCGAGGATGCAGGCTTCCTCGATCGTCTTGCCGACCACCAGCTGGCCGTGATGCGACAGCAGGATCGCGCGCTTGCTGCCGAGCGCCTTCGAGATGATCTCACCCTCCTCGTTGCCGACCGGCACGCCGGGCCAGTCCTTCAGGAACGCGCAATCGTCGTACAGCGGGCAGGTATCCATGTGCGACACGACGAGCGGCTGCTCGAGCATCGACAGCGCCGCGACATGCGCCGGATGCGTATGAATGATGCAGTTCACGTCCGGGCGCTCGCGGTAGATCCACGTATGGAACCGGTTGGCCGGATTCGGAATGCCTTCGCCGTCGATGACATCGAGATCCTCGTTGACGCGCAGCAGGTTCGCGGCCGATATCTCGTCGAAGCCGAGGCCTAGCCGCTGCGTGTAGTACGTGCCGGCTTCGCCCGCGCGGCAGGTGATCTGCCCGGCCAGGCCCGAATCGTGACCGGCGTCGAACAGGATCCGGCACGTGAGCGCGAGCTTCTGCCGCGCGGACCAGCCGCTGTCGCCCACCGCGTCGTCAAGACGCCGTTCCGCCAGCGCGACCAGCGCCTCCTTCGTCAGATTCAGCGTTTCCGCCATGTTCGCCTCCTGAATGGATCGGGTCGGTCGCGCCGTCCGCGGCCGCTTTCCCGGGAAAACATGACACACGATACACTACAGGACACTCTGTGTCATGCGTTACAATCGGTTTTTCGAAGGACACCTGGCGCCCCATGACGATTCGCCTGAAGCTGCTCAGAAAACAGAAGGGCTGGACGCTCGACGTGCTGGCCGACGAGACGGGCCTCACCAAGAGCTACCTGTCGAAAGTCGAGCGCGGCCTGAGCGTGCCGTCGATCGCGGTCGCGCTGAAGCTGTCGAAGGCACTGAATGTCGACGTCGAGCAGTTGTTCTCGGAAAGCCACAACCGCGAGCTGATCACGGTCACGCGCGCCGGCGAGCGCACGGCGATGGGCGCGGCAGCCGACAGCCAGGCCCACCGCTTCGAAAGCATCGCGGCCGGCGTCGCGCCGAAGAAGATGTTGCCGTTCGTCGTGCATCCGCCGCACGAATTCGTCGCGTCGACGTTCCGCGAGCACGAAGGCGAGGAATTCCTGTTCGTGCACAAGGGGCGCGTCGAAATCGAATTTCCGAACGAGACGGTGCAACTCAAGGCCGGCGATTCAGTCTATTTCAACGCACTCATCCCGCACCGCACGCGCAGCCTCGGCACCGCGCAGGCGGAGATCCTGGTCATCGTCAGTCACGACGACTAGCATCGTCACCTTTTCGCGCAAGGATCCCCGATGGTCACGAAGGCCACCGCACCGTTCCAGCAGATCAAGACACTCGTTCGCCAGAACGTCGAATCGGGCGACTGGCGCCCCGGGGACCGCATTCCGTCCGAGCTCGATCTCGCCGCGCAGTTCGGCGTCGCACGCATGACGGTCAACCGCGCGCTGCGCGAGCTGACCGAGGAAGGCGTGCTGAAGCGCATCGCGGGCGTCGGCACCTTCGTCGCCGAAGTGAAGCCCCAGTCGAACCTGCTGATGATCGCGCACATCCGCGACGAAATCCGAGCACGCGGCCACGAATATCGCTGCCGTGTGCTGAGCCAGTCGAGCGAACCCGCGTCGTTCGACGTCGCGGCCGCGTTCGGCCTGCCGGTCAACACGCCGGTGTTTCATGTGGTGTGCGTGCACGAGGAAAACGGCCGCCCGATCCAGCTCGAGGATCGCTACGTGAACCCGGCCGCCGCACCCGGCTTCATCGACCAGGATTTCCAGGTCGAACCGCCGTCCGAGTACCTGTTCAACAACGTGTCGCACTACGAACTGGAGATCGAGCACGTGGTCGATGCGTCGTTGCCGACCGGCGAGCAGGCGCGGCTGCTCGACATGCGTGCGGACGAGCCCTGCCTCACGCTCACGCGGCGCACCTGGACAAACGGGCAGCCCGTCACGTTCGTGCACTTCCTGCATCCGGGCAACCGCTACCGGCTCGGCTCGCGCTTCAAGCCGGGCGGCGGACGCCACCCGACCTGATCCTTTTACCCCAGTACAAAAGCGCGCGGCGGCCGTTTCGTCAGGAAACGGCCGCCGCGTTCGTCATGACCACCCGCCCACGTCAGATCGCGCGCACCTGCCCCGCGCCGCGCGACCACACGACCGGAAACAGCGGGTGATCGAGCGGCGCACCGTCGGGCAGTTGCTCGGCGAGCCCCGGGAAATCGGGCGACGTCTTCCAGCGGCGCGGCGCGTGACGGATATCGTCGCCGACGAAGCGGATCGAGAACGCGCGCCGCCGGTTCTGCGTTCCGCCCGACGCGTGCAGCGTGAGCATCCGGAAGCACACCATGTCGCCGGGCTCGAGCGCCCAGCGGCGGATCGGGAAGGCCGCGCGATCGCCTTCGATGTCCGGCAGGTCCGCCAGGCTGCCTTCGGGGAACCACTTCGCTTCCTTGTCCATGAACGTGCGCGGCATTAGCCACGGCCCGAGATGCGAGCCCGCGACGAATTCCAGCGTCGATTCGAGCGGCACGGGATCGACCGGAATCCACATGCTGACGTTGTCGTCGCCTTCGATGTTGTAGTACGGCTGGTCCTGGTGCCACGGCGTGCGTTGCCGTGTGCCGGGCTCCTTCACGAGCAGGTGGTCGTGATGCAACCGCACGTTGTCGGTGCCCATCAGCGCGGCGGCCACCGACGGCGCTGGCGAGCGCACGATGAAGTCGCGATACGCGTCGTTGTGCTGCCAGTTGCAGAAATCCTCGAAGAACCAACCCGGATCGTCGGGCCGGCTCGCGACTTTCGCGCGCTCGCTCGGCTGCGCGAGATTCGCGTCGATGCCGGCGCGCAGCGCGGCGACTTCGTCGGGCGAGAAGATGCCCTTGATGCAGACCGCCCCTTCCTCGCGGAACGCGGCGATCAGTTCGGGCGTCACGGCTTGCGCGACGCGATCCTGGATACTCGTCATGGTGTGCCTGTCGATGGAATGAATCACGGAATCACGGATTCACGGTGCGGAAGTCAGCTGCTGCTTCGCGCCGTAGATGTCGAAGTCGAAATACTTGGCGGCGATCTTCTGGTAGGTGCCGTTCGCGCGAATCGCGACGATCGCGTCGTTCAGCCGCTTCTTCATCGCGTCGTCGCCCTTGCGGACGCCCATCGCGACGCCGTAGCCGGTGATCCGTACGTCGGTCACGTCGGGGCCCGCGAACGCGTAGCCCTTGCCGCGCGGCGTCTTCAGGAACGAGTAGCCGGCCTGCGTCTTGTCCTGGAACGTCGCGTCGAGGCGGCCGTTGACGAGATCCTGATACACCTGGTCCTGGTTCTGGTACGAGACGATCGTCACGCCCTTGGTCGCCCATTCGGCCTTCGCGTACGCCTCCTGCGTCGTGCCCTGGTCGATCCCGATGCGCTTGCCCGCGAGCGACGCGGCGGTCGGCAGCAGCGTCGAGCCGACCGGCGCGACGAGCGCGCCCGGCGACGCATACAGTTTGTTCGAGAAGTCGATCTGCTTGAGCCGCTCGTCGGTAGCCGTCATCGCGGACATGATCACGTCGAACTTGCGCGCGCGCAGCGCCGGAATCATCCCGTCGAAGCCCTGCTCGACCCACACGCACTTCGCATGCAGTTGCGCGCAGATCGCATTGCGCAGGTCGATGTCGAAGCCGGCGAGCGAGCCGTCGGGCTGCTTCGCCTCGAACGGCGGGTACGTGGGGTCGATGCCCCAGCGGATCGTCGACGTGTCCTGCGCGAACGACGCGAGCGGCGCGAACGCCAGCGCGGTAACGAGAAGCGTTGCAGTGCGGTTCATGGCGGGTCCTTGAAAGTCTCGACGCGGCGGGCGAACGCCGGCGTCCGGTGGGGAGCGGTACGCCGGATCACCCGGCGCGGTGCGCGAAAGACAGGGACTTCGATGAAACTGCGTTGCAGTCTAGACCGCTCAAATTTCAAGCGCAAGCGGGGGAAACGGGGGCGGGGTGGGTGGAGGGCAGGTACGATGCCGAACCAGGATGGCAAAACACAGCGAAGCTTCAAATACGACTTCTCAACGTGATTTTCGCGGTTCTCCAGTGTTTACCTGCACGACGTACTTCAGCAACAGAACGCGCTCTTACGGATATTCGCGGGAGAACAGCGTCGATCCAGATGGTCAATGCGAAGTCGCGTCCTTGATGGATTTGGCGATGTCGAGTATGCAACCTATACCGCAACAAGGGTCGGTCGGCGGCACTACCCACCCAACGATGTAAGATTTATCTTACATTTTTGAGCCATCGACCCTAGCAGGAAGCCCGCATGCAACTTTACGAGATAGGTCACGCCGTCGCGAAACGTAGAGCGGAACTCGACCTCACGCAAGCTCAACTGGCCAGGCTTGCTGGACTCTCTCGCCTCACCGTGAACCAGCTGGAAAACGGCAAACTCAAGGATCTCGGCGTCAACAAACTGATCCCGTTGCTAGCCTTGCTCGGCATCGAACTCATGACCCGACCGCGGCCAGCTCAACGTGGTCTTTACAAGGCCGTCATTGGCGCGAACGTAAGCCACAAGAGCGAATTGACCGAACGATTGCTCGTCGAAGCGTTGGCCTCCGGGCAAATCCCGGACGGGTGCGAACCGCAGTTCGCCGTCATCCTCGACGAGGTGCCACTGCCCGTCGTCGTGCAGGCGGCCGAGGAAGCCGCCGCACGTTCGGGCACCCCGCTTCGAACCATCTGGAAGAACCTGGCCGCGTGGTCAAAGGAGCTTCAGCTCTATCGGGAGGTATGGGCCTGACCGCGGGCGAGCATCATCGTCTCCAGCCATGCCCCGTCCGGCGAAACCGCGATTGCCCGCTCCGTCCGGCCATGTTAAAAGTCGTCGCACGCATTTGGAAATGAAATGCTCGAATCCGCAAAAGTGCAAAAATGAATAGACCCCTGTTCGACCTCGACCTGCTGCGCGCGCTCGTGATGGTCGCCGACTGCGGCAGCTTCACGACGGCGTCCGCACGCCTGCATTCGACGCAGTCGACGGTCAGCCAGAAGGTGCGCCGACTCGAGGAAATCGCCGGGCACCGCCTGCTCGACCGCGGCACGCGCGACGTGCGGCCGACCGACGCGGGCGTGACGGTGCTCAGCTATGCGCGGCGCATGATCGCGCTGAACGACGAAATGCTGGAAGCGCTGTCGGGCGCCACGGTCGCGCTGACGATCCGGCTCGGCGTGCCCGACGATTTTGCGGCAGGCCGCACAACACATGCGCTCGCGGCGTTCAAGCGCGCGCATCCGCAGGTGAAGCTCGAAGTGATGTGCGGGCTGAGCCGCGACATCAGCGCCGCGTACGACCGCGGCGAACTCGACCTCGTGCTGATCAAGCAGCGGCGCGACAGCCGCGAGGCCGTCGTGCGCTGGCCCGAGAAGCTGCGCTGGATCGACAGCGCGAAACATCCGTCGATCGACCTCGACCCGGTGCCGATCGTCGTGTTTCCGCCGCGCGGGCTCTATCGCGACGACATGATCAAGGCGATCGAGGAACGCGGCCGCCGCTGGCGGATCAGCTTCACGACGTCGAGCCTGAGCGGCATTCAGGCCGCCGTCGCGGACGGGCTCGGCATCAGCGTATTGCCCGCGCGCGTGGTGACGGACGAGCACGTCGTGCTGACCGCGAAGCAGGGCTTCGCGCCGATCGAGCACATGGATATCGCGATCCTGCATCGGCCGACGGCCGACCCGATGGTCAGCGAGCTGACGAAGGCGCTGGCGACGATGCTGGAGCTCGAGGAGTAGCAAGCAGGCGGGATGCGGCGGCAATGCGAAGGACGCCGCGGCACAGCCGTTGCGACGAGACCGCGGGCGCGTCGACACGCCCGCGCGCCCGGCAAGCGTCAGAACATCGTGTTCCCGTTCGCGGCCTGCTCGGGCACGGGTTGATTGACGTCCCAGTGCTCGACGATCTTGCCGTTCTCGAGCTTGAAGATGTCCACGATCGCGCTGCCGCGCGTGCCGGGTTCGCGCACCGCGTGCACGTGCAGGATCACGTAGTCGCCGTCGACGAACGAGCGCTTGATCTCGCTGTGCGACTGCGGATACTTGTCGCGCAGGAATGCGACGAACTTGCGGAAGCCGTCGCGGCCGTCGGCTGCGTTCGGGTTGTGCTGCACGTAGCGATCGCCGACGTAGGCGAGCGCGGCGTCGGCATCCTTCTCGTTCAGGCCTTTTTCGTAGAACGCGAGCACCGCCCGCCGGTTGGCTTCCTGCTGTGCGTCCGTTGGCCCGGCCGCCACCGCGTGCGCGGCGGTCACGGCGAACAGGGCCGCCGCCATCCATCGTGCGGCCCGTGCCGCTGTCGTGCGTCGCATCGTCGTCTCCCGGGAAATCCCGCTGAAAACCGGATCATACCGGGGGCGACGTCGCACTCACGCTTCATTCAGACCAGCGCACCGTTGCGCGCAACGATCTTCCCCGACGACACGACGAGCCGCCGCACCGGCCGCGCGACGACGGCCTCGGCAAACGTCAGCGCATCGACCAGCACGACATCCGCGCGGCTGCCCGGCTGCAGCCCGTAATCGCCAAAGCCGCAACCGCGGGCCGCGCCGTGCGTCACGCAGTCGAGCGCGACTTCGAGCGCATCGTCGCGGCGGAAATCGTTGCGCATGCCGATCAGCATCGCGCGTTCGAGCATGTCGGGCGACCCGTACGGCGTCCACGTATCGCGCACGCCGTCGTTGCCGCCGATGACCGTCACGCCCGCCGCGCGGCACGCGGCCACCGGCGGCACCGGCACCGCCGCCGGCGCGGTCGTGACGAGCCCGACGCCGAGTTCGGCCATCCGCGCGAGCAGCGCATCGCGCTCGCGTTCGCCGATATCGCCGAGGCAGAACCCGTGGCTGATCGTCACCTTGCCCTGCATGCCGTGCGTAGCGGTGCGCTGCAGGATCAGGTCGAGCGAGTACGCGCCCATCGATCCGCGCTCGTGCAGGTGAAGGTCGAGCCCGCGGCCGTGGCGCTCGGCGATTGCGAACAGCACGTCCACCGCTTCGACCGGATCGCCTTCGATCGCGCACGGGTCGAGCCCGCCGAGCAGATCGGCGCCTGCTGCGAGCGCGTCGGACAGCAGCACATCGGTGCCCGGCCTCTTGAGCACGCCCGATTGCGGAAACGCGACGATCTGGATGTCGACTTCCCCGCGCAGCGTCTCGCGCGTCGCGAGCACGCCGTGCAGATGCCGCAGCCCGGCTTCGGTGTCGATGTCGACGTGCGTGCGGATGCGCGTCGTGCCGGCCGCGAGGAACGCGCGCGCCAGTGCGAGCGACGCGGCGCCCGCGTCATGGCCGCTCGTCGCGCGATAGTGGCGCTCGTTCTCGATGCGGTCGACGAGGCGCGGCCCGACCTGGTTGCGATACCACGGCATCCCCCAGTGCGTCTTGTCGAGGTGCGTGTGGCCTTCGACGAGGCCGGGCAACGCGAGCGCGCCCGCGCCGTCCTCGATCGCGCAGCCGGCGGGCGCGTCGAGCGACGGGCCGATGCGCGCGATGCGATCGCCTTCGATCAGGATGTCGAGCGCGGCGTCGGCGCTCGGGCGGACGTTGCGGATCAGCAGGTTCGTCATGTCGGTTCCGGTGGGGTCGGTCAGTGCAGTCGGTACGTTCGGTGCGAAGGGGGCACGGCGCGTGCCGTGCCGCCGGTCAGGTCGGTCGGCGCGTGAAGCGCAGCGCGGGGGCGAACGGCGCGCCGGTGTCGCTTTCGCCGAGGCGGAACACCCAGCGCTCGGCCGGCACGCCCGCGACGGCCGCCGCCGCATTCGGCGCACGCACCGCGACGAACGTCGCATCGCAGCCGACTGCGATTCCATAGTTGTCCTTGCCGATCACGCGCGCGCCGGCGTGCGTCGCCATGTCGAGCGCGATACCGAGCGCTTCGTCGGTGTAGAAGCCCGACCGATAGCCGACCATCATCGCGCGCTGCAGCATGTCACCGTTGCCGTACGGCCACCATGCGTCGCGGATGTTGTCGTTGCCGGCGAACACGTGCACGCCCGCATCGCGCAACGCCTGCACCGGCGGAAACGCGCAGTCCCCCGGCGCATTCGTCAGGATCGACACGCCGGCCTCGGCCAGTGCCGCTGCCGTGCGCTGCAAGTCGCCATCGCTCACCTGCCCGAGCGCGTACGCGTGGCTCACGTTCACGCGGCCGCCGAGCCCCGCCGCGCGCGTGCGCGCCGCGATCCGCAGCAGCTGCGCGATGCCCGTTTCACCGGGCTCGTGCAGGTGGATGTCGATCTTCGCGCCGCGCCTCTCGGCGATGCCGAACACGATGTCGAGCTGGCCGTCCGCATCGCCGTCGAGCGTCGTCGGGTCGATCCCGCCGACCACGTCCGCGCCTTCGCGCACGGCTACATCGAGGATCTCGGCGGTGCCCGGGCAGGTGACGACGCCCGCCTGCGGGAACGCGACCAGCTCGATGTCGACGATCCCGCGCCATTGCTCGCGCGCGGCCATCACGGCCTGCAGGTTCGACAGGCCGGTGGTTGCATCGACGTCGACGTGGCTGCGCATCGCGACCGTGCCGAATGCGGCGGCCTGCGCGATCAGCGCATTCGCGCGCTCGACGATCGGCGGCGCGGCCGCGAGCTGGCGCTTCTCGACCGCGAGCCGCTCGCGCAGCGTGCCGACCGGTTCGTGCGGCACCCAGCGATCGCCGACGAAGCTCTTGTCGAGGTGGATGTGGCCGTCGACGAAGCCGGGCAGCACGACGCGGCCGTCGAGGTCGATCGTTTCCGCGCCGGGCGCGGCGGCGCAATCGGCGCCGATCGCGATAAAGCGGCCGTCACGGACGACGAGGTGGATGGGCTGGCCGCCGGCGTCGACGGCGTTGATGAAGATACGATCGGTCATGGCTCGGAATGTGGGGCGGTCGCGGCACGTCACCGGCGCGGACGGGGGAAGGCACCGCAGCCGGCACGGCGCGTGCCGTTGGCAGGGGAATCCGGCCACGATATCGGACGCCGTCGCCCGAGGCCAATTAAATGTCGCGATGCCGCGCATTCGATTTCGCGATGCGCGGCGCGCGCGGCCGCCGGGCCTCGCATCGCGATGGGGCGGGATCGCGGGACAGCGACGGAACAACCGAGGGCTGCGCAGCATCGGCATCACCGGAAGGCGGGCGTCTCGCGCCCTTGCCGCGCGTCGCTCCAACGCCCCGCCCGCGCGGCGATTTACGCGGCAACAGACTTTACACGTTGTTACCCGGCCGCACCGGACGCGCCTCCGGCCATTCCTTATACTCACGCCGAGTTCGCCACCCGTTCCGGCATTCGTCGGCGAACCCGTTGCCGATGCAGGAATCACCATGATGCGCATGCCTTCCACGAAGACCGTTCTGTTCGCCTCGCTCGTCGCCGTCGCGGCGCTTCCGCTGACCGCCTGCGTCGCGCCGGGTTACTACGGCGCGCAACCGGGGTATCCGCAGCAGCAGCAATACGCGACGCCCGGCTACGCACAGCCCGCGTATTCGCAACCGGGCTACGTGCAGCAGCAACAGCCGTATCCGAACCAGGCACCGCAGCCGTACGATCAGTACGGCAACCAGCAGCAATACGGGTCGCAGCCGTATGACCCCTACGGCAATCAGCAGCAATACGGCAACCAGTACGGCAACGGCTACGGCACGCAATACGGCACGGTCTCGAACATCCAGCCGGTCAACGGCTCGGTCGGCCCGTCGGGCGTCGCCGGCACCGTCGTCGGCGCGCTGGTCGGCGGCCTGGTGGGCAACCAGTTCGGCCGCGGTCACGGCCGCGATGCGGCCACCGTGATCGGTGCGCTCGGCGGTGCGGTGGCCGGCAACCAGATCGGCCAGCAGATGGGCGCCGCACAAGGCCCGAGCAGCTACCGGATCGACGTGCAGGTCAGCGACGGCTCGATGCGCTCGTTCGACGTGCAGTCGCCGGGCAACCTGCGTCCGGGCGATCGCGTGCAGATCAACGGCAATCAGCTCGCGCGTTATTGATTCGGATGCGGTGCGCCTGAGCTGATCGGGCGCATCGTCGTGCGTTCGACGTCGGACGCCGGTTCGGCGCGACCGCGCGCCTGTTTCACCTCGCCCTCATTCTTCATGCCGACGCGGCGCGCATCACGCACCGCCGATATCTCGGCGACACCACGCGTCCGTCTCCAACGCACGCCGTCGCACGACCGCTCTCCCGCACTCACAGCCGCGACCCGACGCCTCGCCGCCATACACGCCCGACGCCGCGCCCGACACGAGTGCGACGCTATTGCCGGCCATGTCCGACAGCACGCGCGCGCCGCTGAACACGATGCTGTCGAAGCTCGACAGCGCGGTCGGGCACGTGTACCTGAGCCTCTGCGACACCAATGCCGCGGCGCTCACATGCTGCGTCGACAGCGATGCAAAGCGGCCGCGCGACGCGATCAGACTATCTGCATTCGATCACGCGGCGGTGCCGAACGTCGCCACCCGACAACCGGATTCCCGTTACGATCAGGACGGTGCATCCCGCGGCCCCAGCGGCCCGCGCCGGCATGCACGACCTTCAACCGGAACGCCCCCGATGACGATCACGACCCGCCTGCTCGATGCGGCCGACGCCGCCCGTTTCCAGACCGTTCGCCTGCGTGCGGTCGACACCGCCCCCACCTCCTTCCTGCCGACGCTCGCCGAAGAATCGCAGGTGCCCGTCGACGAATTCGCGACGCGCATCACGCCGACTCACGAACGTGCGGTGTTCGGCGCGTTCGATGGCGATACGCTCGTCGGCATCACGGGCGTACGCCGCGATGCGCGCGTGAAGATCGCGCACAAGGCGACGATCTGGGGCGTGTTCGTCGATCCCGCGTATCGCGGGCAAGGCATCGCGCAAACGCTGCTCGAATGCGCGACCGCGCACGCGGCGCAGGAATGGGACTGCAAGCAACTGATGCTGTGCGTGAACGAGGTCAATGCCAATGCGGAGCGGCTGTATGCGTCGCAGGGGTTCGTGCGGTTCGGTACGGAACCGCGCTCGTTGTTCGTCGATGGCCGCTTCTATGACGAACACCATATGGTCAAGACGCTCGGGTAACGCGTTCGAACCTGCGTTCGCGCGCATCGATCGATCGCGCGAACGACCTTCCCTCTCTGCGCGTCGCATTGTCGCTTGTCGGTGATCGTCGTGTTGACGGCCTTGCCCGGCGACCGTCACATCTCAATGCGGAACGTGACGTTGCTCCGCAGCACGATCGACCGGCCCGGCGCAATATCCGTTGCCGGACAGCATGACGACCCGGCCGCCGCCTTCGGGGCAGCACGCCTCGATCCCCGCGAGAACGCCGGGCACGGGGATCACAACTTATACGTCGTCGCACCACTTAACCCGGTGCAGAGGTGAGCGACGCAAGGCATGCATTTGTCGCCCCCCGTTCCTACTGAGTCAACGGCCCGTATGTGTGCGCACACTCACATTCGAATGGATGGCCCACGAGATAAGTTGTCGTATGTTTATGCGCAAAAACTTCAATCGCGAAAAGCCCATTAAAAATCCATGGAAACCTTCACGATTCTTTTCGGTTTCCATTTACCAGTGCTATCTCCAAATCAAATAAAACACGCTCGCCCATTGCCCGACGATCTGGCGGGCGCCCATCCGCCTCGGTAATTTCGCCCCTGTTCATCCCCCCACCGCCCGCGCTATCGTTTCCGTACCTTCACAGCCCAGGAGCTGCCTTTGCCTTCCCGCCACGGAGTCGACCTCATCCGCGCCCGCGCGCTGTTCGATCGCGAGCGCCACGCGTTCACCGAAGCCATGCCGGTCTCCCGCGCCCTGTCCGCGGAAGCCTCCGAGCACTTGCTGTTCGGCGTGCCGTTGCACTGGATGCAGGACTGGTCGACGCCGTTCTCGCTGTATGTGAAAGAGGCGCGCGGCGCGACGTTCACCGACGTCGACGGCCATCGCTACGTGGACTTCTGCCTCGGCGACACCGGCGCGATGTTCGGTCATGCGCCCGAACCCGTCGCGCGCGCACTCGTCGAGCAGGCCACGCGCGGCTACACGACGATGCTGCCGAGCGAGGACGCCACGTGGGTGTCGCGCGAACTCGCGCGCCGCTTCAGGCTGCCGGTCTGGCAATTCGCATTGAGCGCGAGCGACGCGAACCGCTTCGTGCTGCGCTGGGCGCGCGCGGCTACCGGCCGCAAGACGATCGTGGTGTTCAACGGCTGCTATCACGGCACCGTCGACGACGTGTTCGTCGATCTCGTCGATGGCCGCCCCGTGCAGCGCGACAGCCTGCTCGGGCAGTCGTACGACCTGCTCGCGAACACCCGCGTCGTCGAATTCAACGACCTCGCCGCGCTCGAAGCGGCGCTGAAAGGCGGCGATGTCGCCTGCGTGCTCGCGGAGCCCGCGATGACGAACATCGGGATGGTGCTGCCCGATCCGGGCTTCTGGGAGGCGGCATGCGAACTGACGCGCCGCTACGGCACGCTGCTCGTGATCGACGAAACGCACACGATCAGCAGCGGCCCGGGCGGCTATGCGGTCGCGCACGATCTCGAGCCGGACATGCTGGTAGTCGGCAAACCGATCGCGGGCGGCGTGCCGTGCGCGGTGTACGGGTTCAGCGCGGAATTTGCGGAACGCGCGAAGCAGGCGAAGCTGAATGCGCCGCCCGGCCATTCGGGGATCGGCACGACCCTCACCGCAAACATGCTCGCGATGCATGCGATGCGTGCAACGCTCGCCGAAGTCGCGACCGACGCGGCGTATGCGCACATGTTCGAACTCGCCGCGCGGCTGGCGGCGGGGCTCGAACAAACGATCGCAAAACACGGGCTGCCGTGGTGCGTGACGCGCATCGGCGCGCGCACCGAATTCCAGTTCGCCTCCACGCCGCCGCGCAACGGCACGCTCGCCGGCGCGCAGCTCGACAGCGAACTCGAACACATCGTGCACCTGTATCTGCTGAATCGCGGCGTGCTGATCACGCCGTTCCACAACATGATGCTCGTGTGTCCGCAGACGACGGCCGATGATGTCGACCGGCTCGTCGCGCAGTTCGACGCGTGTCTCGGCGAGTTGGTGTGATGCAGTGACATTCGCGGCAGGCCACACATCGCGCGAGCGCGGCCACGATGTGTGGCCTGCCGCGCCGCTCGTGTCGCCTGACGGTGAAACGGAACGCCGCACAGCGGGCCGTTTCCCGTCGCATCCGCATCATGCAGCGATGCGCTCCGCCGCCTTCAACGCCCGCCGCGCCACTTCCGCGAAATACCGCGCCCCCACCGGCAGGATCTCGTCGTTGAAGTCGTAGCCCGCGTTGTGCAGCGGCACGCCGCCCCGACCGGCCGCCTCCCCGTTGCCGATGAAGACGAAGTTGCCGGGCACCGCCTGCAGGAACGCGCCGAAGTCTTCCGAGATCATCATCGGCTGGACGTTCGCGTTCACGTTCTCTGCGCCCGCGACCTGCGCCGCGGCCCGCACGGCCGTGTCGACCCATTCCGGCGAATTCACCGTCGGCGCGAACTCGTGCGTGTACTCGAACGCACAGGTTGCACCGTGCGTGCGGCAGATCCCTTCGCTGATCTCGCGCATCCGCGTGGCCAGCAGCGCCTGCACGTCACGCGAATAACTGCGCGTGTCGCCCTTGATCGTCACCGTCGACGGCAGCACGTTGCGCAGCCCGTCGGTGATGAACTCCGTACACGAGATCACGGCCTGCTCGCCCGGATCGAGATTGCGCGACACGATCGTCTGCAGCGCGAGCACGACCTGCGCGCCGATCACGATCGGATCGATGCCCATGTGCGGGCGCGCCGCGTGCGTGCCGCGCCCGTCGATCCGGATCACGAAATTGTCTTCGCTCGCCATGATGCCGCCCGCGCGCGTCGCGAACGTGCCCGCGCGCATCCCCGGCATGTTGTGCGCGCCGAAGATCGCGTCCACCGGAAAGCGCTCGAACAGCCCGTCGGCCATCATCGCCTTCGCGCCGCGGCCATGCTCCTCGGCCGGCTGGAAGATGAAGCGCACGGTGCCGTCGAAATCCTTGCGCTCGGCCAGCAGCTGCGCGGCGCCGAGCACCATCGACATGTGGCCGTCGTGCCCGCACGCATGCATCTTGCCGGGCGTGCGCGACGCATGTTCGCGGCCCGGCGCATGCTCGGCGATGTTCAGCGCGTCCATGTCGGCGCGGATGCCGATCGCGTGCTTGCCGGTGCCGGCCGTCAGGTTCGCGACGAGCCCCGTGCCGCCGATCCCGCGATGCACGTCGAGCCCGAGCGGCGTCAGGATGCGCGCGACGTAGTCCGACGTGTTCACCTCTTCGAATCCCGTCTCCGGAAACTGGTGCAGATGGCGGCGCCAGGTCTTCAGTTGCCCCTGCAGCGTGCTTTCTTCGGTTGCGTTCATGGCGTGGGCCTCGTAGGTCGTCGTCGGTCGGGATGTCGTTCAGGCCGCGACCGCCGCGCGGTCCAGCCAGGCGCGCTGCCTCGCGAGCACGGCGTCGGCCGTCTCGCCGACGCAGTTCCGGTACACGGACGGCGCCGTCGCGCCTTCCGTATTGATCGCCAGCACGCGCGAATGCGCATCGAGCCCCACCTGCCGCGCGAGCGCAGGGTCGCGCATCAGCACGTCGAGCCCCGCGACGCCGGCCGCGCCCGATTCGCCGGCCACGAGCGGCACGTCGCGTTCGCTGCCGGCCGCAAGGTTGCACATCGCCTGCACCGCGTCTTCGTCGTCGATCAGCATGAAATAGTCGATGCACATCCCGAGGAAGTCCCACGCAAGCGGCGACGCCTCGCCGCACGCCAGGCCGGCCATCACGGAATCGACACTGCCGGTCGCCCTGGACGCGCGACCTGCGAGTGCACTCTGGTACAGGCAGTCGGCCTGGCGCGGCTCGACGACGATGAAACGCGGCCGCTGCACGCCGTCGCGCTCCCACAGGTAACTCGCGATGCCCGCGGCGAGGCCGCCCACGCCGCCTTGCAGCAGCACATGCGTGAACGGCCGCCCGTCGTCCTCGGCCGCCTGCGCGGCGGCCTCGGCGGCGATCACGCCATAGCCCTGCATCACGTCGCGCGGAATCGCTTCGTAGCCGTCGTACGACGTATCCGACACGACATACCAGCCGTTCGCCTGCGCGAGCTGCGCCGCGCAAATGACCGACTCGTCGTAGTTCCCCTCGATGCGCACGATCCGCGCGCCGTACGCCGAGATCGCGCGTTCGCGTTCGGCCTCGACGTTCGCGTGCAGCACGATCACGCACCCGCAGCCGATCGCACGCGCGGCGGCGGCCAGCGCGCGGCCGTGATTGCCGTCGGTCGCGCTGATCACCGTCAGGTCGGCCAGTTCGGCCGCGTAGCGGCCGGTGACGAGCCCTTGAGGATCGAGATCCTGCGTGCGTCGCAAGCGCTTCACGAGCCGCACCAGCGCGATCGGTGCGCCCAGCGCCTTGAAGCTGCCGAGCGGCGAGCGGCACGACTCGTCCTTCACGCTGACGCTCGCGACGCCGAGCCGCGCGGCGAGATCCGGCAGCGCGCGCAACGGCGTGCGCGCGTTGCCGACGAGCGGCCAGTGCGACAGCCACGCGCCGCTTTCGTCGGCCGATGCGATGTTCATCACGCGGCGCAGCGCGTGGGGATAGGCGGTGCGCGAGGCACGGGGGTTGGCGATCAGCATGGCGGGCAGCACTCCGTGAGTCGGTTCGGGTCGGTCGCGCACGGGTTGCGCGCGCCGCCGGTTCGAAAAATAATATTGCGCATGCGGGTCAATAAAATCGCCAAATCGGCGTCCGCCACGCAAAAATTTCTCATTCTTCCGAGGCTTCACGCGCCATCATGACCACCCCACTCGATGCGTTCGATCGCAAGCTCCTGATGGAAATCCAGCGCGACGCGCAAACGCCGCAAAGCGAGCTCGGCGCGCGCGTCAACCTGTCGACCGCGGCCGTGAACCGGCGCCTGAAACGTCTCGCGGACGACGGCGTGATCGAGCGCTACACGGCCGTCGTCGCGCCGGACAAGGTCGATCATCCGCTGACGATCGTCGTCAACGTCGAGGTCGAGAGCGAGCAGATCGACCAGCTCGACGCGATGAAGCGCACCTTCGAGCGCTGTCCGCAGATCCAGCAGTGCTACTACGTGACGGGGGAATGGGATTTCGTGCTGATCCTCGCGGTGCGCAACATGGATCAGTACAACGCGCTCACGCGCGAGCTGTTCTTCGCGAACAACAACGTGAAGCGGTTCAAGACGCTGGTGAGCATGAGCCGCGTGAAGGTCGGGCTCGAAGTGCCGGTCGAACCGGGCGAGTGAGTGTAAGTGAGTGAGCGGTTGCAAACATGAGGCGACCGGCGCGCGAATGCACGCACCGATCGCCTCCCATCGACGGCTACGTCAGCGGCAACTGAAGCTCGCCGCCGAATTCACGTCGCCCGACCCGTTGTAGCGCGCCACCTGCGGATACGCGCACAGCGGCCGCGTGCGTCCCGCGCCCCACGATGCCGGCACGTCCGCATTCGGCACCGCGTTCGTCGCGTCGCGCGCGGTGGCCACCACCGCACCGGGCGCCTGCCCCTGCTCGACCCAGGCCACGAGCGGCGTCAGCAGGTCGAACTGATCGGCCGCCGGGCCGCCCGAGCAGTGGTTCATCCCCGGCACCGGATAGAAGCGCGCGAAATCCGACGCATCGCCGCCGTTCGCCTGCGCAACCCGCGCGTACCAGTCTCGCGTATCGTCGAACGAGAACACCGGGTCGCCGGTGCCGTGATAGACGAGCAGCTTCGCACCGCGCGCCTTCAGCGCGGACAGGTTGGTCTCGTCGGGCGGCGTCATGAACGACCACGAGGATTGCGTGTACACGCCGCTGGTCGCGAAGATCGCCGGCGCGTCGTTGTCCATGTCGAAGCCGAGCGCGAAACCGGGCAGGTTCGCGAGCACCGCGGCGGTTTTCGGCGGCGACATGAACGTGAACGCCATCGCGGCCGGGTCGAGCGTGATCGAATTCGACTGCTTCCACGCGGCCCAGCCGCCGCCGGCGATGCCCGGATCGTACGGAAAGCCCGCATAGAGCGCCGTGCCCGCGCTGTTGCGGGCGCCCGTGAACACGTTCCCGAGCGCGGTCTTCTGCGCGGGCGTCAGGCACGCGCCCGTGCGCGTACCGTTCGCGCAGGTCGGGATGTCCGCGTCGACGCTGAAGTGCGCCTGGCACGCGGCAACGTCCTGCACCATTCCGTCGGCGACGCCGTCGAGCGCATCGCATTTCTCGAGGATCTTCGCGCCGACGAACTGCCGCTCCGCGTCGGTGAAGCCGCTGCGGATATCCGGCAGCCCGTTCGACCCGGTCGCCGATGCGATCTTCGCGAACTGCTGCGCGCCGTACATCTCGCCGATCGCCGCCTTCGGCAGATGAAAACCCGGATCGCCCGCGATGATGCCGTCGTAGTCGGCCGGGTTGCGCACCGCCGTGACCATCGCATGACGGCCGCCGTTCGAGCAGCCGCCGAAATAGCTGCGGTCGGGCGCCTTGCCGTACGCAAGCCGGATCACCTGCTTCGCCATCGGCGTGAGCGCATCGACCGCGCCGTAGCCGTAGTCGATGCGCGCCTGAGGATCGAGGCCGAACAGCGGATTCCGCGCGGCGCTGTGCCCGGAATCCGAGCTGATCACCGCGAAGCCCTGGTTCAGCGCGTCGGTCAGCGGCCCGCCGCCGCCGATCTCGCCGGTCGCGGTCACGACATTGCCGTCGAGGCCGCCGTTCGCCTGGTAGAAGAAGCGGCCGTTCCACGCCTTCGGCAAGCGCATCTCGAAGCCGATCGCATAGGTCTTGCCGTCGACCGTGCTCACGCGCTCGTTCATCTTCCCTGCGATCACGCAGTGCTCGGCGATCGGCTTGCCCGCCACCGTGAGCGCGCCGGCAGCCGCGGTCGTCACCGACGTGAACGACGTGTTCGCATACGCCAGCTTCGCGGCGAGCGCGTCGCAGGTTTGCGCCATCGCGGCCGGCGTCGCGGCGCTCAGGTGCGTCGGTGCTGAATTCACCGAGTCGTCGCCGCCGCAACCGGCGAGCAGGGCGACGGCGGACAGCGGCGCAATACAGAGAAATGCAGATTTCCTGTTCAAGATAACTCCCGTTCGGTTCGTCACGCCGGTGAATCAGAACATGTGCCGCACGCCGACCATCGCGCCGAGCTGCCCCATCCCTTCGCCGGGTGTCGTGCCGGGCCCGCCGCCGCTGACCGAGTAGCGCGCATGCGCGCTGTTCCACAGATACGACGATTGCGCATAGACGGCCGTGCGCTTGGTCAGCAGATAGGTCGCGCGCAGCGTGGCCATCGTCGCGCGCGTGTCGTGCGCGCTGTTGACGATCCGGTAGCCTTCGCCGTCGACGACGAAATCGGGCTTCACCGCATACGACGCGCCGACGAAGAACAGGTCCGAATGCGCGCCGGGCGCGGCCGGCGAACCGGTCGACACGCGCCGCCCGATCCAGCCCGCGCCGATCTTCGCGCCGGCCGCCTGCGCATACGCGCTCACGTGCGTGCGCGCGTCCTTGCCGCCGCTGCTGGTGAAGGGAACGGGCGCCACGCCGTCGAAGAAGTTCGCGGCCGCGCCGGTGCCGCCGCGCTGTTCCTCGTACGAGGCCGCCGCACCGAAGTACGCGCTGTCGTACTTGAGCATCACCGACCAGTTGCGGCACTGCACCGCGTCGCCCGGCACCTGCCCCGCGCACGTGCCCTGCCCCGGCGAGTTGCCGGTGCCCGCGCCGTCGCGGCCGAACGAATACGCGGCGCCGAACGTCACGCCGCGATACGCGCCGACGTAGGTCACCGCGTTGTCGGCGCGGCCATTCGGCACGTACGCGTCGAACGAGCCGAGCCCGTAGATGTCGGGGCCGATGATGTCCGCGCCCTGCAGCGCGAGATAAGTCATCGTGTACTGGCGCCCGAACGCGAGCGTGCCGAAGCCGCTCTTCAGCCCGACGAACGCCTGGCGCCCGAACAACCGGCCGCCCTGCCCGAGATCGCCGCCGCGCACGTTGAAGCCGCTTTCGAGCGTGAACACCGCCTGATAGCCGCCGCCGAGATCCTCGGTGCCGCGCAGCCCCCAGCGCGACGGCAGTTCGCCCGTCACGCCCGGCATGCGCACGACGTGGTCGCCTGCCGCGTTCGCGTGCGACACGTATTCGACGCCCGTATCGATGATCCCGTATAGCGTCACGCTCGACTGCGCATGCGCACCGGGCGCGGCGAGCGCGCAGCATGCGCCGGCGGCCAGCAGGCCGTTCCTTGTCTTCGTCTTCATCGTTGCGTCTCCAGACCTTGAGTAAGCGCGCTCTGACGGCGCGCATTGAAAAAATCGAACCATCAGTCGCCGGCTTGCGGGCGGCGAATCAGCACGAAAGCAGCGAAGGCCGCGACGAGCGTGACGGGGATGCTCGCGCCGATCACGACCGGCGCGCTGCGGCCCGCGGCCAGCAGCGTCGCGGCCGCGAGCGGCCCGACGACGGAACCGAGCCGGCCGACCGCCACCGCCGCGCCGACACCCGTGCCGCGCATCGCGGTCGGGTAGTAGATCGCCGCGAGCGCATACAGCACCGACTGGCCGCCGACCACGAACATCCCGGCCGCGAACGCAGCCGCCGCGAGCGACGCGAAACCGGGCGCGGCCGCGAGCGCGGCGAGCGACAGCACGATCCCGATATACATGCCGCCCACCACGCGCGACGCGCGCATCCGGTCGAGCGCCGCGCCGATGCCGAGCGCGCCGAGCCCCGCGCCGACGTTGAACGCGATCTGCACGAGGCCGACGTGTGCGCGATCGAGCCCGCGCGAGGCCATCAGCGACGGCAGCCAGTTCAGCAGGAAGTAGAGGACGATCAGCGTGCAGAAGTAGCTGACCCACAGCGCGACCGTGGACGTCGTGCGGCCGTCGCCGAACAGCGTGCGTGCGACGCTCGTGCGCGCGGCCTGCGTGCCGGCGACGTCGAGATACGCACGCGATTCCGGCAGGAACCACACGAGCAGCGGCACGAGCAGCAGCGGCCCCACGCCGCCGACGTAGAAGATGTGTCGCCATTCGGTGTCGCCGGCCAGCAGCACGCCGATCAGCGACGCGATCACGCCGCCGAACGGGATGCCGCAGTACATCGTCGCCACCGCGCTGCTGCGCGAGCGCGGCTCGACCGCTTCGGACGACAGCGCGATCAGGTTCGGCATCGCGCCGCCGAGGCCGATGCCGGTCAGCACGCGCACGACGACGAGCATCGCGAACGTCGAGACCTGCGCGGTCGCGATCGACAGCAGCCCGAACAGCACGACCGATGCGATCAGCACGCGCTTGCGGCCGATCCGGTCGGCGAGCCGCCCGCCGAGCATCGCGCCCGGCAGCAGCCCGAAGGTGCCCGCGCTGAATGCGATCCCCATCTGCGACACGCTCAGCCCGAATTCGCGCGCCATGCGCGGCGCGGCGACACCGACCGACTGCAGGTCGAGCCCCTCGAGGAGAGCAATCGCGAAACACAGCGCGAGCGTGGTCGCGACCGTGGGTTTTTCTGCAACGTAAGTGTTCATCCTGTCTCCAGTCCCATGTCTTGTAGTCGGTCGGCCGCTGACGGCCGCCGCGCGCCGTCGCCGGCCAGTGGCGAAGCAGCGCGCAAGGTGTCGTCTGAACGGCCGCCTTTATCAGGCAACCTGATTCACTGGCCGCAAGCATGCCTGCCGGTATCGTGGCCGGCAGGTCGTTGTGTCTGCTTGATGCGCTGCGCTTCCGGTTACGCGTAAATCACGTCGGGATCGCGTCGCGCCGGGTCGTACAGCGCGTCGATCGTCGCCGCGCGATGCTGCTGCACGGCCGCCTGGTTCAGCGAACCCTTGTCGGTCACTTCACCGAGGTCGAGCGACGGCGGCGTGTCGATCAGCCGGATGCGCGCGACGAACGTCGAACCGCCGCTCGCATGCCGGTTCAGCTCGACGAGCCATTGCTCGAACACCGCACGCACGGCCGGCGCGCGCAGCACGTCGGTCACGGACGCATCGGCGGCGAGCCCCGCCAACGCACGGCACGCGTCGACGCGCGGAAACACCAGCAGCCCGATGTCGTCGCGATTGATCCCGGTGACGACCACGTCCTGCACGTACGGCGCACCGCTCGACACCGCGTTCGCGCGCAGCGGCCCGACGCTGACGAAGGTGCCGCTGCTCAGCTTGAAATCCTCGGTCAGCCGCCCGTCGAACAGCAGCCCGAGCTCCGGCCGCTGCGGATCGGCAAAGACCCCCGCATCGCCGCTGCGGTAATAGCCTTCGTCGTCGAATACGTCACGCGGATCGACGTCCGCATGCCAGTAGCCGCGCATCACGTTCGGCCCCTTGAAGCGCAGTTCGTGCTTGCCGCCGCACGGCACGAGCTTCGCGTCGCAGCCGGGCGCGGGCAGCCCGATATAGCCGGCGCGCATCAGCGGCCCCGTCGTGAACAGGCACGACGGCGACGCCTCCGTCATCCCGAGGCCCGCCATGATCCGGATCCGCTCGCCGCAATGCGCTTCGGTCACGCGGTCGAGCCGGTCCCATGCAGCCTGCGACAGGCCCGCGCCGCCGAAGAAATACAGCTTCACGCGCGAGAAGAACGTCGCGCGCAACTCGGCATCGCGTTCCAGCGCGACGGTCAGCTCTTCCCAGCCCTTCGGCACGTTGAAGTAGATCGTCGGCGCGATCTCGCGCAGGTTGCGCACGGTTTCGTCGAAGCGGCCCGGCACCGGGCGGCCGTCGTCGATGTACAGCGAGCCGCCGTTGTACAGCGCGATGCCGAGGTTGTGACTGCCGCCGAACGTGTGATTCCACGGCAGCCAGTCGACCAGCACCGGCGGCTCGCGCGTCAGTTCGGGCATCGTCTGGCGCAGCATCTGCTGGTTGCTGCACAGCATCCGGTGCGTGGTCGGCACGGCCTTCGGCTGCTTCGTCGAGCCGGACGTGAACAGGATCTTCGCGAGATGATCGGGGCCGACCGCTTCGTGGAGTGCGTCGATCGTGCGCGGGACGGTCGCAAGAAGCTGCGACAGCGGCACCGCGCCGACCTTCCCGTTCGCATCGGCATCGTCGTCGCGTGCGACGATCAGCGCCGCATCGGCCGGCAACGTGACGTCGAGCGCACGTGCGAACGGCGCACGTTCGGCGACGAACACCGCACCCGGCTTCAGCACGCCGAGCGTGTGACGCAGCTTGCCGTAGTCGGTCGACACCAGCGAATACGCGGGCGAGATCGGCGAGTACGGCACCCCGGCCAGCATCGCCGCGAACATCAACTGCAGATGCTCGAGATCGTTGCCGGACAGCACCGCGAGCGGACGCTCGACCGACAGCCCGAGATCGACGAGGCCCTGGCCGATTGCACGCGCACGTTCAAGCATCTGCGCGTAGGTGATCTCGACCCAGCGGCCGTCGGCGCCGCGCCTCGCGGCCAGCACGCGGTCGGGGTGTGCTTGCGCGCCGTTCACGAGGCAATCGGTCAGGCGCGTCGGGTAGTCGCCGAGCGGTTCGCGCGAACGCAGGTACCACGCGCCGTTTTCCGCGCGACGAATCTCGGCCGCGCCCACGGCGACGGCCGCTGCGCGATAGCGCACGCCGCCCGTGTCGTGTGCGACCTCGCCCGGAGGCTTCGCTACATTCATCGTCGCCTCGCTCATATGGGGTAATGCCGCGGCGTGGTTTGCACGGTGATCCAGCGCAGCTCGGTGAATTCGGCGATCGACGCACGGCTGCCGAAGCGGCCGTAGCCGCTCGCCTTGGTGCCGCCGAACGGCATCTGCGCCTCGTCGTGCACGGTCGGCCCGTTGATGTGGCAGATTCCCGATTCGATCCGGCGCGCGACCGCCATCGCGCGCGCGACATCGCGGCTGAACACGCTCGCCGACAGCCCGAACTCGCTGTCGTTCGCGAGCGCGACCGCTTCGTCGTCGCTGTCCGCGCGCAGGATCGCGACGACCGGCGCGAACGACTCCTCGCGATACAGCCGCATGTCGCGCGTCACGCCATCGACGATTGCCGGCTGCATCGTCGCGCCTTCCACGCGGCACCCGAGCGGCAGTTGCGCGCCAAGCGCCCGCGCATCCTCGACCAGCGACGCCGCACGCACGGCGGCCGACGCGTCGACCATCGTGCCGAGCGGATGGCCGGCCAGCGGATCGCCCGCGACCAGCGTGCGCGCCTTCGCTGCAAGGCGTTCGACGAGCGCATCGGCAATCGGCCGCGCGGCGATCACACGCTCGGTCGACATACAGATCTGCCCCTGGTTGAAGAACGCGCCGAACGCGATCGCGTCGACGGCCGCGTCGAGATCGGCATCGTCCAGCACGAGCACGGGCGCCTTGCCGCCGAGTTCGAGCAGCACCGGTTTCAGGTGAGCGGCCGCGTGGCGCGCGATGATGCGCCCGACATGCGTCGACCCGGTGAAGTTGATGCGCTTCACGTGCGGATGCGCGATCAGCCGCTCGACGAGTTCGGGTGCGTCGGCCGCCGCGTGCGTGACCACGTTGACCACGCCCGCGCCGAGCCCTGCTTCGTCCAGCACCGCGCCGATCAGCGCATGCACGCCGGGGCACGCTTCGGAGGCCTTCAGCACGACCGTGTTGCCGCATGCGAGCGGCATCGCCAGCGCGCGCGTGCCGAGGATCACCGGCGCGTTCCACGGCGCGATGCCGAGCACGACGCCGCACGGCACGCGCATCGCCAGCGCGAGATTGCCGGGCACGTCGGACGGGATCACGTCGCCGGCGATCTGCGTCGTCATCGACGCGGCCTCGCGCAGCATGTTCGCCGCGAGCGTCACGTTGAAGCCGATCCAGCCCGGCGTCGCGCCGGTTTCGGCTACGCCCGTCGCGATGAACGCGTCGATGCGCGCGTCCATCAGGTCGGCCGCCTTCAGCAGCAGCCGGCGGCGCTCGGTCGGCGCAAGCGCCGACCATGCCGGAAACGCGCGGTGCGCGGCGTCGATCGCCGCGTCGGCGTCGGCTGCGCCGGCCGCCGGCGCGCGTGACGCCAGCGCGCCCGTCGCGGGATTGAATCGGTCGAAGGTGCGCCCATCGCGGGCGGTGCACCACTCGCCGGCGATCAGCATCCGTCTGTCGGTCATGTTGTCTCCTGCCTTGCCTGTTTCTTGCGATTACGCCGGCGGTGATGCCGGCGGCTGCGTCCGCGCTTGTATCAGCGCTTGTATGCCTGCAGGCCCGGCTTGATCGTCTTGTCGTCGAGGAACTGCTTCAACCCCTGTTCGCGGCCGCGTTCCGGATCGCGCAGCTGCGCCTGGTCGAGCTTCGCGTACAGGTAATCCTCGCACTGCTCCCAGGTGAGTTCACGCGCGCGCTTGAAGCCATGCTTCGCCGCGCGCAGCACGACCGGGTTCTTGTCCATCAGGCGGCCCGCGAGCGCGATCGTCGCGTCACGCAGTTCGGCCAGCGGCACGCTGCTGTTCACGAGGCCCATCTCGGCCGCTTCCACGCCGGTGAACGTATCGCCCGTCATGATGTAGTGCAGCGCGCGGCGGTGCCCGACCGTATCCGCCATCGCCTTGCTCACGAGGTTGCCCGGCGGGATCCCCCAGTTGATTTCCGACAGCCCGAACACCGCTTCGTCGGCCGCGATCGCGAGATCGCACGCGACGAGCGGCGAGAAACCGCCGCCGAAACACCAGCCGTTCACCATCGCGATGGTCGGCTTGTTGTACATCCGCAGGCGGCGCCATTGCCATTCCGATGCGTCGCGGCGCACTTTTTCCTGCAGCGCGTCGGAGCCGCCGTCGATCTCGCGGAAGTACTCCTTCAGGTCCATGCCGGCGGTCCATGCCGCGCCCGCGCCGGTCAGCACCAGCACCTTCGCCTCGTCGTCGAACTCGACCGCATCGAGGACTTCCAGCATCTCCCGGTTCAGCGTCGGGCTCATTGCGTTGCGCTTCTCGGGGCGGTTCAGCGTGACCCACGCGATGCCGGCCTCCACCTTCACTTCAACGGTCTGCCAGCGGTTGTCGTACTTGCTCATATCGTTTCCTGTCGTTCGTTCCTGTGCGATTCGGTGCGCAGCATTCCTGCTGCGGACGGCTTCATTTAATATCAGGCTACCTGATATTGCAAGCGGCACGAGCGCCGGTGTAAACCCGGATCGGAAAGCGGTGAAAGCGATGGAATCGGGGAACGGTCAGGCGACCGGCAGAGCGAACGCGGGCCGCACAGGCCCGCGTGATGAGGGTTCGGAACGGGTCAGCCCCGCAGGTTGCGCGAGAACAGTTCGAGCGCGCGCTGCACGTGCGCGGCGTCGTCGGCGGATATGTCGCCGAGCATGCGCTTTTCGAGCGGGCGCAGCACGGCTTCGCATTCGCGCAGCATCGCCGCGCCTTCGTCGGTCAGCTTGAGCAGGATGATGCGGCCGTGCGACGGGTCCGCTTCACGCGTGACGAAGCCGCGGGCGGCCATCACGGTCATCACTTCATTCGCCGATTGCGGCGTGATCCACGAGCGCTCGGCCAGTTGCGCGTTCGACGACGCGCCGCGCGCCTCGAGCACCGACAGCGCAGTGTATTGCGCGAGCGTGATGCCAAGCGGTGCGAGCGCGTCGGTCATGTGGCGGCGCAGCAGCCGGTCGAGACCGCCGATCACGTAGGTCAGGCGCTGCTGCACGCGCGCCTTCGGCTTGTCGCCGGTCGCGCGGGTGGCGGGCTTCGTGGCGTTCTTCGGATTCGCGGGTTTGGTCGGTGCGGAACTCATGGTGCGGGCGGGATGGAATTGCGGGCCATCTTACCAGCACGTCGGGAGGCGAATGGGCGGTTCCAGGCATACCGGGCAGCCGCAGCGCACTCCCGCGCGCATGGCGAACTGCCGGCCTGGCCGCGAAACCCGCTGCGTCAGCGACATCCGATGAACGGCATCCCGTACGCGATCAGCCGCGCGGTGTCCCCGCAAACCGCGCCGTCGCCATCCCCGCGTGCCGCGTCTGCGCGACGAACACGCCGCCCGCATGCGGGTCGTCGGCCAACGCATCGTCGCTCAACCCGATGCGCGCGCTCGTCACGTAGAGGCGGCCCTCACCGTCGAGCGCCGTGCAACTCGGCTGCGCGGTCGGCACCGCCACGCGATCCGTCTCGACGCCGTCCTGCCCGTAGCGCACCACCCGCCTGCCGCCCCACTGCGCATTCCACAGGCCGCCGTCGCGATCGACGATCGAGCCGTCCGGATCGCCGTCGGGATCGGTCAGGCGCGCGAACGGCCGCACGTTCGCGACATCGCCGCCTGCACGGTAATCGCACACGAAAATCTCGCGCACCAGCGAATCGCAAAAGTACATCTTCGTGCCATCCGGCGAGAACCCGATGCTGTTCGCAATCGCGGCCGCAGGCAACGCGAGCCGTTCGAGCGTGAGATCGGCATTGAGCCGATAGAACCCGCCGACCGCGCGCGGCGGCTGGGCGCCTTCGTCCTTCATCCCGAACACGAACGCGCCGGAACCGTCGCAGCGCCCGTCGTTCAGCCGCGTCGGCAGGTCGGGCTCGACTTCGACGATCCGCGTGAACGCGCCGCTGCGCAGGTCGAAGAACGCGAGATGCGTCGCGAGTCCGACGAGCAGCACGTCCGGATCGTCGGTCAGCGCAAAGCACGCGAGCCGCTCGGGCATCGCCCATGGCGTGAGGTCGGAGCCATCCGCGCGACAGCGCCACAGCTGGGCGCCTTCGATGTCCACCCAATACAGCGCGCGCGTCCTGTCGCACCACGTCGCGCCTTCGCCGAGCGTGTTGCGGGTGTCGGCCAGCAGCGTCGCCTGCCCGGCCGGATGAATCTGTTGCATGCCGTCTCCCGATATCTGTCGCTTATGCGGGCGGCCGCGCGTTCGCCAGGGTCAGATCTTCATCGCGCGCCGCTGGTTGCGACGATACTGGTCGAACAGCACCGCGAGCAACAGAATTCCGCCGCGTATCAGATATTGGTAAAACGTCGGCACGTTCAGCAGGCTCATCGCGTCCTGCACGGAGCCCATGATCAGCACGCCGACCAGCACGCCGGAGATCGTCGCGACGCCGCCCGTCAGCGACACGCCGCCCAACACGCATGCGGAAATCACGCCGAGTTCGAGGCCGACCGACGTCTTCGGGTCGCCAAGGCTCATCCGCGACGCGAGCATCACGCCGGCAAAACCCGTCACGAGCCCCTGCAGCACGAACACGGTGATCTTGATGCGCATCACCGGCAGCCCGGCGAGCAGCGCGGCCTCGCCATTGCCGCCCACTGCAAGCACGTTCTTGCCGAACACCGTCTTGCGCAGCAGGAAGCCGAACACGACGAAGCCGACGATGTTGCTCCAGATCGGATACGAGATGCCGAGGAACGAGCCGCCACCGAGATCGAAGAAGCGTTCCTCGGAGATCATCACCGCGTCGCCGTTCGACGTGATGAACGCGAGCCCGCGCACGACTTCCATCATCGCGAGCGTGACGATCAGCGAGTTGATCCGCCAGCGCGCGATCAGCACGCCGTTGACGAGCCCGACCGCACCGCCCGCGAGCACGCCGCCCGCGATGCCGAGCACGACGCTGTGCGTCGCGGTGATCAGCGTCGACGCGACGACGCCCGAGAACGCGACGATCGACGCGACCGACAGGTCGACCTCGCCGAGCGCGAGCACGAACATCATCGTCACCGCGATCGAGCCGATCAGCGTGACCGACAGCAGCAGGCCCTGGATGTTGCGCGGCGTGAGGAAGTCCGGGACCGTCAGCGACAGCGTCGCGAACAGCACGAGAAACACCATCACGATGCCGGAGCGGTTGATCAGCTGCCACACGCCGCCGCGCGCTCGCGCGGGTGCGATGGCGGCATCGGGGGACGGGGAAGTGCGTTGGGGTTGCATTGCCTGGCTCATGTCGTTTGCATCCGGTTGATCGTTGCGGGGCGCTAGCGCGGCAGCGCGAGCTTGATCAGCGCGTCGGGCGTCGCGTGCGCCTTCGCGACCTCGCCCGCGATCCGCCCTTCCTTCATCACGATGATCCGGTCCGACACGCCGATCACCTCGGCCAGGTCGCTCGACACGAGGATCACCGTGCGGCCCGCTTCCGCGAGTTCGTAGAACAGGTTGTAGATTTCCGCGCGTGCACCGACGTCGATGCCGCGCGTCGGTTCGTCCATCAGGAACACGTCGATGCGCTCGGCCAGCCAGCGCGCGAGCACGACTTTCTGCTGGTTGCCGCCGGACAGCGCGCCGATCGGCGTGTCGCCGTCGCGGGTCTTGATCGCGAGCCGCTCGATGTAGCGCTGCGCGAGCTCGCGTTCGCGCCGCCCGTCGAGCAGCACCCGCGCCGGGCTGAAATGCCGGCGCGCGCTGATGTTCAGGTTGTCGGCCACCGACGCGATCGCGACGATGCCTTCCTGCTTGCGGTCTTCCGGGCACAGCGCGAGGCCGGCGCGCACTGCGTCGCGCGGGCTCCCGAACGCCACGCGCTTGCCGTTCAGTTCGACGTGCCCCGCGCTCGGGCGCGCGGCGCCGTACAGCAGCTTCATCAACTCCGAGCGGCCCGCGCCCACGAGCCCGAAGAAGCCGACGATCTCGCCGCGCCGCGCGGTGAACGACACGGGCTCGGACAACCCGGGCCCCGCGAGCCCCTTCGCCTCGATCAGCACGTCGCCGGCCGTGCGCGGCCGGTAGCCGTACACGTCCTCGATCGAGCGTCCGACCATGCAGCCGATCAACCGGTCGCGGTCGAGATCGGTGACGGAATCGAACGTGTCGATGCGGCGGCCGTCGCGGAACACCGTCACGCGGTCGCACAGTTCGTACACTTCCTCCATCCGGTGCGTGACGTAGATGATCGCGCGGCCTTCCGCGCGCAGCGCCCGGATGATCCGGAACAATTGCGTCGTTTCGCGCGCGGACAGCGAACTCGTCGGCTCGTCGAACGCGATCACGCGCGCGTCGCGCATCAGCGCCTTGCCGATCTCGATCATCTGGCGCTGGCCGATCGACAAGTATTTCACCGGGATGCCCGGATCGATGTGCTCGCCGAGCCGCTCCAGCGCATCGAGCGCGCGCGCGGCAAGCGTGCGTTCGTCGACCACGCCGAGCCGGCTCGGCAGCTGCCCGAGCATCAGGTTCTCGGCCACCGTCAACTCGGGCACCAGATGCAGTTCCTGGTAGATGATCGCGATGCCGGCCTCGAGCGCCGCGCGCGTCGACGCGAAGCGCTGCTCGGTGCCGTTCAGCGTCAGCGTGCCGGCCTGCGGCTGGTTCACGCCGGACAGCACCTTCAGCAGCGTCGACTTCCCCGCGCCGTTCTCGCCCATCAGCCCGTGCACTTCGCCCGCGCGCACCGACAGCGACACGGCGTCGAGCGCACGCACGCCCGGGAACGTCACCGTGATGCCGTCGAGCGCGAGCAGCGGGCCGCCCGGCGGCGACTCGGCGGCATCGCCGCGGGTGTCGCCATCGTTGCCGGATACGGCCGTCATCGTCTGCGTCGTCATCGCGTTCTCGCCTCGTGCGCTCAGATGCCGAGTTCGGCGCGCACGGCCTGCCAGTTCGCGCGCGTCATCAGCTTGCCGCTCGTCTGCGTGTCGGCCGGCGGCGTCTTGCCGTCGCGAATCCATTCGACGAGGTTCTGCGTGCTGTCCTTGCCGTGGTTCGTCGAGCTGACCGCAATCGTCCCGTAGAAGCCGGTCGGCTCCTTCTTCTGGAATTCGGCGAACGCCTCGCCCGCGCCGTTGATGCCCACGCCGATCACGTCGGCCGCCGGGATATGCAGCTGCTCGGTCGCGCGCACCGCGCCGAGCACGGTTTCCTCGTTCAGCGCGTAGACCACCCACTTCTTCACGTTCGGATGGCGCGCGAGCACGGGCGCGGCAGCGCTGAAGCCGCCTTCGTCGTCGGTCGTCTTCTGCGGCGCGTCGAAGATGTTCTCCTTTCGGAAGCCGTTCGCGAGCAGCGCCTGCGTCGCGCCGTCGGTGCGCAGCTTCGCGGTCGGCAGCTCGTAGTTCGTGATCCGCAGCGCGCCAACTTCCTCGGGCTTCCAGCCGCGCCGTTTCATCTCGTCGGAAATCGCCTGGCCGACCTGGTTGCCGATCTTGGTCGCCGACATTCCGAGGTGCGGCACGTTCGGCAGCGGCTTGCCGGTCGAATCGACGAGCTGGTCGTCGACGGTCACGAACTTCATGTTGTAGCGCTTCGCGCGTGCGGCGATCGCCGGGCCGAGGCGGACGTCCGGCGCGCAGATCACGAAGCCCTGCGCGCCCTGCGAGCCGAGGTTGTCGATCGCGGCCAGCACCTTCTCGCCGTCGGGCGTGCCGATCTTCACGACCGAGAAATTCTCCTTCTGGCCGAGCGCGGAGGCCGCGTTCTGCTCGTTGATGAACCAGGCCTGCTCGGGCATCTTCACCAGGAAGCCGATCTTCAGCGGCGCGTCGGCGCGCGCGGCGCCCTGCATGCCGAGCGGTGCAATGCAGAGTGCGGCCAGCAGCGCGCGCAGGGTATGGCGGCGAATCGTGTGAGTCGTGCGGTTCATGCGGTGTCTCCTTGATATCGGCTTGTGCCGTAATGGTTCGTCGTGTGCGATCGCGCCTCGGCGCGACCGCGTGATCAGCGGCCGAACGCGTCGGTCTGCACGCGCCGGCCGAACAGGAATGCATCGGCGACGAGCCGCAACGGCCGTACGTCGACGTCGCTTTCGCCACGCGCGATCAGCGCATGGAAGTGCGCATACAGCGCCGGGTATTCGCGTTCGGGCCCGAGCTCGACCGGCTCGCCTGCAATCGACAACTGCGCGCCGCCGCGGCTGATCGCGAGCACGCCGTCGGCCGTGTCGACCGCGATCTCCCATTGCTCGACCGGGCCGTGCCGCCAGTCGAATTCCGCACGCACCGGCACGCCGTCGGTATCCGCGCAATCGAGCTCGGCGGCGATCGGCGTCTGCACGTCGCTCGGCACGATGAGCGTCGCCTCGCGCAGCACGAGCTCACGCGGCAGGATCCGCGTGACGATCGACAACGCGTTGATGCCCGGATCGAACACGCCGAGGCCACCCGGCTCCCAGATCCATTGCTGCCCCGGATGCCAGCGCCGCACATCCTCTTTCCAGCGCACCTGCACCGCGCGGATCGCGCGCGTCGCGAGCCATTCACGGGCGGGCTCCACCGCACTCGCGCAGCGCGAATGCCAGGTCGCGAACAGCGTGAGGCCGCGCTCGCGCGCAAGCGCCTCCAGCACGGCCACTTCGCCGAGCGTCGCACCCGGCGGCTTCTCGAGCATCACGTGCTTGCCGGCTTCGAGCGCAGCGCGCGCCTGCGCGTAGCGCACCTGCGGGGGCGCGCACAGCGACACGGCGTCGAGCTCGCGCTCGGCGGCCAGCAGCGCGCGCAGGTCGCGATAGTTGCGTACGCCGGTGACTTCCGCGTGACGGCTCGCGCACGCGGTCAACTTGAAACCCGGTTCGGCGTCGATCGCCGGCAGATGCTGGTCGCGTGCGATCTTGCCGATGCCGACGACACCCAGCGAAACCTGATCACTCATCGTGCATGCCTCCTTCGCGAATCGTTCGGTGACCGTTCAGTGCGCCCAGCGCAGCACGAGCGGATCGAGCCGGCGCGCGATCGCGAGCAGTTCCGCGCGCGTGTCCGGATGCAGTTCCGGCATCGGATGCCGCGGCCGCTCGCTCGCGATCACGCCGCCTTCGCGCATCAGCGCCTTCGCGGTGAGGATCCCGGACTGGCGGTTCTCGTGGTTGATCAGCGGCAGCCATGCCTGGTAGCGCGCGTAGGCGTCGTCATGGCGCCCTTCGCGCCACGCTTCGAGGATCGGCCGGATGCCGTCCGGAAACCCGCCGCCCGTCATCGCGCCGGTCGCGCCCGCATGCAGATCGGCGAGCAGCGTGATCGCCTCCTCGCCGTCCCACGGCCCTTCGATGGCATCGCCGCCGAGCCGGATCAGCTCGCGCAGCTTGTTCGCGGCGCCCGGCGTCTCGATCTTGAAGTACGCGACCTGCTCGATCTCGCGCGCCATCCGCGCGAGGAACGGAGCGGATAGCGCGGTGCCGCTCGCGGGCGCGTCCTGGACCATGATCGGAATCGCGATCGCGTCGGACACGCGCGCATAGAACTCGAAAATCTGCGCTTCGGGCACGCGGAACGTCGCGCCGTGATACGGCGGCATCGCCATCACCATCGCCGCGCCGAGCTGCTGCGCGCGCAGGCTGCGCGCCGCGCACGCCTGCGTGCTGTAGTGCGACGTCGTGACGATCACCGGCACGCGGCCGGCGACGTGCTCGAGGATCGTGCGCGTGAGCACGTCGCGCTCGTCGTCGGTGATCGCGAACTGCTCGGAGAAGTTCGCGAGAATGCACAGCCCGTCCGAGCCCGCGTCGATCATGAAATCGACCGCGCGCTTCTGGCTTGCAAGGTCCAGCTCGCCGGTATCGGCAAACGTCGTCGGAACGACGGGGAAAATGCCGCGATGGCGCGGCGTGCTGCTCGATGTCATGGTTCGCGTCCTGCTTCGGCCTCGGTCACGACCGGCCGTCATGCGTTTACGGTTTCACGTTGCACGGGCCCGGAAGGCCCGCGACCGGCTGCCGCGCAGCCGCTCAATGCGAATGGCTCGGCACGTCAGCGCCGCGCGTGCCGACCAGGAAGTCGAGGTCGCACCCCTCGTCGGCCTGCAGCACATGATCGATGTACAGCCGTGCGTAGCCGCCCTTGCCGAGCTGGCCGGCAACACCCGGCGCCGCGGTCGGATCGACGTCCGACAGGCGGCGCTGCAGTTCGTCATCCGTAATGTCGAGATGCAGTGTGCCGGCCTCGCAGTCGAGCTCGATCCAGTCGCCGTTGCGCACGGCCGCGAGCGGCCCGCCGGCAGCGGCTTCCGGCGCGACGTGCAGCACGACCGTGCCGTACGCGGTGCCGCTCATCCGCGCGTCGGAAATCCGCACCATGTCCTTCACGCCCTGGCGCAACAGCTTCGGCGGCAGCCCCATGTTGCCGACCTCGGCCATCCCCGGATAACCGCGCGGCCCGCAGTTCTTCAGCACCATCACCGAGCTTGCGTCGATGTCGAGCGCCTCGTCGTTGATCGTCGCCTTGTAGTGATCAAGGTTCTCGAACACGACCGCGCGACCGCGATGCTTCAGCAACTCGGGGCTCGCCGCCGACGGCTTCAGCACCGCGCCGCGCGGCGCGAGATTGCCGCGCAGGATGCGGATGCCGCCGTCCGCGATCAGCGGCCGGTCGAGCGGGCGGATTACTTCTTCGTCGTAGTTCGGCGCTTCGCGCACGTTGTCCCACAGCGACTTGCCGTTCACCGTCAGCGCATCCGGGTTCGGCAGCAGCCCGCCTTCGCCGAGCCGGCGCAACACCGCCGGCAGGCCGCCTGCGTAATAGAACTCTTCCATCAGGAAGCGCCCTGACGGCATCAGATCGACGATCGTCGGCGTGTCGCGGCCGATGCGCATCCAGTCTTCCAGTTCGAGCGGCACGCCGATGCGGCCCGCGATCGCCTTCAGGTGGATCACCGCGTTGGTCGAGCCGCCGATCGCCGCGTTCGCGCGGATCGCGTTCTCGAACGCCGCGCGCGTCAGGATCTTCGACAGCACCAGCCCTTCGAGCGCCATTTCGACGATGCGGATGCCCGACATGTGCGCGAGCACGTAGCGGCGCGAATCGACGGCTGGAATCGCCGCGTTGTGCGGCAGCGCGACACCGAGCGCCTCGGCCATGCACGCCATCGTCGACGCGGTGCCCATCGTGTTGCAGGTGCCGGCCGAGCGCGACATCCCGGCTTCGGCCGACAGGAAGTGATGGACATCGATCTCGCCGGCTTTCAGCGCTTCATGCAGCTGCCACACGGCGGTGCCGGAGCCGATGTTCTTGCCCTCCAGCTTGCCGTTCAGCATCGGGCCGCCGGACACGACGATCGCCGGCACGTCGCAGCTCGCCGCGCCCATCAGCAGCGCGGGCGTCGTCTTGTCGCAGCCGGCGAGCAGCACGACCGCGTCGATCGGGTTGCCGCGGATCGCTTCCTCGACGTCCATCGACGCGAGGTTGCGCGTGAGCATCGCCGACGGCCGCAGATTCGATTCGCCGTTCGAGAACACCGGGAACTCGACCGGGAAGCCGCCCGCCTCGGAGATCCCGCGCTTCACGTGCTCGGCGAGCTTGCGGAAGTGCGCGTTGCACGGCGTCAGTTCGGACCACGTATTGCAGATGCCGATGATCGGCCGGCCGTCGAACTCGTGATCGGGGATGCCCTGGTTCTTCATCCAGCTCCGGTACATGAAGCCGTTCTTGTCGTTCGTGCCGAACCATTGGGTAGAGCGCAGCCTGGGTTTCGTTGCCGACATCGTCAGTCCTGTGGTGACGGGATACCGGCGCAGTCTAGGCAGAATTTTGATAACTGGCTAATGACGTTTTTGGCGATTACGATATCGATTCCGATATCGATATAAACCCGTACGATGACCGAAGCCAGCCCGTGGGGAAACCGTGGCCGCCTGAAGACGCGCCAGCTTCTGCTGGTCGTCGCGCTCGCGGACGAAGGCAGCATTCACCGCGCGGCGGCCGCGCTGAACATGACGCAGCCGGCCGCGTCGAAGCTGCTGCGCGAACTCGAGGAATCGATCGGCGCGGTGCTGTTCGAGCGCCTGCCGCGCGGGATGCGGCCGACGCTCTACGGCGACGCGCTGATCCGCCATGCGCGCGCGGCGCTCGGCAGCCTCGATCAGGCGCACGAGGAGCTGGCCGCGCTGAAGGCCGGCCACCTGGGCCATGTGGCGGTGGGGGCGATCACGTCACCGGGCCTGCGGCTCGTGCCGCCGGCCGTCGCCGCGGTGAAGGGCACGCATGCCGGCCTGCACGTGTCGGTCGAGATCGACACCAGCAACGTGCTGCTCGAACATCTCGCGCAGGAAAAAATCGACATCGTGATCGGCCGGCTCTCCGCCGAACACGACAAGCTGCGGCTGCGCTACGAGCCGCTGACGGGCGAGCCGGTGGCCGCCGTCGTGCGGCCCGGCCATCCGCTGCTCGCGCACGCGCCGCTGTCGCTCGCGGACGTGCAGCGCGCCGCGTGGGTCGTGCCGCCGGCCGGCAGCGTGCTGCGCCACCGCTTCGATCTCGTGTTCCAGCGCGCGAGCCTCGCGCCGCCGGCGAACCTCGTCGAGACGTCCGCGCTGCTGTTCATCACGCAGCTGCTCGAACAGAGCGACATGATCGCGGTGCTGGCCGAGGACGTCGCGCGCTACTACGCGCGGCACGGGATCGTCACGGTGCTGCCGCTGGAGATGGATTGCCGGATGGACGATTTCGGGATCATCACGCGCACCGACCGGCTGCATTCGCCGGCCGTCGCGATGATGGCCGATGCGATTCGTGGGGCGGCGCGGGAGGTTTACGGTGTCGCGCTGTGACGTCGTCGCGGCGGTTCCGGCCGACTACGCGGCGGCATACTCGACCACCGGCTCACAACGAATCGGGAAGTTGACCGAATTCGCGACATAGCACTTCGCGTGCGCATCGTGATGCAGATGCGCGGCCCGTTCGCGATCGTCGCCGGCCTGAATCGTCACATGCGGGCGCAGCACGATTTCGGTGAAGCGGCCTTCATCGGCGCTGTCGAGCATCGTGCCTTCCGCGTTGTCGACATAGGCGAGCACGCGAATACCGGCTTCCGAGCACAGATGCAGGTACCAGAGCTTGTGGCACGCCGATGCCGACGCCAGCAGCAGGTCTTCCGGGTTCCAGCGCGCGGCATCGCCGCGAAACGCCGCGTCCGACGAACCCGGGATATCCGGCTTGGAACCGGCCCGGATCACATGGTCCCGGCCGTACTCGCGATACCCCGACGTGCCGGTGCCGCGATTGCCGGTCCACTCTACTGCGACGCGATACTTGTGTTCGCCAGATGCCATCTCGCTCTCCATGGATGTGGGTTGCTTCGGCCGGGCCGGATGTCGTTTGACGAAGCCCGCCTGCGATCGCCATTTTGGCACCGGATTCCCATTTGGTATACCATTATTCCAAACTGACGGAACATGCAGGCATGGAAGCCAAACTCGATTCCACGGCGGACGCGGTCGCCGCCTCGTTGCGGGACATGATCATCAACGGCGAGCTGGAAGCCGGCGAACGGCTCGTCGAGCGCGACCTGGCCGACCGGTTCGGCATCAGCCGGATTCCGATGCGCGAGGCGATTCAACGCCTCGAGCGCGAAGGCTTGCTGGACATCTTCAGGAATCGCGGCGCCGTCGTGCGCATGCTGAGTGCATCGGACGTGCAGGAAATCTACGACTTGCGCGCGCTGCTCGAAGGCGACGCGATCTACCGGAGCGTGAAGCGGCTCGACGACGAGACGCTGGCGCGCGCCGAGCTCGTCCATCGTTTGCTCGGCGATGCGGCCGTGCCGCGCCGGCAAGGCGAACTGAACCGCGAATTCCACGCACTGCTGTATTCATGCTGCGGCAACGCGCGGCAGTTGAAGACGATCGCGGAGCTGCGCAGCCAGGTCGAACGGTACGAGCGCCTGCAGGCCACGCTGCTCGCCGATACGCCGTCGTTCCAGGTCGAGCACGAGGAGATCCTGCAGGCGTGCCGCGAACGCAATGCACGCGCGGCGCGCTCGATGACGGTCGCGCATCTCGAATCGGCCAGGCGCATCGTGATGCGGCTCGTCGAAGGCGGGTGAGGCCGGCGCGCTGCGATTACCGCTTTCAACACGGCGCGCGGCTCCGAACCGGGTCGCGCCGGTTGCGGCGACAACCTCGAGGCACTCGATGCAGCCTCGCATCAAACCGGCGGCTTCGCGCCCCCGCCCGGCACGCGGCCAGTCGTACCCCGCACCACCAGCCTCGGTAGCGACGCGACACGCACGCTCGACGCCGCGTCGCGCTGGCCCCCCGCCTCGCGCAGCGCATTGAGCAGCTCGACCGCCAACCTGGCGGCCTCGGCGGTCGGGATCGCGACGGTCGTCAGCGTGGGCCGCGTGTCGCTCGCCAGGTGAATGTCGGTGATCCCGACGATCGACAGATCATCCGGCACTCGCCGGCCGCGATCGGCCGCCGCATGCATCGCGCCGATCGCCGGCAGGTCGTTGGTCGCGACCAGCGCGGTCAACTGCGGGTGCTCGTCGAGCAACCACCCCGCCGCGCGCACGCCGCCTTCGATCGAATCGGGCTCGGCCGCGACGATCGACGCATCGAGCCCCGCTTCGCGCATCACGTCGACGAAGCCGTCATAGCGCGCCGCCTGCACGCCGCTCGCCGACCCGCCGACGATCACGCCGATCTCGCGATGGCCGAGCTCGATCAGATGTCGCGTCGCGATCCGCCCCGCCTCGCGGAAATCCACCGCCACGCACGGCAATCCATCGGGCGGCGCCTCCGGCCGCTCCCACAGGCACAGCACGACCGGCACGCCACGCGCTGCCACATCGAGAAGATCCGGCAGATGCAGGTTCGCATTCGTCACGAGAATCCCTTCGGAGATCGTGCCGGCGATCTGGTCGAGATACGCACGCCCCTGCAACGGATCTTCGTTCGTGTTGCAGACGATCAGGAACTGCCCGTTACGCCGCACCGCGCGCTCGACCGCCAGCGCGAACTCCGGGTAGAACGGGTTCGCGATGCTCGACACCATCAGCGCGACCGTCGGCGCGCGCCCCTCCGCCAGCGCCCGCGCGGCGAGATGCGGCCGATACCCGAGCGCCTCCACGGCTTCCAGCACCCGCGCGCGCGTCGCCTCGCCCACCCGGCCGCGATCGCGCAGCACGTTCGACACGGTTGCGGCCGTCACGCCGGCGCGGCGCGCCACTTCATCCAGGGTTGCCATCACTTGCTCACTATATGAGACGTCTATTCAATATTTGCTTCGCTCACCGAAGCGGCGCACTATCGCCGCACACCCTGCCGCCCGACCGACGGGCGCGACTCGGCCGCGATCGCATCGCCTCTTTTTTTGATCGCGATGATTAAGCGCTTAATCACTGATGAAAGCGCATTAGAACATGGAGCGGAGACAATGGCGAGCATCTCGATGCGGCGCGTGCAGAAAGCCTACGGCGATCACGCGCCGGTCATTCGCGACGTCGATCTGGAGATCGGCGCGCACGAGTTCTGCGTGTTCCTCGGGCCGTCCGGATGCGGCAAGTCGACGTTGCTGCGGATGATCGCCGGGCTCGAGGACCTGAGCGCGGGCGAGCTGTCGATCGATGGCCGCCGCGTCGACGACGTGCCCGCCGCCGAGCGCGGTGTCGCGATGGTGTTCCAGAGCTACGCGCTGTTTCCGCACATGACGGTCTACGAGAACATGGCGTTCGGGCTGAAGCTCGCGCGCGTGCCGAGGGCCGAGATCGACCGGAAGGTACGCGATGCCGCGCGCATCCTGCAACTCGATACGCTGCTCGATCGCAAGCCGAAGGCGCTGTCGGGCGGGCAACGGCAGCGCGTCGCGATCGGCCGCGCGATCGTGCGCGAGCCCGGCGTGTTCCTGTTCGACGAACCGCTGTCGAACCTCGACGCGGCGCTGCGCGGCCAGACCCGCATCGAAATCGCGAAGCTGCACCGCCAGTTCGAACGCGCGAGCGTCGTCTATGTGACGCACGACCAGACCGAAGCGATGACGCTCGCCGACAAGATCGTGCTGCTGCATGCCGGCGCCGATACCGCGCAGCACGGCAGCATCGCGCAGGTCGGTGCGCCGCTCGACCTCTACCACCACCCGGCCAGCCGCTTCGTCGCAGGCTTCATCGGCTCGCCGCGCATGAACTTCCTGCCGGCCGTCGTGACCGCCTGCGATGCGCATCGCACGACCGTCACGCTCACACCGTCCGGCGAAACCTTCGTACTGCCACGCGACGGCTCGGCGCTCGGTGCAGGCGCCACCGTAACGCTCGGCATTCGCCCCGAACACCTGACGCTCGGCGCCGCGCACGACGCGACGTCGCTCGCACGCGACGTCGTACTTGTCGAACGCCTCGGCGAACAGACCTACGTGCATCTCGAGCAGCCCGGCGGCCACTCGCTCATCGCGAAGGTGCCCGGCGACGCGCAGGTGCGCAGCGGCGAGCGCGTGCTCGTGCATGCGCCGGCCGCGGCCTGCCATCTCTTCACCGAAGACGGCCGCGCGGTGCCCGCGTGCGCCGACGTCCACGTTCACCACTACGCATAAGGATCGGGCATGCGCCTCGGAGTCTGTTATTACCCGGAACACTGGCCGGAAACGATGTGGGCCGACGATGCCCGCCGGATGAAAGCGCTTGGCATCGAGCAGGTGCGGATCGCCGAATTCGCGTGGAGCCGGATCGAGCCGTCGCCGGGCGAATACGACTGGGGCTGGCTCGATCGCGCGATCGACGTGCTCGGTGCGGCCGGCCTCGAGATCGTGATGTGCACGCCAACCGCCACGCCGCCGAAATGGCTGGTCGACCGTCATCCCGACATCCTCGCGATCGGCGCGGACGGACGGCCGCGCAAGTTCGGCTCGCGCCGCCACTACGACTTCTCGTCGCCGACCTATCTCGACGCGTCGCGCCAGATCTGCACGGCGGTTGCCGAACGCTACGGCCGCCACCCGGCCGTGCGCTACTGGCAGACCGACAACGAACTCGGCTGCCACCAGACCGTCGTCAGCTACTCGCCGGCCGCGCTCGTGCGCTTCCGTGCGTGGCTGAAGGCGCGCTACGGCACGATCGACGCGCTGAACCGCGCGTGGGGCACCGTGTTCTGGAGCATGGAATATCGCGATTTCGACGAGATCGACGCGCCCGTCGGCACCGTGACCGAGGCTCACCCGTCGCACCGCCTCGACTACCGGCGCTTCGCGTCGGACGAAGTTGCGCGCTATCACCGGATGCAGGTCGACGTGATTCGCGCGCACTCGCCGGGCCGCCCGGTCGCGCACAACTTCATGCAGCTGTTCACCGAGTTCGATCACTACAAAGTGGCACGCGACCTCGACGTCGCGACCTGGGACAGCTATCCGCTCGGCGCGCTCGAGGAGCAATGGTTCGCACCCGACGTGAAGGCGCGCTGGCTGCGCACCGGCCATCCCGATTTCGCGTCGTTCAATCACGACCTCTATCGCGGCATGTCGAAACTGCCGTTCTGGGTGATGGAGCAGCAGCCGGGCCCCGTGAACTGGGCGCAATGGAACCCCGCGCCGTTGCCGGGCATGGTGCGCCTGTGGAGCTGGGAAGCGTTCGCGCACGGTGCCGGCTGCGTGTCGTATTTCCGCTGGCGGCAGGCGCCGTTCGCGCAGGAGCAGATGCATGCGGGCCTGCACACCCCCGACGACCAACTCGACGAAGGCGGCCGCGAGGCGCAACGCGTCGCGAACGAGATCGCGGCCGTGCACGACGCCGGCGCGGATGCGGACGGCACCGTGCGCGCCCCCGTTGCACTGGTCTTCGACTACGACGCGAAGTGGCTGTTCGAAGTGCAGCCGCAGGGCGCCGATTTCCATTACCCGCGCTTCGCGTTCGAGTACTACTCGGCGCTGCGCTCGCTCGGCTTCGACGTCGACATCGTTTCCGCGCACGCGCCGCTCGACGGCTACCGCCTCGTCGTCGTGCCGCCGCTGCCGGTCGTCCCGGACGATTTCGCCGCGCGGCTCGCGACGTCCGGCGCGCATGTCGTGCTCGGCCCGCGCACCGGTTCGAAGACCGTCGACCTGCAGATCCCGCCGACGCTGCCGCCCGGCCCGCTTGCGTCGATCCTGCCGGTGCGCGTGTGGCGCGTCGAATCGCTGCGGCCGAACGTGACCGAGCAGATCGACGGCACGCTGCGCGACGGCGCGCCGCTCGCCGGCAACGCACGCCACTGGCGCGACTTCGTCGAACTGCACGACGACACCCACAGTGTCGTGCGCGCACGCTTCGCCGACGGCCATCCGGCTTGCGTGTCGCACGGCATGCTGCACTACTGGGCCGCGCTGTTCGACGACGCGACTACCGTCCGGCTGTTCGCCGACGTCGCGGCCGAAGCCGGCCTCGCGCCCGCCCCGCTCGGCGACGGCGTGCGCGTGAGCCGGCGCGGCGGCCTGACCTACGTTTTCAACTACGGCGACGCGCCGCACACGATCGACGCGGTGCCGCCGTCGGCGTTCGTGCTCGGCACGGCGCAAGTCGGGCCGCAAGACGTGGCCGTGTATCGAAGCCGTTCGTAGCACCCGCTACCGGCGCCACGACACGCCGGTCACGTACAACGACACCCAGAACTGGAGACACGTATGACCCATCGCCCCCTTCGCGCCGCCGCCCGGCTCGCCACGGCCGCCGCTGTCGCACTGGCATCGCTCGGCATGACGGCGCCCGCCGATGCCGGCACGCTGACGATCAACATCGCGTTCAAGGGCGCCAGCCAGCGCGCGGTCTGGCAGTCGACGCTCGAAGCGTTCCGCAAGGCGCATCCCGACATCGACGTGAAGGCGACCTTCGTCGACGAGGAAGCGTACAAGGTGCAGCTCCCCGCCTGGCTCACGACCATCGCACCGGACGTCGTGAACTGGCACGCGGGCGAACGGATGGCGTACTACGCGAAGCGCGGGCTGTTCGAGGACCTGAGCGGCGACTGGACGAAGAACGGCTGGGGCGCGATGTATGCGTCGACGCGCGACGCATCGTCGTACAACGGCAAGCAGTACGCGGCGCCGACCGTCTACTACTCGTGGGGGCTGTTCTATCGCAAGGACCTGTTCCGCAAGGTCGGCATCGCCGACGAGCCGAAGACGTGGGACCAGTTTCTCGACGCGTGCAAGAAGCTGAAGGCGGCCGGCATCACGCCGATCGCGGTCGGCGGCCGCGACGCGTGGACCCTCGCCGGCTGGTTCGACTATCTCGACCTGCGCGTGAACGGCAACGCGTTCCACCAGCAGCTGATGGCCGGCGACGTGCCGTACACCGACCCGCGCGTGAAGAAGGTCTACACGACGTGGAAATCGCTGATCGACGCAGGCTACTTCATCGACAACGCGCTGTCCTACGATCTCGACGGCGCGCAGCCGTTCCTGTTCCAGGGCAAGGCCGCGATGATGCTGATGGGCACCTTCATCGCGGCGGGCTTTCCGCCGAACGTGAAGCCGGAAATGGGCTACTACCGCTTCCCGATCATCGACCCGAAGGTGCCGACCGCCGAGGACGGCCCGGTGGAATCGCTGCACATCCCGACGAAGGCGAAGAACAAGGCCGACGCGCACACGTTCCTCGCATTCGTCGAAACGCCCGAGATGGGCGCGAAGCTCGCGGAAGGGCTCGGCTCGCTGTCGGCCAACAGCAAGTCGCCCGAGCCGGCCGATCCGATCTCGCGCGTCGGGTTCCGGATCCTTGCCGACACGAAGGGCGGCGTCGCGCAGTTCTACGACCGCGACATGACGAAGGAAATGGCGGACGAGGGGATGAAGGGAATGCAGCAGTTCCTCGCGAATCCCGCGCAGCTCGATACGGTGCTCGCGCAACTCGAACAGACCCGCAAGCGCATCTACAAGAAGTAACCGCGTGACCCAACCGGCGGCCCCGCGCCGCCGTGCCCGTTCAGGAGGCTTGCCGTGTCCAGTCCGATCACGTCCCCCCCGCCCGCCGGCGCAGGCGCCGCGCCGCCGCCACGCGGCGCATCCGCCGCCACCGCCCTGCCCGCGCGTCGCCCGTCGCCCGCCTTGCGGCGCCAGCAGCGCGCCGCGTGGCTCTTTCTCGCGCCGGCCTGCGCGATGGTTGCCGTCTATGTGATCTGGCCGATCCTGTCGACGCTGTGGCTGAGCCTGTACAACTGGGACGGAATGACCGAGCGCACCTTCGTCGGTCTCGCGAACTACGCGGAGCTGCTGCATGCGCCGACGTTCTACACCGCGCTGCGCAACAACGTGATCTGGCTCGCGCTCTTCATGCTCGCGCCGCCGCTCGGCCTCGCGCTCGCGTTGTACCTGAACCAGGCGGTGGCCGGCATCCGGCTCGTGAAGTCGCTGTTCTTCGCGCCGTTCGTGTTGTCCGGCGTGGTCGTCGGGCTGATCTTTTCGTGGTTCTACGATCCGACGTTCGGCCTGCTCGCGCTGATCGCCGGACACGGCATCCCGGTGCTCGGCGATGCGCGCTACGCGACGTTCGGCATCGTGTTCGCCGCGCTGTGGCCGCAGACCGCGTACTGCATGATCCTGTACCTCACCGGCCTCACGTCGCTCAACCCGGAACAGATCGAAGCCGCCCGGATGGACGGCGCGCGCGGATTCGCGCTGCTGTGGCACGTGGTGCTGCCGCAGTTGCGGCCGACCACCTTCATGGCGATCGTCGTCACGGTGATCGGCGCGCTGCGCAGCTTCGACCTGATCTCGGTGATGACGAGCGGCGGCCCGTTCGAAAGCTCGACCGTGCTCGCGTATTACATGTACGACCAGGCGATCAAGTACTACCGGCTCGGCTATTCCGCGTCGATTGCGGTCGTGCTGTTCGCGATCATGCTCGTCTACATCGTGTTCCAGTTGCGCCGCCTTCTGCGCAACGAGCAATAACCTGACCGGTGGCCATCATGTTTCCGACTCCCGTTGCTCAATGGAAGCCTGTCTCGCGCAGGCTGTACAAGCTGTCGTTGCCGGTTGCGCTGCTGATCTGGCTGCTGCCGATGATCGCGGTGTTCGTCACGTCGGTGCGCTCGACCGAGGAACTGGTCGAAGGCCACTACTGGGGCTGGCCACGGCACTTCTCGATGATCGAGAACTATCGCGACGCGCTCACGACGTCGCCGATGCTGCATTACTTCTGGAATAGCGTGCAGATCACGGTGCCTTCCGTTGTCGGGTCGATTGCGCTGGCGGCAATGGCGGGCTTTGCGCTGGCGACCTACAAGTTTCGCGGGAGTACGGCGCTGTTCGGGACGTTCGTTGCCGGTAACTTCGTGCCCGTGCAGGTGTTGATGATTCCGGTGCGGGATCTGTCGCTCAGGCTCGGTGTGTTCAATACGGTCGAGGCGCTGATTCTTTTTCACGTCGCGTTCCAGACGGGGTTCTGCACGCTGTTTTTGCGCAACTTCATCAAGCAGCTGCCGTTCGAGTTGATCGAGGCGGCGCGGATCGAGGGGGCCGGGGAGTGGACGGTGTTTTACCGGATCGTGCTGCCGTTGATCCGGCCCGCGTTGGCCGCGCTGGCGATTCTCGTTTTTACGTTCGTGTGGAACGACTACTTCTGGGCGCTGTGTCTCACGCAAGGGGATGAGGCCGCGCCGATCACGGCGGGCGTCGCCGCGTTGAAGGGGCAATGGACGACGTCGTGGAATCTCGTGTCCGCCGGGTCGATTCTGGCGGCGTTGCCGTCCGTCGCGATGTTCTTCGCGATGCAGAAGCATTTCGTGGCGGGGCTGACGTTTGGTGCGACCAAAGGCTGAACGCGCAGCTTCGCGTATTCGTATCTCCCCCTCCGCATCGTGAGGTTGCCCGCTTCGGCGGGCTTTTTTTATTGTCGGGGATTGGCCGGGGGGAGGTACAGGTCATCTGTGACTTTGACGAATCCAATAGCCTTATATCGCTTGGCCCGTTCTTTGGCGGCGATGCGGCCGACGAATGTACAAGGTCATTGGAGCGGCTTGGGCTGACATACATCGACGACTTTTTCGTCTTCGAAGGGCTTGTGCCCGACTGGTGCTCGTTCGAAGTATTTTGACATGCGTGCCGATCTCTAGCTTCCGAAGGCTGCACTGGTCGATTAACGCCCTCAACCCGCGCACGAATCGACTAATGCCGCCACTGTTGGATTGCTGTCTGTACGCCGCCACGCAAGCGCGACTTCATATGGCACCGGCGTCCCTCGTCCGGCAAGTCGCGTGAATTTCACGTCCGACACCTCCTTCGACGCAAGCGGTTCCGGTACGAGCCCAACGCCTAGGTTCGCAGCCGCAAGTCCGATGATTGTGTCCATTTGCATTGCGTGCTGTACCACCCGCGGGACAAATCCGGCCGCAGCACACGCGTCGAGGATTGTCGCGTACAAGCCGGGCCCTTCCGTCGGCGGAAACAGAATCCATGGCTCGCGCGCGAGCGCCGCAAGCGGCACGGAGCGACCAGGCGAAGTAGCGAGCGCGTGCTTCGCAGACATGACAGCGACCATGCGACTCTTCAACAGCTTGCGCTTTGCAATGCGCCGGTCGACGTTGACGTCAAGGGGCAGCACGACAATGGCGACGTCGAGACGGTCTTCGTCGAGCGCAGCGAGCTGCTGACTAGTGGTCGCCTCAGCCAGGTCAAGCGCGACATCGGGATGCGTCTGTCGAAAGCGCGCAATCAAAGGAGGCAAGACGTGCCGCGTGGCGCTCGCCACAAAACCGACTCTGAGAGAACCCATAAGCCCCTGGCCCGCACGCCGGGTGAGCTCAACGGCGCGCTGAGACTGTTCCAGTGTCCTGCGCGCCTCTTCGCGCAAAACCTTGCCGGCCGCGGTTAAAGACGTCACGCGATTGCCGCGTTCCAGCAAGCGCACGCCCAACAGCAATTCGATCTGTCGGATCGCCGCCGTCAGTGGCGGCTGAGCCATGTTGAGTTGCTCTGCAGCACGACGGAAATTCATCGTCTCTGCGACGACGAGAAACTGTTCGAACTGCCGAAGAGTGAGGGTTGCCATACGACAAGAGTATCAGAACAGCTGTTCAATCGTATTAGACGTATCGTATTTCCGGTTTTAACCTGCATCCAACGCAAACGAGTGGAGCCGGAAATTGACGGAGAAAAAACATGCAGTTGTAACCGGTGGCGCGAGCGGCATCGGCTTCGGCATCGCGCGCGCATGCATCAACGCGGGCTATCGCGTGACAATTGTCGGTCGAAACGACCAACGGTTACGAGACGCCGTTGCGAAGCTGGGGCCTGCGGCCACCTGCCAACGCGCTGACGTAGGCCAGCGCGCGGATGTCGAGTCCGCACTCGCGAACGTCGAGCGCGTAGATCTGCTGGTCAATGCCGCGGGATTCGTACGTTCCGTGAGTCTCGATGCTGCGCTCGACCAGGTCGAGCCGGATTGGGACGCGGTCATCGAAACCAACCTCAAAGGCAGCTTTTTGATGGCGCACTGCGTCGCGCCACTGTTGCCCCGTCCTGGGGGGCGAGTTATCAATATCAGTTCGATTGGTGCACAAACTGGCGGCAACAGGCCGGGGGGGCTGGCCTATGCCGCAGCGAAGGCGGGCTTACACGGCCTTACCTTTGCGCTCGCGCGAGAACTGGCGCCACACGGCTGCACTGCTAACGTTATCGCGCCAGGCTTCATCGCCGGGACGGGATTCACCGGCGGGTGGTCCGAAGAACGCGTTACCGCCATCGTCGCAGAAACGCCTGTCGGTCGCCCCGGCACCCCGGACGACGTGGCCGCTGCGGTGCTCTGGCTTGCCTCGGAGGCCGCGAGCTTCGTAACCGGCACTGTTATTGCCGTCAATGGAGGATGGCGAATGGGCTGAGTGCTTCTGTCCAGCTACGTTTAGCAGTTCAAAGTACTTTAGCGCCCGCGCCTATGTCCCATTTCTCCCGGAACGAGTCATTGACGATTCGGCACGTCAGTAGTCCGTTCAGGGTCGAGAAACGACATCCACGGAAATCTGCGATGAACGATTCCCCTGGCCGCTACTGCGACGCTGAGTTCGGGCCGCAGCCCTTGAGCCGCAGCAATGCGTCGACCGACCCGATGTTCTTCTCATGCGCCACAAGCATCTGCGTAAGCGCATGGTGCATGTCGGGCTGCATGAGCGTCGGTAGCAACGCCTGCAGCTTCCGCACGACCCACCGCTGCCCACGATTCAAAAACGCCAGCCGCTCGGCCAGTTCATCGATCGCCATCGCCTTCTCATAGAACGCCCCGGTAGCATGCGTCGGCGCCGCATCGAGCGACCGAATCGCGTCGACCAGCACCGCACACCAGTGCGCCTCATCCTGGCGAATCCCGGCCACAAGCCGATGAAGTTCGGGATCGTCGATTTCCGCCGCCGTCTCCGATGCAACCCGCGCACCTGCGCGCTCGGCTTCCAGCAGCTCATTCAGCAACGCGAGCAACGCGTCGCGCTGCGCATCGGCGTAATCGTCCGCCGATGTGGCGGGGCGGGCGTCGCGCCCGTCGTCGCGGGTCCGGTTCGACATGCGATGTCCTCCGTTCAGGAAGCGTGGCGCACCGGTTCGTCCAACGTGGTTCCGTCAGGCGCTGCCTACATGACAGCGTCCACGCATCACGCAGACGACAGCGCGGCCAAACAAAGAATGGCTCACAAGTCTGACATAGCCCTGTGACACGCGTTGCCAGGCGGCCCGTCGCGCATGATGCACCTCAAGCCACACCGCCACGCACAGCCGACATCACGTCCACCCTTCAAGCCTCAACGTCGACCGCACCAGCCGCTGCTCCTCCTGCTCGATCTCCCGCAGATACTCGACACACTGGCGAATATGCTCGCTAGCTGCCTTGCGCGCCTGCTCGGGCAACCGCCCCGTCACCGCGTTATAAAGCCGCGCATGCTGCCGGTCGATCTGCTTTTTCAATGGCTCGCGGTGATAGAGATTGTTCACCGACGCAAACACCGAACTCAGCAGCAGATCCGTCAGCGACTGCAGCGTATTCACCAGCACCGGGTTATGCGAAGCCTCGCAGATCGCGAGATGAAACGCGTGATCGAGCTTCGCGCGCGCGGCCGGGTCGAGATCCTGCGCATCGGCCGCGGTCATCTCCTCATAGCGACGCTTGATCAGGATGAAATCGGCCGGCGTGCCGCGCAGCGCCGCGAGCCGCGCGGCCTCCGTCTCGAGCATCCCGCGCACCTCGAACAGGTCGTATAGCGTGCGCGGCTGCGAGCCGAGCAGATGCATCATCGGCGTGATCTCGCGTTGCGGGGTCAGGCTCGCAACGAACGAGCCCTTGCCGTGCGTGGTGTCGATGATGCCGCGCGCGCGCAGCAACTTCATCCCTTCACGCACGGCGGTGCGCGACACGCCGAGCTTCTCGGTCAGCCGCCGTTCGGACGGCAATGCCTGCCCGGCCTTCAGCACGCCGTCGACGATCAGCTGCTCGATGCGCTCTGCAACGACGTCGGCCACGTTCCGCGCCGGGCCCGCCTGTTCCTGCATTCCCATACTGGTATGACCACTTCGGAAGGATATCGGCGATTTTCCCACAAACCCTTTTAGGCATTCAGTTTCATGGCGATCGACACAGCTGCTTTCCGGCCGCCTCACAAAAACTGGTATGACCACGCTCGACACGTCTGGACACGCGCGCGTCGCCCGCCAAGAATTCCTCCCTTCCGGCGTGCCGCGCCTCGCGCAGCCGCCTGCATGGTGGAGACAACCCCGATGAGTTTCACCTACGACGAACGGATCGACGGCCCGCTGGCGACCGTCGGCCGCGACACACTCGTCGCCGCGCTGCACGCGGCGGCGCCCGGCCTCGACGTGCTGCACGAACGCGAGGCGCTCAAGCCGTTCGAATGCGACGGCCTCGCCGCATACCGCACGGTGCCGCTCGCGGTCGTATTGCCCGATACGGTCGAGCAAGTGCGCGCGGTGCTGCGCGTCGCGGCCGCGCTCGGCGTGCCGGTGGTCGCGCGCGGCGCGGGCACCGGCCTGTCGGGCGGCGCGATGCCGCTCGAAAAAGGCCTCCTGCTCGTGATGGCGAAGTTCAACAGGATTCTCGACATCGATCCCGATGCCGGCATCGCGCGCGTGCAGCCCGGCGTGCGCAACCTCGCGATCTCGCAGGCGGCCGCGCCGCATGGCCTGTACTACGCGCCCGATCCGTCGTCGCAGATCGCGTGCTCGATCGGCGGCAACGTCGCCGAGAACGCGGGCGGCGTGCACTGCCTGAAATACGGGCTCACGGTGCACAACATCCTGAAGGTCGAGATCCTGACGATCGACGGCGATACGCTCACGCTCGGCGCCGACGCGCTCGACGCGCCCGGCTTCGACCTGCTCGCCCTGTTCACCGGCTCGGAAGGAATGCTCGGCATCGTCACGGAAGTCACCGTGAAGCTGCTGCCGAAGCCGCCGAGCGTGAAAGTGCTGATGGCGAGTTTCGACGACGTCGCGGAAGCCGGCGCGGCGGTCGCCCGGATCATCGGCGCGGGCGTGATCCCCGGCGGCCTCGAGATGATGGACAACCTCGCGATCCGCGCGGCGGAGGATTTCATCCACGCGGGCTACCCGGTCGACGCGCAGGCAATCCTGCTGTGCGAGCTCGACGGCTCGCCGACCGACGTCGACGAAGACACCGAACGCGTCGCCGCGCTGTTGCGCGACGCGGGCGCAACCGAGATCCGCGTCGCACGCGACGAGGCCGAGCGCCAGCGCTTCTGGGCCGGCCGCAAGAACGCATTCCCGGCGGTCGGCCGCATGTCGCCCGACTACTACTGCATGGACGGCACGATTCCGCGCCGCGAGCTGCCGCGCGTGCTCGAAGGCATTGCCGCGCTGTCCGCCGAATACGGGCTGCCAGTCGCGAACGTGTTCCACGCGGGCGACGGCAACATGCACCCGCTGATCCTCTTCGACGCGAACCGGCCCGGCGAACTCGACCGCGCGGAAGCGCTCGGCGGCAAGATCCTCGAGCTGTGCGTCGCGGCGGGCGGCAGCATCACCGGCGAGCACGGCGTCGGCCGCGAGAAGATCAACCAGATGTGCGTGCAGTTCAACGCCGACGAAATCACGTTCTTCCACGCGGTGAAGGCCGCGTTCGATCCGCAAGGGCTGCTCAATCCCGGCAAGAACATCCCGACGCTGCACCGCTGCGCCGAATTCGGCGCGATGCACGTCCATCACGGCAAGCTGCCGTTTCCCGAACTGGAGCGCTTCTGATGCGACGCGACATCGAATCGATCGACGACAGCGCGGCGCTCGTCGCGCAGGTCGACGCGGCGATCCACGACCGCCAGCCGCTGCACATCCGCGGCGCCGGCACGAAGGCGTTCCTCGGCCGCCCCGTCGAAGGCCGCACGCTCGACGTGCGCACGCATCGCGGCGTCGTGTCGTACGACCCGACCGAACTCGTCGTCACCGCGCGCGCGGGCACGCCGCTCGCCGATCTCGACGCGATGCTCGACGCAGCCGGCCAGATGCTGCCGTGCGAGCCGCCGACGTTCGGCGGCGCGGCAACGGTCGGCGGCATGTTCGCGGCGGCGCTGTCGGGCCCGCGCCGCCCGTGGGCCGGCGCGGTGCGCGACTTCGTGCTCGGCTGCCGCGTGATCACCGGCCACGCGAAGCACCTGCGCTTCGGCGGCGAGGTGATGAAGAACGTCGCGGGCTACGACGTATCGCGGCTGCTCGCGGGCAGTTTCGGCTGTCTCGGCGTCGTGACCGAGGTGTCGTTGAAGGTGCTGCCGAAGCCGCGCGCGACGGGCGATCTCGCATTACAGCTTGCCGTGGACGAAGCCGTGCAGCGCGTCGCCGCATGGCGACGCGCAGGGCTGCCGCTCGCGGGCGCCTGCCATGCGGACGGTGTGCTGCGCGTGCGGATCGAAGGCGGCGAGGGCTCGGTGAAAGCCGCGCGCGACACGATCGGCGGCGAGCGCATGGACGATCGCGACGATGCGTTCTGGGCCCGGCTGCGCGACCTGGCGCTGCCGTTCTTCGACGATCCGCGCCCGCTGTGGCGCGTATCGGTGCCGGCCTCCGCGCCGCTCGACGCACTGCCCGGCGCGCTGCTTGCCGACTGGGGCGGCGCACAGCGCTGGATAAAGAGCGACGCGGTGCCGGCCGACGTGCAGCGGTTCGCCGCGCAATGGGGCGGCCACGCGACCTGCTGCACGCCGGGCGCGACGCGCGAGCCGTTCCAGCCGCTGCCGCCCGCGCTGCTGCGCGTGCACCGGCAGCTCAAGGCGCAGCTCGACCCGCACGCGATTTTCAATCCCGGCCGCCTGTACGCCGACTTCTGACGCGAACCCGATCCCGACCCGCCGATGCAAACCAATCTCAGCGAAGCAAGCAAGGCCCTCGCCCGGGCCGACGAAGCGGAAGCGATCCTGCGCGCGTGCGTGCACTGCGGCTTCTGCAATGCGACCTGCCCGACCTACCAGGTGCTCGGCAACGAGCTCGACGGGCCGCGCGGGCGCATCTACCTGATCAAGCAGCTGCTCGAAGGCGAGCCGTGCGGCGAGCGCACGCAGCAGCATCTCGACCGCTGCCTCACGTGCCGCAACTGCGAGACGACGTGCCCGTCCGGCGTGCGCTATCACACGCTGCTCGACATCGGCCGCGCGGAAGCCGAGAAGCGTGTGCAGCGGCCCGCGCGCGAGCGCCTGCTGCGCGCGGGGCTGCGCCACGTCATACCGCGCCCGGCGACGTTCGCCGCGTTGCTGAAGGCCGGCCGCGCGCTGCGCCCGCTGCTGCCCGGCACGCTGCAGGCCAAGATCCCGGCCGCCGTCTCCGCGGCCGCACCGCGCCCGCCCGTGCGCCACGCTCGGCGCGTGCTGATGCTCGAAGGCTGCGTGCAGCCTTCGCTGTCGCCGAACACCAATGCGGCCGCCGCGCGCGTGCTCGACCGGCTCGGCATCAGCGTGAGTCCGGCGCGCGAAGCCGGCTGCTGCGGCGCGACCGAATATCACCTGAACGCGCAGGAGGCCGGCCTCGCCCGTGCACGCCGCAATATCGACGCATGGTGGCCCGCGATCGAAGCGGGCGCGGAAGCGATCGTGCTGACGGCGAGCGGCTGCGGCGCGTTCGTCAAGGAATACGGCGACCTGCTGCGCTCCGACCCCGTCTATGCGGAGAAAGCGCAACGCGTCAGCGCGCTCGCGCGCGATCTCGCCGAAGTGATCGCGGCCGAGCCTCTCGACGCGCTGGCCGGGTCGACGCCACGCCGCATCGCGGTGCATTGCCCGTGCACGCTGCAGCACGCACAGCGCCTCGGCGGCGCGGTCGAGCGCATCCTGACGCAGCTCGGCTTCGATCTGACGAATGTCGCCGACGGCCATCTGTGCTGCGGCTCGGCCGGCACGTATTCGCTGACACAGCCCGAACTCGCGACGAAACTGCGCGACAACCGGCTCGACGCACTCGAAGCCGCGCGGCCGGACCTGATTGTCACGGCCAACGTCGGCTGCCAGACTCACCTGAACGGCGCGGGCCGCACGCCTGTGCGCCACTGGATCGAGCTCGTCGACAACCGCCTCGTCAACTGACCAGATTCCGGAGGAATGCCATGCAGACGAAACCCGAACTCGAACTCGCCGATGCCGACCGCATGCTCGCCGCCGCCCGCGCGGAAGCGGAGCGTCACGGCTGGGCCGTGTCGATCGCCGTCGTCGACGACGGCGGCCACCTGCTCGCTTTTGCACGCCTGGACGGTGCATCGCCGGCCAGCGCCGCCATCGCGCAGGACAAGGCGCGCGCGGCGGCGCTCGGCCGTCGCGAGACGAAGGCGTATGAGGATATGATCAACGGTGGCCGCACCGCGTTCCTGAGCGCGCCGCTGACGGGGTTGCTCGAAGGCGGCGTGCCGGTCACGGTCGGCGGCCGGATCGCAGGCGCGATCGGCGTGTCTGGCGTAAAGTCCGAACAGGACGCGCAGATCGCCCGCGCCGGTACACAAAGCGTCGTGGCATAGCCAGCCAACGCGCGCGCGTTTTTCATTCCCCGGGAGGAATCACGATGATCGACCAAGCAGGACTGCAAGTCGCGCCAGCGCTGAGCCAGTTCATTGAAAACGAAGCGCTGCCGGGCACCGGCATCGACAAGGCCGCGTTCTGGAGCGGTTTCTCGGCCCTGGTGCACGACCTGGCGCCGCGCAACCGCGAGCTGCTCGCCGAACGCGACCGCCTGCAGCAGGAACTCGACACCTGGCACCGCGCGCACCCCGGCCCCGTGCGCGACCACGCCGCGTATCGCGCTTTCCTCGAACAAATCGGCTACCTCGTGCCGGTCCCGTCGAGCGTCGCGGCAGCCACCGCGAACGTCGACAGCGAGATCGCCACGCAGGCCGGCCCGCAGCTCGTCGTGCCGCTGTCGAATGCGCGCTATGCGCTGAACGCCGCGAACGCCCGCTGGGGCAGCCTGTACGACGCGCTGTACGGCACCGATGCGCTGCCTGAAGACGGCGGCGCCGAACGCACCACGGCCTACAACCCGACGCGCGGCCAGCGCGTGATCGACTACGCGCGCAACGTGCTCGACAACGCGGCGCCGCTCGCGAGCGGCTCGCATCGCGACGCGCTGCGCTACCGCGTGCAGGACGGCCAGCTCGCCGTCGAAACCGCGAAGGGCGTCGTGCATCTCGCGCAGCCGGCGCAGTTCGTCGGCTACCAGGGCGCGGCCGACGCGCCGTCCGCGATCCTGCTGAAACACAACGGCCTGCACCTCGAGATCCAGATCGACGCATCGACGCCGATCGGCCGCGCCGATCTCGCGAACGTGAAGGACGTCGTGCTCGAAGCCGCGGTCAGCACGATCATCGACTGCGAGGATTCGGTCGCGGCGGTGGACGCGGAAGACAAGGTCCAGCTCTACCGCAACTGGCTCGGCCTGATGCAGGGCACGCTGGTCGAGGAAGTCGCGAAGGGCGGCAAGACCTTCACGCGCCGCCTGAACGCCGATCGCGAGTACACCACGCCCGCCGGCGGCACGCTGTCGCTGCACGGCCGCTCGCTGCTGTTCGTGCGCAACGTCGGCCACCTGATGACCAACGGCGCGGTGCTCGACCGCGACGGCAACGAGATTCCGGAAGGGATCCTCGACGGCGTCGTCACGGTGCTGTGCTCGCTGCACGACCTGAAGGCGAAGCGCAACTCGCGCACCGGCTCGATCTACATCGTGAAGCCGAAGATGCACGGCCCGGCCGAAGTCGCATTCGCCGATACGCTGTTCGCGCGCATCGAGGATCTGTACGGCCTGCCGCGCAACACGCTGAAGATGGGCATCATGGACGAGGAGCGCCGCACCAGCGTGAACCTCGCCGCGTGCATCGCCGCGGCTGCCGCTCGCGTGGCGTTCATCAACACCGGCTTCCTCGACCGCACTGGCGACGAGATGCACACCGCGATGGAAGCGGGCCCGATGATCCGCAAGGGCGACATGAAGTCGTCCGCGTGGATCCAGTCGTACGAGCGCAACAACGTGCTCGCGGGCCTGTCGGCCGGCCTGCGTGGCCGCGCGCAGATCGGCAAGGGCATGTGGGCGATGCCGGACCTGATGCACGCGATGCTCGAGCAGAAGATCGCGCATCCGCGCGCCGGCGCGAACACCGCGTGGGTGCCGTCGCCGACCGCCGCGACGTTGCACGCGCTGCACTACCACCTCGTCGACGTGCAGGCCGTCCAGCAGGAACTCGAGAAGACGCCGTACGCAAGCGAACGCGACGCGCTGCTCGAAGGCCTGCTGACCGTGCCGGTCGTCGAGCGCGCCGCGTGGAGCGAGGCCGAGATCCTGAGCGAAGTCGAGAACAACGCACAGGGCATCCTCGGCTACGTCGTGCGCTGGGTCGAACAGGGCGTCGGCTGCTCGAAGGTGCCCGACATCCACGACGTCGGCCTGATGGAAGACCGCGCGACGCTGCGCATCTCGAGCCAGCACATCGCGAACTGGCTGCGCCACGGCGTGATCACCGAGGCGTTCGTGCTCGACGTGTTCAAGCGGATGGCGCGCGTCGTCGACCAGCAGAACGCCGGTGACCCGAACTATCGCCCGATGGCGCCCGGCTACGACCAGTCGACCGCGTTCAAGGCCGCGTGCGCGCTCGCGCTGCAGGGCACGTCGCAGCCGAGCGGCTATACCGAGCCGCTGCTGCACCGGTTCCGCCTCGCGTTCAAGGCGCAGCAGCACGGCGGTTAAGCGTCGGCGGGCTTCACGAAACGGGCGGCCGCCACGGCCGCCCGTTTTTCATTTTCGAGTTCGCCCGGCCGTTGAAACGGATAATCGGCGCATATCGCCCGCCTTCATTTTTCGCATGCGTTTGCCGATAACCGGCTGGAATCGACAGCGGCATGCCGCCCGCTCCGGCCCTTCGTGCCTCGAAGCCTTGCGCCACAACGCTTTGCACGGGATTCGGAAGGATGGCAATACCCGGTAATTTGATCCGGATCAACCGCCTGCAACATTTTTCGCGTGCGTGGACGCGCGCGTTATACTCCGTTGAATTCGCGTTGCCTGATTCGTCGGATCGTTGAATCGGTGCAGATGTCACCAGTAAATGCTTGATTTACCGGCATATCTGGCCGCGATTACCGATAATCGGCGCCCAATTTCCCGCCGGCCGGCAGGAAGGCGTCGGAATGGCCGCGTCACGGATCGCCGCCGGCACGACATACGAACAATCGCATCGGCCCGCCTCCCGGCGGCAATGCCCACCGATCCACAGATCATGGCAGAAACCGACTACGCAATGCCCAGCGAATCCGGCCTGACGAGCCGTGTCGCCGCACATCTGCGCCGGTTCCTGCTGCCGCACCTGATCTTCTACACCGGGCTGCTGATCGCGCTGGTCCTGCTCCTCCTGTGCGGGGTCGTGCTGTACGAAGGCCGCATCGATGCGCGCGAGCGCTCGATCGCGATGCAGCAGAATCTGGCGCTGATGGCGTCGTGGGACATCGAGCGCAACATCGAGATCTATTCGCTGTCGCTGCAGGCCGTCGTCGAAGGCGCGAGCGACCCCGACGTCGTCAAGCTGCCGATGCCGTTGCGCCGCCAGGTGCTGTTCGACCGTGCGACGACCGCCAAGTACCTCGGCGGGATCTACTTGCTCGACGCGAAGGGCGACATTGCGGTCGACGGCAAGAGCGACGTGCCGCGCACGGCCAACTTCAGCAACGAGCCGTACTTCGTCGTGCACCGCGATCACCCCGACGCCGGCCTGTACGTCAGCCCCCCGTATCACTCGCGGCTGCGCGGCGGCTCCCCGAGCATCGCGCTCAGCCGGCGGATCACGAAGCCCGACGGCTCGTTCGGCGGCGTCGCCGTGATGTCGATCCGGCTCGAATATTTCCAGAACCTGTTCTCGCGCCTGTCGCTGGGCGATCGCGGCTCGATCGCGCTGATCAACACGGACGGCAGGATGCTCGCGCGCGAGCCGTACGACCCGAAGATCGTCGGCCGCGACATCAGCCGTGCCAGCACGTTCCGGCGGTTCATGACGGCCAATGAAGGCAGCTTCGCCGACACCGCGTCGATCGACGGCGTGCGGCGCCTGTACGTGTTCCGGCATCTCGAGCACCTGCCGCTCATCATCATGGTCGCGCGCTCGGAAGCCGATACCTACGCCGCGTGGTACGACCGCGCGATTCCGATCGGCTCCGCGATGGTCGCGCTCGCGATCGGCTTCGTCGGCCTGTCGCTGCTGCTCGACGTGCAATTGCGCAAGCGCCACCGCGCGGAAACCGAGCTGCAGGCGCTCGCGCGCACCGACGGCCTCACGGGCCTCGACAACCGGCGGATGCTCGACGTCACGCTCGCGCGTGAATGGCGCCGTGCCGCGCGCTCGCAGCACGCGCTGTCGCTGCTGTTCATCGACGTCGATTACTTCAAGCGCTACAACGACACGCAAGGGCACCAGGCCGGGGACGACGCGCTTGCCGCGGTCGGCCACTGCATCGCCGGCTGCCTGCGCCGCCCGGCCGACTATGCGGCACGCTACGGCGGCGAAGAGTTCGTCGTCGTGCTGCCCGACGTCGACACGGACGGCGCGGTGTCGATTGCCGAGACGATCCGTACCGGCATCCTCGATCTCGGCATCCGGCACGACGCCGGTGCGTCCGGCCGCCTGACGGTGAGCATCGGCGTGACGACCAGCTATCCCGAACACGACGACGACTTGCAGGGCGCGCTGAAGCTGGCCGACGACGCGCTGTATTGCGCGAAGGAAGGCGGGCGCAACCGCATCGTCGTGCACCCGGCCGCTTCCGGCGGCCTCGCGGCGCGGCAGGCCTGAGCGGCCGGACACGCCACGCCGCCGAGCGACCGCCGGGCAGCCGCCGGGCCGCCGTCGCCGCCCGCGCGCAAAATCGCCGACAATGTCGCCTCGACACGCCGCCGCACGGCTGGCGCGCCCGGCGCGGCCCGCGCGGGTGCGCGACTGCTTCGCACCACCATGAGACTCAAGGCAAAGATCTTCCTTCTGGCCATCGTGCCGTTCCTGCTCGCGATCGCCGGCATCGGCTTCGGCGTGCGCCAGCAGGCGACGTCCCTCGCGCGCACGCAGCACGCGACGATCCAGGCCGCGTACCTGTCGAGCAAGGAAGTCGAGCTCAAGCACTATGTCGAGCTGGCGACGAGCGCGATCATGCCGCTCTACGACGCGAGCGGCCGCAACGCGCGCGACGACGCGATGCTGCGCACGCAGGCGCTCGCGATGCTGCAGAAGATGGATTTCGGCCCCGACGGCTATTTCTTCGTGTACGACCTGCACGGCAATTCGCTGATGCATCCGCGCGAGCCCGAGCGCGTCGGCCACAACTACTGGTCGATGCGCGACCCGCAGGGCGCGCTGACGATCCAGAAGCTGATCGGCGCCGCGTCAAGCGGCGGCGGCTACGTGCGCTACGCATGGCAGCGGCCGTCGACGGGCCGCGTCGCGCCGAAGCTCGGCTACGTCGTCGCGCTCGAGCGCTGGGGCTGGATGGTCGGCACCGGCATCTATCTCGACGATGTCGACACCGCGCTGCAGCGCATCGACGCACGCGCGTCCGCGAACATCGAGCGCACGATGAGCTGGCTCACCGCGATCGCGCTCACCGGCGCGGCGGCGATCGCCGTGTGCGCGCTGGTGCTGAACGTCAGCGAGTCGCGCAGCGCCGACGCGAAGCTCAAGCTGCTCGCCCAGCGCGTCGTCGAATCGCAGGAGCAGGAGCGGGCGAGGCTGTCACGCGAGCTGCATGACGGGATCAGCCAGATGATGGTGTCCGCGAAGCTGATGCTCGAATCCGCGCTCGCACGCTTCGAACGCGGCTCGGCGCGCATGCCCGAAGCCGAGCAGGCGCTGGCGTCGGGCGTCGGGCGGCTCGGCGACACGCTGCGCGAAGTACGACGCATCTCGCATGCGCTGCGTCCGTCCATGCTCGACGACCTCGGTCTCGCGGCCGCGCTCGAGCAGCTGGTGCGCGAGCTCGGCGCCGAAAGCGGCATCGACATCGGCTATACGCAGGTCGCGCACAGCGGCACCCGGCCGCTGCCGGAAGCCGTCAACACCGCGCTGTTCCGGATCGCGCAGGAAGCGCTCAGCAACATCGTGCATCATGCGCAGGCATCGCGCGCGGCCGTCACGCTCGACGTCGGCGCGCAATCCGTCACGCTGACCATCGCCGACAACGGCTGCGGCTTCGACGCCGAACGCTCGCAGGCCGACGCGCGCCGCGGCATCGGCCTGCGCAACATGCGCGAGCGCCTCGACGCGCTCGGCGGCATGCTGACGATCACGTCGCAGGTCGGCCACACGATCGTCGCCGCGCACGTACCGCTGCCCGGCGCCGCGTCATGACGCGCCCCATAACAGGAGACCTTTCACGCATGAGCGCCCCCGACACCGCCCGGCCCGTCGCCCGACTGTTGCTCGTCGACGATCACCCGCTCGTGCGCGACGGCTTGCGGATGCGGCTCGAAGCGGCCGACCTGTCCGTGGTCGGCGAAGCCGGCAACGCCGACGAGGCGCTCGCGCTCGCCGCGTCGCTCGAACCCGATCTCGCGCTGATGGACGTCGGCATGAACGGGATGAACGGCATCACGCTCGCGGGCGTGTTCCACGAGCGCTTTCCGGGCATCCGCGTGCTGATGCTGTCGATGCACGACAACGTCGAATACGTGACGCAGGCCGTGCGTGCCGGTGCGAGCGGGTACCTGCTGAAGGATTCGCCCGCGAGCGAGATCGTGCGCGCGATCGGCGCGGTGCTGGCCGGCCAGACGTTCTTCAGCGAAGGGCTCGCCGCACGGATGATCCAAGCGAGCGCGACCGCGTCGCCGCTCGACCGGCTCACGCCGCGCGAACGCGACATCCTCGACGCGCTGGCGGAAGGGCTGTCGAGCAAGCAGATCGCGCAGCAGACGGGGCTGTCGGTGCGCACGGTCGAGACGCACCGGCTCAATCTGAAGCGCAAGCTGGAAATCGAAGGGCAGGCGGAGCTGATCAAGTTCGCGGTCGAGCATCGGCGGAGGTAGGGCACCATCCCGGTTGCGCGAGTCACGCGCAGGTCAGCTTCCAATTTCATACTTGTCCAATCGACCTCACCCCAAGGACGATGGAATCCTTTCGCTTGCCGGAGCGGGCATCGTGCTCGTGTTTCGCATGACGCCTGCATGAACTCGTCGTGCGGCAACCGGCATCACCGGCAGATATCGGTGATCCAGGCCGAGGAGCGAAATCATGATGCGCCGTATCGCCGTTGTCGGCGACGAGTTGGAAACCGGGGGACACATCGTTGCGTATGCAGGGCCGCCATTCACGTTTGGCGACGCTGCCCATCAGGTTGCGCTAATCGGCGGCCTCGCGTTCTGCGAAGCATGCGGAAGTACTGGACAGATTGCCAAGGCCGGCGGACCGAAGCGTATCGAATTCATGGGCGAAACGGCAGTCGATGGCGACATCGTTTTGTGCCGGTGCCCGACACCGCCACGCATCGTCGCGGTGCTCTCCGGCAATTCATGGTGCGATGATGAAGCGGAAACGGAAGGCATCGCTTCTTCCGGATCGAATCCGCAACGCAATATGGCGGCCGTAGCCGCGGGCGTCTATGACGAATGCGTTCGCGCCGTCGGAAACGGCGCAGTGCCGGATTATCCGTACATCATCGAAACGTCGGACGGGCGTGTTCACTCGGGCCGACTCGATGCCACCGGATACCTGCCGCGTGTTCATACGAGCCTTGAGGGCACGTACACGGTCTATTGGGGCGACGAAGCGCTCGCACGACTGAGCGGGGATGCGTAATGCCAAACGCAAAAACAGTCGTGAGGACGACCACCGTGCAAAACTCGCACAAGGAAGTCCAGCTGAAGTCGGTGACGTTTTCCGAACTCTGGAACAACTATGCTCACGGAAATCCGTACGCTGACCCAAACGGACAGTACCAGAACCAGTGCGCCATCCGGATGAGTGTAACGCTGCACAACGTCGGCATCGAGATGAAGTCGTTTTCGCAGAAGCGGGTCCGGCCAATGCCAGGCAAGCCGACACTGGGCCGCCTCATGCTCAACGGCAAATCGACGGCTACACGCGCATACGAGTTTGCGGAATGGTTGAAGCTGCGCCCGATCGCAGGACTACCCGCTCCGGAGAACGTGACCGGCCCCGATTGGGAAAGCCGGGTCAGAAATCGCACCGGCATCATTTTTTTCTTCGGGTACTGGCAACAACAGGGCGACGCTGCCGACGACTTTAGCGGTGGACATATCGACCTCTGGAACGGTTCTCGCCTCCCGATATCCAGTACGAGAGGTATCTTCGCCTCGATAGGCCGACGCATCGGAATATCCAGCCTGCAGATTCCGCTCACGGATCTCGGCTACTCCGATCTGGCAAAATCGAAAACCATCCTTTTCTGGGAGATCAGGTGAAACGTGCAGGATTTTCGCTTGCGTACTGGGTCGCGGGCCTGATCACGACCTGGTTTGCATGCTGGATCGGGAGCCGAATCGACTGGCGCATTCATACCGGTTTGCGGTGGCCTTCCGATCGGAATTCTTGCCATGAAATCGACCTCTGCTCTCCGCCGTGGCCGATTACCATTCTGCTCATTGCGTTTCTGATCGGGCCATCACTTGCATTCGCCTTCGCGGGTTGGAGAATCAGTCGCCACCGCGTCACAGTAAAAAAATTGGGATCTTCTTTGATGGCCTTGGCAGTTCCCACGATGCTCATGTACATCGGTACATATGTCATTCGATAGCTTGATCGAATGAACAACGGTGAGAATGCGCTCTTCGTCGGATGGCCGGAAACGGATGGTGCCGCGTGCGTCGATGCGGTTATCGACGCTTGCATGCGGATGCTCGGCGCCCGCGCGTAACGCGCCGTCGGCGCCCAGCCATGAAAAAGGGCGCCCGAGGGCGCCCTTCGTCCATCCCGACCGCTTTGCCGGCGGCCGTCAGTTCGTCCGCGAATTATGCTTCTGCAGATACGCGATCAGCCCATCGATCCCGCCCGATGCGAGCTGGCTCTTGAACTGCCCCTGGTAGACCTGGATCAGCCACGCGCCCGACATGTCGATGTCGTAGATCTTCCAGTCGTTGCCGACCTTGCCGAGACGATAGCCGACCGACTGGCTGTCGCCCGGCGTCGTGACCGTCGACTGGACGAGCGCGTCGGCGCCCGACGCACCGCCGGCCTTGAACGAGAACTTCGCATCCTGGCCGCCGAGCTGCGCGAGCGATGCGGCGTAGGTGCGCGTCATCAGCAGCTTGAACTGTTTGTACAGCTCCTGCTGCTGTTGCGGCGTGGCCTGCTTCCACGCGTCGCCGACCGCGATGCGGGTCGTGCGCTCGAAGTTGGTCGCGGGCAGGAAGCGCTGCTCGACGACTGCCGAGACCTTCGCCATGTCACCGCCGCGTGCGGCCGGATCGGCCTTCATCGCGTTGACGGTGCCCTCGACCGCATTGCGGACGATGTCGACCGGCGCGCTCTGCGCGAAAGCGGAAACCGACACGGCGGCCGCCGCGACGAAAGCAAACAGATGACGTTCCATACGAATATCGCTCGATGAGAAAAAACGACCGGTTCATTGCACCGGCCGACGAAGCAAAGTATACCGGGCCCGGCGCCTCGGTGTGCCGACGTGACCGACTGTTACCTTTCAGCCTCCTTTGTCACAGGCGTGCAGCGGCGCGTCGAAGCAGCGCCGCGCCGATTATGTAAATATCCCCTTACAAACCGGCCGGCCACCGGTATCGATTCCGCCGCCGCGAACAAATCTCCTTCCCTCCCCGAAACCCCCAACGTCACGACCGCCGCCACGCTGCGCCGGTATACTTGGCTACTTTGCCCTTGCCAGCCGCTCCCCACCGCCACATGGTGACATCTCTCATCGTCCGACTCGTTGCATGGTCGGTACGCCGCCCCGTCTGGGTCGTCGTGCTGTCGCTCGTCATCGCCGCGCTCAGCGGCGTCTATGTCGCGCAGCATTTCAAGATCAACACCGACATCAGCAAGCTCGTCGATGCGGAACCGCAATTCGCCGCGCTCGGCCAGGCCGTCGACAAGGCGTTCCCGCAACGCAACGGCACGATCCTCGCGGTCGTCGAGGCGCCCGCACCCGAATTCGCGACCGCCGCCGCGCAGGCGCTGACCGACGCGCTGCAGAAGGATGCCGACGCCGGCCGCATCGGCCACGTCGCCGAGCCCGGCGGCGGGCCGTTCTTCGAGCACAACGGGCTGCTGTTCCTGTCGCCGCAGGAAGTCACCGATACGACTTCGCAGCTCGCGAGCGCGCGCCCGCTCGTCAACGAACTCGCGAAGAACCCCAGCCTCACCGGGCTCGCCACGACGCTGTCCACCACGCTCGGCCAGCCGCTGCTGACCGGCCAGGTGAAGCTGCCCACGATGGCGAAGCTGCTCGCCCGCAGCGCCGCGACGGTCGACGACGTGCTTGCCGGCAAGCCGGCCGCGTTCTCGTGGCGCGCACTGGTCGACAACGATGCCGCGCGTCAGCCCGCGCGCGCGTTCGTCACCGTGCAGCCGGTGGTCAACTACGGCGCGCTGAAGGCCGGCGCGGCAACCAGCCAGGTGATCCGCGACGCGGCCCGTTCGATCGACCTCGAGAAGCGCTACGGCGCCGTCGTGCGCCTGACCGGCGAACAGCCGCTCGCCGACGACGAATTCGCGTCGGTCGAGGATGGCGCGGCGCTCAACGGCGTCTTCACGCTGCTTGCCGTGCTCGTCATCCTGTGGCTCGCGCTGCGCTCGAAGCGGATGATCGGCTCGGTGCTCGTCACGCTGTTCGTCGGCCTCGTCGTGACCGCCGCGCTCGGCCTCGCGATGGTCGGCTCGCTGAACATGATCTCGGTCGCGTTCATGGTGCTGTTCGTCGGTCTCGGCGTCGATTTCTCGATCCAGTACGGCGTGAAGTACCGCGAGGAGCGCTTCCGCGATCCGCGCATCGATCACGCGCTGATCGGCGCCGCGCACTCGATGGGCATGCCGCTCGCGCTGGCCACCGCGGCCGTCGCGGCGAGCTTCTTCTCGTTCATCCCCACCGCCTATCGAGGCGTGTCCGAACTCGGCCTGATCGCGGGCGTCGGGATGTTCGTCGCGCTGCTCACCACGCTCACGCTGCTGCCCGCGCTGCTGCGCCTGTTCGCGCCGCCGGGCGAATCGAAGACGCCGGGCTTCCCGTGGCTCGCGCCGGTCGACGATTACCTCGACCGCCATCGCAAGCCGATCCTGATCGGCACGCTCGTGGTCGTGGTCGGCGCGCTGCCGCTGCTCGCGTTCCTGCGCTTCGACTTCAACCCGCTGCACCTGAAGGATCCGAACAGCGAATCGATGGCGACGCTGCTCGCCCTGAAGGATTCGCCGGAAGCGGCTGTCAACGACGTCACGCTGCTCGCGCCGACGCTCGCGGACGCCGACGCGGCCGCGAAGCGCCTCGACGCACTGCCCGAGGTCGGCCGCACGACCACGCTGTCGACCTTCATCCCCGCCGACCAGCCGGCCAAGCGCGCGGCGATCGCCGCCGCCGCGAGCGACCTGCTGCCCGCGCTGACTCAACCGCCCGCGCCGCCCGCGACCGACGCGCAGCGCGTCGCCGCGCTCAAGCGTGTGTCGGACCTGCTGAGCTACGCGGCCGAGGATCACCCGGGCCCAGGTGCGGCCGCCGCGCAGCACCTGTCGGCGTCGCTCGCGAAGCTCGCCGCCGCGGATGCCGCCACGCGCGACCGCGCCGAGCGTGCGTTCTCCGACACGCTGCGCATCGCGCTCAACCAGCTCGCGTCGCTGCTGCAGCCGCAGGACGTCACGCGCGAATCGCTGCCGCCGCAGCTCGTGCGCGACTGGGTCGCGCCGGACGGCCATGCGCTCGTGCAGATCTCGCCGAAGGTGCCGAAGGGCGTCGACCCGAACGACGACACGATGCTGCGCCGCTTCGCGAAGACCGTGAAGGCCGCGGAGCCGGGCACGACCGGCGGGCCGATCTCGATCCTGCATTCGGCCGACACGATCATCAACGCGTTCCTGCATGCGGCGCTGTGGTCGATCATCTCGATCACGGTCCTGCTGTGGGTCACGCTGCGCCGCTTCGGCGACGTGCTGCGCACGCTGGTGCCGCTGCTCGTGTCGGGCGTCGTGACGCTCGAGCTGTGCGTCGTGCTCGGCATGCCGCTCAACTTCGCGAACATCATCGCGCTGCCGCTGATGCTCGGCGTCGGCGTTGCATTCAAGGTGTATTTCGTGATGGCGTGGCGCGCGGGGCAAACCGGGTTGCTGCACTCGAGCCTCACGCATGCCGTCCTGTTCAGCGCCGCGACGACGGCGACCGCATTCGGCAGCCTGTGGCTGTCGCACCACCCGGGCACGTCGAGCATGGGCAAGCTGCTCGCGCTGGCCCTGACCTGCACGCTGATCGGCGCCGTGGTGTTCCAGCCCGTCCTGATGGGCAAACCGCGCGTCAAACGCGCCAAGAACCAATCGCAAGGAATCAATGAATAAGGTGCGAATCATTGCGGCGACCGTTGCCGCCAGCGCAGTGCTGTCGGGCTGCGCGACGGGACCGGACCGCAACCCCAACGACCCGCTCGAGCCGATGAACCGGGCGATGTACAAGTTCAACGACACCGTCGACACGAACATCGCGCAGCCGATCGCGAAGGGGTACCAGAAGGTCACGCCGACGCCCGTGCGCACCGCGATCAGCAACTTCTTCTCGAACCTCGGCGATCTCGGCAACATCGCGAACAACCTGCTGCAGCTTCGCATCACCGATGCCACCGAGGATCTGATGCGCGTGGCGATGAACTCGGTGTTCGGCGTGGCCGGCCTGATCGACATCGCGACGCCGGCCGGGCTGCCGAAGCATCACCAGGACTTCGGCCTGACGATGGCGCGCTGGGGCGTGCCGTCGGGCCCGTATCTCGTGCTGCCCGTGTTCGGGCCGAGCACGATCCGCGACGGCGTCGGCCGCGCGGTGGACGTGCGCTTCAACCTGCTGAACTACATCGAGCCGGCCGCGCGCAACCCGATGTACATCGCGCAGTTCATCAGCGCGCGCTCGGACCTGCTCGGTGCGACCGACCTGCTGAAGCAGGCCGCGCTCGATCCGTATTCGTTCGTGCGCGACGCCTACCTGCAGCAGCGCAAGTCGCTGACGTATCGCAGCCAGTCGTCGTCGGCCGCGCTGCCGACCTACAACGAGCCGGGTGAAGCGGGCGCCGTGCCGGCCGCAACGCCGGCCGTGCCGGGGCTGCCGAACTACGAGGATCCGGGCGAGTCGGGCGGTGCATCGGGCGCTACGCCGAACAACGCGCCGGCCGCGCCGGGGCTGCCGCAGTACGACGATCCGGGCGCGGACAACGCGATGCCGGCGAGCGCGCCTGCCGCTGCTTCGGCCGCTGCGCCGGCGGCGGCATCGGCGGCCGCACCGGCGACGCCTGCGAGCGCGTCGGCCGTGCCGCAGTAACGCTGCACCGGCCGTCGCCGCCAAGACAAAGAGCGCTGCATCTGCAGCGCTATTTTTTTGTCCGCGAGAAACGGAAGACCGGGGGAGAAGAGCGAGACAGGCGGCGCGCGCCGCTCAGGCGATCCGCATCGCGCCGGCACGCTCGAACGCATGCCGCGCCTGGATCAGCGTCGTGCGCGCCGCGCGCGCGTCGCTCGCGACCTGCAGCAGCGGGCCGAGCTGCGACGGCTGCTTCAGCAGTTCGCGCAGGATCGGCAGGATCGCCGTGCTGCCGTCGTCACGCAGGCCGGCCGTCGCCGCGCTCGGGAGCGTGCGCCACGCCGGATCGACGATCGCGCGGCACACCGCGAACGGTACGCCGCGCGCGGCCGCGAAGGCCGCCGCGATATGCGACTCCATGTCGACGGCGAGCGCGTCCTTCGCGCGATACAGCGACGACTTGTCCTGTTCGCTGATGACCGGTGCGCCGACGGCCGCGATCGTGCCGCGCGTGACGCGCGCCCAGACCGGCGTGTCGTGCAGCGCGGCGACGAGCCGTGCGCTCCAGCCCACGTCGGTCTCGACGCGGCCGAACGGCCCGTCGATCGCGTTCGCGACCACCAGCGCGCCGGGTGCCAGGTCGGGCGCGAGCCCGCCTGCCGTGCCGAAGCTCACGATGCCCGCGCAACCGCGTGCGGTCGCCTCGGTCAACGCGCGTTCGAGGCGGTCGGCCCGTGCGGCAAAAACGGCTTCGACGCCGTCGCCGCGCGCGATGCGCGCCTCGAACGCCATCCCCGTCACGGCGATGACGGGCAACGACCCGGTGGATTGCGGCGCCACGCGTTACAGCCCGACCGTCACGCGCGTCGTGTTGTCGCGCTTCAGGTTGCGATAGCGGGCCAGCGCCCACAGCGGGAAGAACTTGCGATAGCCGTGGTAGCGCAGATAGAACACGCGCGGGAAGCCGGTCGCCGTGAAGCGCGCCTCGTCCCACAGGCCTTCTTCGTTCTGCTCGGCGATCAGGTAGTCGATACCGCGCGCCACCGCCGGGTTGTTCACCTCGCCGGCCGCCATCAGGCCGAGCAGCGCCCACGCGGTTTGCGACGCGGTGCTCGGCGCCTGCTCGAAGCCGCGATAGTTCAGCTTGTAGCTGTCGCCGTCCTCGCCCCAGCCGCCGTCCTTGTTCTGGATCGACAGCAGCCACTGCGCGCCGCGCTTCATGCGCGGATCGTCCGGCGTCAGGCCGGCCGCGTTCAGCGAGCACAGGGCCGTCCACGTGCCGTACACGTAGTTCATCCCCCAGCGGCCATACCAGCTGCCGTCCGGTTCCTGCTCCTTGAGCATGTAGTCGAGTGCGCGACGCGCCGGCTCGCTGTTCAGCGGCGTCTCGCCGAGCTGCGACAGCATCGACAGGCAGCGGCCTGACACGTCGGCCGTCGGCGGATCGAGCAGTGCGCCGTGATCCGAAAACGGGATGTTGTTCAGGTAGTACTGCGTGTTTTCCGGTTCGAACGCGCCCCAGCCGCCGTCGCTGCTCTGCATCCCGACGACCCACTCGCGCGCACGCGCGATCGAATCGCGATACGCATCGTTCTGCTTGAGTTGCTGCGCGCGCTCCATCGCCACCGCGACCACCGCCGTATCGTCGACGTCCGGGTAGTGCGCGTTCGCGTACTGGAACGCCCAGCCGCCGGGCCGCACGTGCGGGCGGCGCGAAATCCAGTCGCCGCGCACGTCGAGGATCTGCAGCGGGCGCAGCCATTCGAGGCCGCGGATCGCGGCATCCTCGGCGCGCGGCTCGCGCGTTTCGAGCAGCGCGTGCGCGGCGAGCGACGTGTCCCACACCGGCGACAGGCACGGCTGGCAATACGCTTCGTCGTCGTGCACGACAAGCAGCTTCTCGATCGACTTGCGCGCGATCGCACGGTTCGGGTGATCTTCCGCGTAGCCGAGCACGTCGTACATCATCACCGCGTTGGCCATCGCCGGATAGATCGCGCCGAGGCCGTCCTCGCCATTCAGGCGCTCGTCGACGAACGACACGGCCTGGCGGATCGCGCGTTCGCGCGTGTAGTTCGGGAACAACCCGTCGACCGCGCGCAGCGCATGGTCGACCACGCGGAAGAACGCGAACCAGCCCGGGCTCTGGTGGCCCTGGCGCGGCAGCAGCCCGGCGTTGACGGGCGGATCGATGAACAGTTCGTCGATGCGCACGCCGCGCGGGTTCTTCGCGAGCGGGCGCTTCGCGTTCAGCACGAGCAGCGGCACGATCACCGTGCGCGCCCAGTACGACACCTTCGACAGATGAAACGGGAACCACTGCGGCAGCAGCATGATCTCGACCGGCATCATCGGCACCGCGCGCCACGGAATCGCGCCGTACAGCGCGAGCTGGATGCGCGTGAACACGTTCGACATCTCGGCGCCGCCCATCGCGTGGATGGCACGGCGCGCACGTTGCATGTGCTCGGCGTTCTCGTCGTCGCCGATCACCTTCAGCGCGAAATACGCCTTCACGCTCGCGCTGATGTTCGGCGCGCCGTCGGTGAACAGCGGCCAGCCGCCGTCGGCCTGCTGGATGCGGCGCAGATACTTGCCGATCTTCTGTTCGAGCTCGAGGTTCGGCGTCTCGCCGAGATAGTGGACGAGCAGCACGTATTCGGCGGGAATCGTCGAATCGGCTTCGAGTTCGTAGACCCAGTGGCCATCCGCGTTCTGCGCGGCCAGCAGCGCGTCGGTCGCACGCGCGACGGCCGTATCGACGCCGGCCGGCACGGCGCCGGCGGACAGGGTAGCCATTTCGGTGAGATCGTTCATCGGTCCCTCTTTTACTTACTGTGTCTGGAGCACGTCCGCGGCCAGCTGGCCGGAGCGGATCGCACCCTCGATCGTGGCGGGCAAGCCGGTGGCAATCCAGTCGCCCGCCAGCACAAGATTGGTCCAGCGCGTACGTACGGCCGGCCGTTTCATTTCCTGCGACGGCACCGCCGCAAAGCCCGCGCGCGGCTCGACGACGAGCTGCCACGCGGGGATGGCTTCCGGGTTCGCGCCGGTCACGCGCGCGACGTCTTCCCAGATGCGCCGCGCGAGCGTATCGCGCGGCGTGTCGAGCCAGCGGCCCGCGTCGCGGATCGTCGCCGCGAGCTGGCCGCCGCCGGTGCGCACCGCATCGACGACGCCGTTGATGACGGTGGTCTGCAGCGGATTGCCGGCCGGCGCTTCAGCCGCAAAATACGCGGTCACGACCGCGCTGAACGTGTCGGGCGCGGTGAGTTCCGGTACCAGCGGCTGCGCGACCTCGGGCGGCACGGCCAGCACGACGGCGTCGCCCGGTGCGAGATCGATCCGCTCGCCGCCGACCGAAACCGCATCGACCGCGTTGCCGTGCGCGCCGAATTCGAACGCGTCGAGCCGCGAGTTCAGCCGGATCTGCGCGCCGCCATGCTGCAGCATCCGCAGCGCGGGTTCGACGAATGCGCTGCCGAGGCCGTGTCGCGCGACGAGCGGACGGCAAGCGGCGCCGCCCGCGGAAAACGTGCTGCACAGCGCCGCGCGCGCGAGTTCGGCGCTCGCATGGCGCGGCTCGACGTTCAGCACACCGAGGAAATACGGCCGCAGCCAACGTTCCCACAACATGCCGTCGCATCGCATCGTCTGTGCGAGTGAGCGGCCCATGCGCGCGAACGCGAGCGGGGCGAGCGCGAGGTAGTCGAGCGGCGTCGTGTCCGGCGCGCGCGACGCGGCATCGAACAGCCACGACGGCCAGCGCCCGTTGCCGAAGCGCAGCGTCCAGCGCTGCTGCGACGCGACGTCGACGACCGGGAATTCAGGCAGCGCCGGCCCCGCGAGCTGGTCGGCCGCGCCGATCGCGCGCAGGTAGCGCTGCGTCGCGGGCTGTCCCGCGAACACCGTGTGCAGCCCGCTGTCGAGCGTCGTGTTCAGTGTCCCGTCGAACCAGGAGCGGCAGCGGCCGCCCGCGTGCGCGTGCGCGTCGTGCAGCACGATGCGCCGCCCGCGGCGTTGCAGTTCGACCGCGGCCGACAGGCCGGCAACGCCGGCGCCGATCACGTGGACGGTTCTGGGCATCGACTCGGTCGGCTCAGAACAGCGCGTAGCGCGCCGCGATCATCAGCATGCGCGCTTTCGGCTTGCGCAGCGGCGCGCGCGGGAAGGCAAAGCCGCGTGCGATCGCGGCTTCGAGGATGCAGCGATACGCGCCCGACATGATGCGCGGCGCCTTCACCTGCGCACGCGGGCAGGTATCCATCACCGCATCGGCCTGGCGGAAGTGCTCGAGCGCGCGCTCGACGAGCGTCGCGCACACGCGCGGCAGCGCCGGATCACGCACGATCGTCGCCGGGTCGGTGATCGCGATGCCTTCGCGCGCGAGCAGTTCGCGCGGCAGGTAGCAACGGTTGATCGCGGCATCGTCGTCGATGTCGCGCAGGATGTTCGTCAGTTGCAGCGCGCGGCCGAGGTGATGCGACAGCTTGATCCCTTCGGCTTCCGGCATCCCGAAAATCCTCACCGACAGACGGCCGGCCGCGCTCGCCACGCGGTCGCAGAAGAGGTCGAGCGTCGGTTCATCGGGTGCGCAGATGTCTTCGACTGCATCCATCGCCATCCCGTCGATCATCGCGTGGAAGTCGTCGCGCTGCAGGTTGAATGCGCGGATCTCGCGGTCGAGCGCGGCCAGGTGGCGCGGCGGGCGGCCGGCGAAGCACGCGTCGATGTCCGCGCGCCAGCGATCGAGGCCCGCGTTGCGCTCGGCGCGCGGCAGGTCGCTGTCGGCGATGTCGTCGACCGCGCGGCAAAACGCGTAGACCTGGAACATCGCATCGCGCTGCACGGCCGGCAGGATGCGCATCGCCAGATAGAAAGAACTGCCCGATGTGACGGCAGCGGCGTCGGTTTCTTGTTCGTCCACGACGGAATGGGAAACGGCCAAGACGAGCTCCACGGAGACACCCACGCGGGGCGATTGAAGAAGCCATGCCCGGCGGGGATGGTCAGGGTGTCAAATGCATGCGAGATGTGCGAACGATCGACGCAGACATGCACAAATTACCGGCCGGAAGCCGGAATTGGGCGAAAGTATAGCAATCTTTGAAGTTCGATGGCGGACACGCGCCACGGGCGGCGGCATGCCGGAAGCCGTTGGCCGGCAAGCGCGGCCGGCGCGGGCGGGCCCCGGCGCCGGCCGCGCGTCAGCCGTAAACGATGTCGCGTTGCAGGTCGAGCGCAATGAGCCCCATTTCGCGGGTGAGCTGCAGCATCGAGCGGCGCTCGAGGCGCGAGCCCATGAAGCTCGTCACGCGGCCGTCGGGCTCCGCGGTGAACTGGAAGGTCGCGCCGCCCGTGCCGAACCACGCACCCGGCACATCAGGCGATTCGTGCCAGTCGATCTGCGCGAACACGCGTGCGATGCCCGCACGCACCAGGTCGCCCGGGCCGATCGGCGGCGCGATGTCGCCGAGATCGTCGAGCGAATAGGGGCCCGGCTTGTCCGGCCTCCGGTAGAAGAGATAGTCGACGTTCATGGGGCGCAATCGGAAGCAAAGCAACAAATTAGCGTGGTTCGCGATAAATTCAAATCAGATACGCACGAAATGTGGCCTGTACGAGACAAGAGGACAGATCGAAGCCGGCCCGTCCGGGCGCACGGGTTCGTCTAAGATGACACCTTTCCCAAAATCTGAAGAGCCGGACATCATGGAGACGAACGCAAGCGCCACCCCGCAGTCCGATCATCCCGTTTTCGTGCTCGTGCACGGCGCCTGGCACGGCGCGTGGTGTTACGCGCACGTCGCGGCCGCGCTGGCCGCGCGCGGCCACCTGTCGATCGCGCGTGACCTGCCCGCGCACGGGATCCATGCCCGCTTTCCCGCCTCCTACTTCGCACGCCCGCTCGACAAGGACGCGTTCGGCGCCGAGCCGTCGCCGGTCGCGAACACGACGCTCGACGATTACGCCACGCAGGTGATGCAGGCGGTCGACGACGCGTACGCGCTCGGCCACGGCAAGGTCGTGCTCGTCGGGCACAGCATGGGCGGCCTTGCGATCACGGCGGCCGCCGAGCGCGCGCCGGACAAGATCGCGAAGATCGTCTATCTCGCGGCCTTCATGCCCGCGTCGGGCGTGCCGGGCCTCGATTACGTGCGCGCACCTGAAAACAAGGGGGAAATGCTCGCCCCGCTGATGCTGGCGAGCCCGCGCGTTGCCGGTGCGCTGCGCATCGATCCGCGCAGCGGCGACGCCGCGTATCGCGAGCTCGCGAAGCGCGCGCTGTACGAAGACGTGCCGCAGGCCGACTTCGAGGCCGTCGCGAACCTGATGAGCTGCGACGTGCCGGCCGCGCCGTTCGCGACCGCGATCCCGACGACCGCCGCGCGCTGGGGCGCGATCGATCGTCACTACATCAAGTGCCTGCAGGATCGCGTGGTCCTACCCGCGCTGCAGCAGCGCTTCATCGACGAAGCCGACGCGTTCGTGCCCGGCAACCCGACCCACGTGCATCAGCTCGACAGCAGCCATTCGCCGTTCATGTCGCAGCCGGCCGTGCTCGCCGGCGTGCTGGCGGACATCGCGAAAAGCTGAGCGCGGCACGCGCCCAGGGCATCCGCTCCCCGCACGGCGGGGCGGATGCGCTACCTATGCATACGCGACCGACCGGTCGCGCCCGAGCCGCTTCGCGCGATAGAGCGCGGCGTCGGCCTCGTTGACGAGCACGTCGCAGGTCGGCGCGCCCGCCTTCGCACACGCACCGCCGACGCTCGCCGTCACCGGCACGCTGACTCCTTCTGCATCGACCGGCACGCTGCCGATCGCATCGCGCACCTTGTCGGCCACCAGCATCGCCTCGTCGAGATTCGTGCACGGCAGCAGCAGCGCGAATTCCTCGCCTCCGAAGCGGCCGAACGTATCCTGCGCGCGCACGATCGACGCGACGCGGCGCGCGGTCTCGCGCAGCACGGCATCGCCGGCCGCATGCCCGAAACGGTCGTTGATCGTCTTGAAGTGGTCGAGATCGAACAGCAGCACCGACAGGTCGCCGCCATAGCGCTGCCAGCGCGCGAATTCGTCGCCGAGCCGCGCCTCGAAGAAGCGCCGGTTCGCGATGCCGGTCAGGCCGTCGCGATTCGCATGTTCGCGCAGCTTCGCGACCGCTTCCTCGCGCTCGCGCTGCATCACGCTCACGTGCGTGACATCCGAGATCGTCACGCACACGGCTTCGACGTCGCGGCCGCGCGTGAGCGGCATGAACGTGCAGTCCTGCTGCATGTAGTCGACGCCGCCCGTGATCGGCCGGTCGTGCTCGAAGCGAAACAGGTAGGGCCGCTGCTCCCACGAGCTGAACGCGAAGCTGCCGAGCTGGAACACGCTCTCGAGCTTGCGCGACAGCCACGCGCGCGGCAGGTCGGGAAAACAGTCGAACAGGTTGCGGCCGATCACGTCCGCGGCGGGGATGCCGCTGTGGTCCTGCATGAAGCGATTCCACATCAGCACGGTCATCGCGCGGTCGAGCACGAACAGGCCGAAGCCCACCCGCTCGATCACGAGGTCGCTCAGCGACGAGGTGGCGGCCGTCATAGCGCGGACAGCAACGCGTCGAGCGCGTCGCCCATCAGCCGGATCGAATCCTCGGCCATCAGCATCACGAAATGAGCCCGGAACGCGTGGTCCTCGAGCCCGAAGTTCACTTCCAGCAGCAATGCCACGCTCCATGCCAGCTCGGTCGGCTGGAATACGTCGTCGAACGACACGTTCGCGCCGAGCAGCCCCGGCGGAAAGAACACGGGCTTGCGGCCGAGCTCGTCGAGGATCGACGCGACGCACGCGCCCATCAGCACGTTCGCGACGTCGAACACGACTTCGTCGGGGGTCGCCATCCCGCCGTACACGCCATCGCCGAACGTGCGGTCGACGACCGACATGAGCCGCGCGATGCTCGCAGTGCGGCACAACACGATCGCTTCGCCCTTGATGTCGGAACGAAAGCCCTGGCGCACGGCGGTCACGTTGTCGTGAATGCCCGTCATCTCGCGCAGCGCGTCACCCGCGTCGGTCGCTTTCACGACCCGCACGCGCGGCACCGACAGCTCGATGAAGTGCCCGAGCAACAACGCGAGCCGCGCGGCGGCGCGGCCCATAGCGAGGTTGGCGATTTCCTGCAACGCGTCGCGTTGCTCCGCCGTGAACACCGAGTCAGGCATACAACCCATACTCCTTGAGAATGGGCAGCAATGCCTCCGACGTCACGGGCTTGGCTACGAATGCGATCGCGCCCAATTCGCGCACGCGTGCTTGCGCCTGCGGCTGAATATCGGCGGATACCACGATCACGAACGTGTTCAGATCTTCGTGGCGCAGTGTCTCGAGCACCTGATATCCGCTCATGTCGGGCATCGTCAGGTCCAGAAACATCACGGAAGCTTTGCCGTCACGATAGAGCGCCAGGGCCTCTCGACCATTCGCGGCATACGCGACTTCGACGTCCCAGCCTCCCGGCAGCGCCTTTGTCAGAAGTTTGCGAGCGAGCAGCGAATCGTCGGCAATTACAATCGGCAAAGGCATGGGGCGATGCGGTATACGGAATGGTCTCTCTCGCGTTAACGACCGCGCGGCGCACTTCTTTAGGCGCCATGCGTTCGGGTGCGGGCAACCGTCTGGCGGCCACGCGCGGGCGCCGCGACGCGGGTGCGCGCGACGCACCGCACGGCGAACGCCGGCGGGCGCATATATCTGTCATAGGGAAAGCAAGGCGCGATTCTCTGAGTAAACCGGAGGCGATGCAACTCGCCATTTTCACCATTTCGAACAGAATCGATCCGAACACGCGCCATTCCGAAAACAGCCACGATCATTTTCGAGATAAGCACGCAAAATTTTTCCTTGTGTACGTTTGCGCTGCCGGATTCGTCGCGTTTTCAATCTGACAATTTCCCCCTGTCGAAATCGACAGGATGGCTGGCGTCAGGGGCCGTGCGGCGGGCCGTCGCAACTCGTTTATGATGGCAGGCACCTCTGCCTCACCCGCTTCCTCGATGACGTCCGACCGGCCTGCCGACTCCCACGCTCCCGCCTCCCCACCTGCCGACGACTGGCAGGACGACGGCAACTATGCGTCCGGTGCGCCCGAGCACGATTTCGCGGTGCGCCGCGTGACGCTGATCGTGCTGCTCGTCGCGGCGATCGTGCTGCCGTGCATCTACGTCGTGGTGATGGCGTACAACGACCTGAAGACGCGCGAGGCCGCCGCGAGCGACGTGACGATGCGCACCGTGCGGGTGGCCGAGGAGCACGCGCTCAAGGTGTTCGACCTGAGCGAGACGCTCGATGCGCGCATCGTCGATCTCGTGCAGGACATGGACGACGCGACCGTGCGCAACCGGGAGTCCGACATCCACGAAGCGCTGAACACGATCGGCGGCGGCTATCCGCAGGTGGCTGCCGTGTCGATCTTCGGCGCGAGCGGGATGCTGCTCGCGAACAGCCTCTACTATCCGGCGCCCTATGCGTCGATCGCGAACCGCGACGACTTCGCCGGCATCCGCGACGGCAAGGTCATCGAACACATCTCGCGGCTGATGATGGGGCCGCTCAAGCTCGAGAACATTCCCGTGTTCAACACGGGCGTCGCGCGGCGCCATAGCGACGGTTCGTTCGCCGGGATGGTGTCGATCGCGCTGAAGTCGTCGTATTTCAACGCGTTCTACCGAGACCTGCTCGGCGGCGCGAGCACGCAGATGACGATGGCGCTCGCGCGCTCGGACGGCGCGGTGATCGCATCGTATCCGCCGCCGCCGGCACTCGCGCACACCGATCGCGCCGTCACGTTCGGCGACGCGCGCAACGATCCGCGCGCCGGCGTCGTGCACGTGCGCCACGACGGCGCGAGCAGCGAGATCGTCGCGTATCGCCAGGTCGGCAGCTATCCCGTCTACGTGACATGCTCGTACCGCACGTCGGCGATCTGGCATGAATGGTACGAACACCTGAGCGTGCTGTTCATCTCGATGTTCGCACCGTCGGTCGCGCTGTGGTCCGTGATCTGGCTGTCACTCAAGCGGCTGAAGGCGGAAGAGGAAGCGTGGGACCGCTGGCAGGCCGAAGCGTCGATGCGGCGCTCGATCGAATCGGCGTACCGGCAGTCGCGCAAGATGCAGGCGCTCGGCAACCTCGTCGGCAGCGTCGCGCACGACTTCAACAACCTGCTGATGATCATCTCGAGCAACGTGCAGATCGCGCGGCGGCGCGGGGTCCAGCATCTCGACAAGGAGCTCGGCGCGATCGAACGCGCGCTGAAGAACGGGCAGTCGCTCACGCGCCAGCTCCTCGGTGTCGCGCGCAAGCAGCCGTTGCACAACGAAACGATCGACGTCGGGCACTGGATCGGCACGTGCCACGAACTGCTGAAGACTTCGCTCGGTTCGAAATCGTCGCTGGTCGTCGCGATCGAGCCGGGTGTCTGGCCGATCCGCGTCGACGTCGCGGAGCTCGAACTCGCGGTGATCAACCTCGCGGTCAACGCGCGCGACGCGATGGTGACGGGCGGGCGCTTCACGGTCGGCGCGCGCAACGTGACGCTGCGTCGCGAGGACGGCTTTCCGCTCACCGGCGATTTCGTGCAGATCTCGCTCGACGATACGGGTTCGGGCATGGCGCCCGACGTGCTCGCGCGCGCGTTCGAACCGCTGTTCACGACGAAGGCGCAGGGGATGGGGACGGGGCTCGGCCTGCCGCAGGTGTTCGCGTTCTGCGAACGCTCGGGCGGCCTCGCGACGATCGACAGCGCGGTCGGCGCCGGCACGTCGGTGCGCCTCTACCTGCCGCGCGCACGCGTCGAGGATGTCGTCGCGCGGCCGCCGGCGGCCGTGCACGATGCGGGGGCGGGGGCGCTCGCCGGGCTGCACGTGCTGCTCGTCGAGGACAACAGCGAAGTCGCGGCCGGCACCGAAGCGCTGCTGTCGCTGCTCGGGCACCGCGTGACCTACGCGCCCACCGCCGACGACGCATTGCGCCTGATCGAAAGCGCGGCCGCGAACGACGCGTTCGACCTGGTGATTTCGGATATCCACATGCCGGGCCGCCTGAACGGCATCGACCTCGCCGAAGCGGTCGAACAGCGGCCGGAGAAACTGCCCGTGATACTCGTCACGGGTTACGCGGAGGAACTCGACCGCACGCGCACCGTCAACGTCCGCGTGCTGTCGAAGCCGTTCGACATCGCGCTGCTCGACGAGATCCTGCTGGGCATCCGTGAAGCGCGCGATGCTCGACACGCGCGGCACGCCGGCACGTGACCGGCTGCGAGCGGGCCGGTGCCGGCGGCGTGATCGGGCGTGGCGCTCAGGCCGACTTCAGCAAGCGCACCCAGCCCGTGTAGCGATCGACGAAGCCCTGCAGGAACTTGCGGGTGTCTTCGCTGACGATCTGGCCCTGGTCGTCGATGCGCGCCGGATCGTGCTTGATGAACATCTCGGGCTGCCCGAGCGTCTTCACGTCGAGATACGCGAGCACGTTGCGCAGGTGCTGCTGCGCGAGCGCGGTGCCCGTCGCACCCGGCGACGTGCCGAGCACGGCACCCGGCTTGCCCGACCACGAGTTGGAACCCCACGGGCGCGAGCCCCAGTCCAGCGCGTTCTTCAGCACGCCCGGAATCGAGCGGTTGTACTCGGGCGTGAAGAACAGCAGCGCGTCGGCGGCCTCGATCGATTGCTTGAAGCGCTTCGCGACTTCCGGGAAATCCGCGTCATAGTCCTGGCTGTATAGCGGCAGCTCGCCGATCTCGACGAACTCGAACGAGAAATCCGCGGGGGCGAGCGAGATCACGGCGTGTGCGAGCGCGCGGTTCGACGAAGCGCGACGCAGGCTGCCGACGACCACAGCGATGCGATAGGACATGGCATTCTCCTTCCGGTGAGTAAGGAATCGGATCGATTGCTTCCGATCGAGCGACAAAGTTCTGTTTATAGGCAAGCCAGCCCGCGAACCGCCCCACGGGGCCGTACGGCCGACTTTCCACAAGGTTTTCCACAGAAATTGTGGATAACTCGGCCGTTATGTTCCGACGTTACAGATTGCCTATCGCGGATCGTTGCCGACACGCGACACAGGGTTCGGCAAGCATAGCGCAGCGCGTCGGCCGGTTTCGTGAATTCGTGACGGAACATGCATTGCAGGCCGGCACTGCGCCCAGTAAGCTGCTGGCACTGCGATACGCTCGCCTGTGGCGCACGCGCGATCGCTTCGAGACACTTGCAACCCATCCATGCCGTCCGCCTACGACGATCCCGTTTATCTCGCGCAACTGCGGCGCGACCTGCTGCGCTTCGCGCGGCTCCAGCTCCGTGATGCCGACGCGGCCGAGGACGCCGTTCAGGAAGCGCTTGCCGCCGCCTGGTCCCATGCGGGCGATTTCGCGGGGCTGTCGGCGCACAAGACCTGGGTGTTCGGCATCCTGCGCAACAAGCTGATCGACGTGCTGCGCGCGCGGCAGCGGACGGTGAGCCTGTCCGCGCTCGATGCCGAGCTCGACGGCGAATCGGTACTCGATCGCGAGCTGTTCAAGGAAAACGGGCACTGGGCCGCGCATGCGAAGCCGCGACCGTGGCCGCGCCCCGACACGCTGTTGCAGCAGCAGCAGTTCTGGACGCTGTTCGAGGCGTGCCTCGATCACCTGCCGGAGCAGATCGGGCGCGTGTTCATGATGCGCGAATTCCTCGACTTCGAAATGACGGACATCTGCAGCGAATTGACGCTGACGACGAATCATTGCAGCGTGCTGCTTTACCGGGCGCGCACGCGCCTGCGAACCTGCCTGAGCGAACAAGGACTGACGACCGAAGATGCTGCCGGGGAAATGTACTGACGTGACGCGACTGCTGTCGGATGCGCTCGACCGGCATCTGACCCTGCATGAGCGCCTGCAGGTGCGCATACACCTGCCGACCTGCAGTGGCTGCAGAGCCTATCGCGGGCAGATCGCGCTGCTGCGGACGGCCGCGAAAGCGGCGGCGGGGCGGGGGCCTGCCCCGGATGATGACGGGGCGTCGCCCGGGGAAGGCTAGGCCCGGATCGCGTTGACGGCGATCGTCAGGGCCGTGGTCGCATGCTGCCCGGTGATCGGGCTGGCTTCGATTGCCGATGCTCGTGCGAGTGCTTGCGCCAGGCTGACGCAATCAGAAAAATACGGCGGACAAGAATTATTCGAACAGTGCCTGCACCGATTCGGGCGGCCGGCCGATGGCGGCCTTGCCGCGGTAAACGACGATGGGCCGCTGCAGCAGAATCGGATGAGCGGCAATTGCCGCATAGGCATCCGCATCAGTCAGATCGACACGGGCAAGATTCAGCGCCTTGTACGGCTCCTCGCCGTCGCGAAGCATGTCGCGAACCGGGCGACCAAGCTGCCGATGCAGCGCTTCCAGTTCCTCGACCGTCGGCGGCGTCTTCAGATACTCGACGACATTCAACGGCGCGCCGGTGGTATTCAGCGACTCGACCAACGCAAGCGTCTCGCGCGACTTCGAGCATCGGGGGTTGTGGTAGATCGTGATCATCATTCAGGCCTGGAGGGTAGAGCCCTGTATTGTAGCCAGTCTGTATTGGGGGATTGGCGGGGCGAGCGGCGAGGAATCGGGAGATCGGGCGCGGATTCGCTGCTTCGCAGAGGCAGGTGAATGAGGCAATGCGATGGACCGCGAGAGGCGAGTGCTGGTCGGGCCGCGCTTCAGTGAATTGGTAGGTTTATGCGCATAAAGGCTAGCGGGATTCTTTCACGGGACGGTGAATGAAGGTGCGCGCGCTTGGCCAATACGATGGGGTTTGGTCTGCAAAGGGGGCCGCAGGTGGCGTCGCAGGCCGGTTGGTTTATGCGCATAAAGCGGGCGATTGCCGATCACGGGGGCCTCGCGATTCGCGGCGCGGCGAATGCAGACGCTTCGGCGCGTCGGTGTGACGCCTGCTCCGGGGTGATTGCTGCGTCGGTATGCTGCCTCGCAAGTAGGTCGCCCTGTACTGGATTCCGGCGGTCGGGAGGTGACCTTCGTTACTCGCCCCGATCGATCACGGTTTATGCGCATAAACGTCGCGCCTGGATAGCGCGTTGGATCGACGTACGCAGGGCAAGTGGGATACTTCGATGCTGCATACCCAGCCGGGGTGTACCACTCACAACCGACGATCAGAAGCACCTACTCCCCCGATACGATCGCGCGCCACGCTTTCCGCGGAGAGCTTATGCGCACAAACTCTCCAGCTCTCAGCTGAGGCGCCCCCCCCCGTCGAACGATAAGGCAGTGCACGCGGCACGCGCGACAACTCGCTACCCTCGCCGACGACGACATACGCGACGCCACCGAGTCGCGCACCGACCGCTCGGGCATCCGCCACACCATCCGATCGAGTCATCTGCCATCGTCGCGTCGTTTATGCGCATAAACCGATAGCCCATATGGCCAATGCGTAGTTGTCGAACGACAATTTCATTGAAATTCAAATATCGTCCTGTAGAATTCCAACGACCAAAATAGGAGTGAAAATTGGCCGCGGAAATCATTGCAGTCACTCAACAAAAAGGTGGCGTCGGCAAAAGCACGATTGCCATGCACCTCGGTGCCGCGTTCCATGAAAAAGGGAAGCGCGTCCTCGTCATCGACGCAGACCGTCAAAACACACTGGTTCACTGGTCGAGCGCATCCGGCGACAGCGACACCGGCATTCCGTTTCCGGTCGTCAACCTGGCCGAAGCCGATGGCCAGATCCATCGCGAGATCAAGAAGTTCATCAACGACTACGACATCATCGTCGTGGACTGCCCGCCGTCGATCACCGAGAAGGTTTCGGGTGTGGTCCTGCTGGCCGCATCGATTGCCGTGATCCCGACGTCGTCGTCGCCGGCCGATTACTGGTCGAGCGTCGGGCTGGTCAAGCTGATCCAGCAGGCGCAGGTCATGAACGAAGACCTCCGCGCCGTCTTCCTGCTGAACAAGACCGAAGAGAAGCGCATGCTGACCCGCGAGCTCAAGCGTGCGCTCGAGGAACTCGGCTTCCCGTTGCTGAAAACGCAGATCCCGACCCGGGAGGCGTACAAGCAGGCGATGGCGCTCGGTCAGACCGTGCTGCAGATGAACGATCGTGGCGGCAAGCTGGCCGCCGCAGAAATTCGCGCATGCGCCGACGAAATCGTCGCCATGCTGCCCTGACTTTATGCGCACAAAGGAGTCACATGAAACCCTCCCAATTCGCCAAAGGATTCCAAGCGCGCCCGGATATCACGACGAGCGAGAAGCGCACTGCGCTCGATCGACTCAATGCGATCGACGGCATCGTCAAGTCCGAGACGCCCACGCCGGCGCCGACCAAATCCGCGAAGAAAGACATCGCGCCGCCGCCCGCTCCCGACTTCACGCTCGATCCGTCGATCGATGAATCGGCGCAATATCGCGCGTGGCGTCTCGAGAACCGCTATGCGCCGGGGCAGGTGATCGAACTGCCGCTGAAGGCGATCAAGCATAGCCCGTTCAATCCGCGGCACTTCTATCTGAAGTCGTCGATTGCCGAACTCGCGGTCAACCTCGCGAAGCAAGGTCAGCAGCAGGCGATCCACGTGATTCCGGACTACGAGAACCCGGGCACGTATTTCGTCAGCGACGGCGGCCGTCGCGTGCGGGCACTGAAGGAAGCGAACAAGGAATCCGTCAAGGCAATCGTGATCGACGTGCCGATCGGCATCCAGAGCTACAAGCTCGGCTACGATCTCAACGTCCAGCGCGATTCGCAGACGGTGTTCGACAACGCCGTCGTGTGGCGCCGCTTCCTCGACGACAAGCATTTCCAGAGCCAAAAGGAGCTCTCCGAGCACCTCGGCCTCGACGAATCGACGGTGGCCGTCGCGCTGTCGATCGGCAAGCTGCCGGAAGCGATCATGCAGGAAATGGTCGCGCGCCCTGATCGCTTCGGTTCGAACATGGCGTATCAGGTCGGCCGCTATCACAACGCGCGCGGCACCGAGGCCACGCTGCGACTGATCAACAAGATCGTGTCGGACGATCTCAGCACACGCCAGGTGTCGGACATCGTCAAGGGCCGCGTCGCGGCGCAGGAAACGCCGAAGGCCGCGGGCCGTCAGCGCTATGCGCAGCGTCTCGAGATCAAGCTCGGCGGCAAGTCGGTCGGCGACCTGAAGTCGTATGGCGAAGATCGCATCGAATTGCGCCTGCGCGGTCTCCCGAAGGACAAGCGCGACGCGATCCTCGAGCAGCTCGAGCGGATGCTGTTGTCGGAGTAATGGAAACGGCCGGCAGGGCCTGGTGAGGACGCCGGGCCCGCCAAATCGAGGGCGGGGCCGGCGGCGGCCCGTCAGCGGGCCTGAGCGGGCCTCAGGCGGCCCGCGACTGGTTCAGCGTGAACGACAGCAGGTCGCCGTCCGTCGGCTCGCCCCAGGTCCTCTGGGCCAGCCAGTCGAAAAAGGCCGTCTCGGCCAGCTTGGAATCGAGGCCGCGCTTGCGCCAGTCATCGCGCAGATGCGTGCCCATCGTCGGCAGCGCCTCCGATTCGAACGACTCGCGGGCCACTTCGCGCTCCGCGTCGCCCTGCTCCTCGTACAGCACCTTTGCTTCCTTGCGGCGGAACGCCGCGAACTCGCTCAGCAGGCGTGCCTTCAGATCGTCCGGCTGGGCTGCTGCAATCTTCGGGGACGGCGTGCCGGCAGGCAGCGCGTCGACCGACTCGACCGGCGGCGCATAACCCTTCTTCAATGCATCCTTGAACAACGCCGGCGCGCTGCGCACCGGCGGCAGCGTCGTGCTGCGCATCCGCTGCTCGGTCATCTGCAGCGCGGCACGAATGCGGTTCTCCTCGCTATCCGCATAGAGCGTCTGCGCTTCCTTCAGCGGGATCCCGAGCTTCACCATCCGGTCGACCAGCGTGCTGTCGAACACGTTCGGGTGTTCGTCGAGCGCGAGCATCGGCTGCTTGCGTTCGGTCACGCGGAACTGGATCTCCGCGACCCGGCGCCCTTCACGGTGCTCGATCAGCTCGACGAAGATGTTGGTGACCGCATTGACTTCCGCGATCGCGGGACGCAGATAGTCGCGCTTGAAGTACTTGTACTCGCGCTTCGCCTCGTCGCCGGCTTCCGTGTCGGGCGTGCCCGACAGGATCGGCCGCCACCATTCCCACGGCTCGCGCATCGTCAGGTGGCTCGGGTTCGTCAGGTAGCGCACGCAGATTTCGTACAGCGCGAGACCGGCGCTGCTGCGCAGCTGGCTCTGAAACTGCAGGCTCAGACGCGCATACTGGACCGGGTCGAGCAGCTTCTTCTTGATCTTCGGCGCGAACGAGAATTCGACCCACACGCGGCGGGTCGCCGGATCCTCGAGAATTTCCGCGTCGGCGATCAGCGTCGAGATCCCCCACTTGCGGCCCGGCTTCTGGCTCGACGTCCCCGTGCTCCATTCGACCTGCACCGACACCATGCGGCGCAGGTGTTCCTTCACCAGCGCGGTGTCGTTCGAATCGAAGGCGGAGTTGGCGACGATGTCCGACAGCAGCGCGCGATACGTATCGCCCGAGTCGTCGGCCTGCTGCGCCACGGCCAGCAGGACATTGAACAGCTTGCGAGTGAGGAGCGTGATCTTGCCGCTCTTCGGCTGAATTGCGATCGCCTCGACGGCCTTCCGCAATTCGGCTGAACTGGCACTCACCACATCCACATCGGTTTTCTTGGCGCGCTTCGTCGTGGCCATACGTCGGGTCGGAGGAGAAGTTTTCCGGAAGGATAGCGCCTGCGGTGAAGTGCGTCCAGAACGACATGCTCACCATAGCGGGTGAAGTGCGCGTGCAAAACGGCACTCACCCCAGGCGCTCCCGAAAACCCTCACCGCTCCGGATTTGCAGCGTTCCGGACTCGTCCAGACGTGCTGCGGGATGCGCCGATTCACAGAATTTCACCTGTGCGCGACACGTGCGAAATGACCTCCCGTATCGGCTCACCTTTCGATTTGTCGTAATTTTACGACTGCGCGGCCGTGCAGTCGGCACAGGGTTGCGATCCCATGAGGGCGTGCCTCCCGATCACCCTCCATCGGCCTGTATGCATGTACAGGCGCGACTTACCGAGAGATCGGAATCGGATCCGGCATCCCGAAAGACGCCTGCGAAACCGGACCGTGCGACCCGATCAGCCGTGCTTTGCCGGCCCGGGCGCGCATTGTACAGCGCACAAACCGTATCGGGTCCCGAAAATACTCACCTTGAGCACAGAGTCTTCATTCGTCCGAATATCGGCGAATGCCCGACACACGCGGGATTCGCTATCAAGGTCTCCCGAAAACGCTCACCTTACCGAAAAATCGCTGTGCGTCCCGAGGCAAGGAAACGACTCCCGAAAAATCTCACCGTAACCGCCTCGGTATCAAAAATCCCAATGCGTTCCGATACTTATGCACAGAATGCATTTGGCTGTGCGTCGCTGACAGCCCCCGAAAAGCCTCACCTTTCGACGGAAATCCTTCATACGACAACCTCGTGTCGGGCCCCGAAAAATCTCACCTGTGCCAAAAAGTGGCACAGCAAAAACGAGATTTCTCCCAGTCCTGGCGGGCTTTTCGACGAATTCAGCCGTTCACAGGTCCCGAAAAGCCTCACCTTTGACCATTTTTCGGGCAAATTCCATTCCCGAAAAGTCTCACCTGTGGCCGGAATCACAGCCTGTGATCGGGGCCCCGAAAAATCTCACCTCAAGGGGATCCGGGCAGGAAAACCCGGATTTCCCTCCCGAAAAGCCTCACCTTTGGGGCTTCACAGGCCCCCATGAGCGCTTTTGCTGTGCAAAATGGCGGTCGTTTCCCGGAAATCCTCACACCAAAGACCCGTGGAGTCCCGTGGAATCTCACCTTTCAAAAAACTGCCCAAAAGATGGGCAGAATCGGGGCGCGAAGAAGGTCCCGCAAATTCTCACCTATGTCTGCACAGGCAGAAAACTGTGCAGTCAGGCACCGCGCGGGTTCTGTGGCTGTGAGGCCCCGAAAAGCCTCACCTTTGGTAAATCTCGTGTTTCACTGTGATCCCGAATCCGCTCACGACCTTTCCCGCAACGGCTCACGCAGCTCCCTGAACCCCATCACTTCAGCTCCCGCAGAAGATCACCTTGGCTCCCGTAAAACTTCACCTTGTCGGCCGGAAAGCCTTGCAGCATAAGGCTGTGCCGTGGCGTTAACGTTTTTAACTAAGGGTTCAAGGGTGTTTACTTCTAATACTCTCAAGACATCGGGCTGCCGAGTTTTCCACAGACACCCCAACCCCTGAACACCCACGAGCAATCGGAACCGCCGTCATGTGAAACAAATGCCGAAATTCGGGGCCTGCAGGAAAATGCTTGTGAGACAAGGACTTGGCTAATTTTCTTCGCTTTGTTTCACGGAATCCTGGACCACAATCGTCCGGATTGGCTCACAGGCCCGATTTCTGTGCAAAGCGACGTAAATTCACAACGACAAGCCGAAAAAGGTATCGATAGATACGTATTTCGTTATGATTGCCACATTTCAATGTCTGTGAGCACAGCGATGACCCTGGACGAAATACGCCAAGCCATTCGGGACGAACTGGAATCGCTGCGTGCAAACGGTGCACGACGGCAGGAATTGTCGCTGCACGCGTGCAAGCGGTTGTTCTTCGATCTCGGCATCAGGCCGTCGGCTGCTAACGTCCGCGATCTCACCCAGACCGGCAGCGCCAGCGATATCCCGAAAGACATCGACCATTTCTGGGAGCGCATCCGTTCCGCCTCCAAAATCAGGCTCGACGGCGCCGCAATCCCGAAAGCCGTCGAGGAAAAGGCGGGGGCGTTGCTCGGCGCACTCTATGAAGAAGCGTTGAAAGCCGCGCGGGACAGTCTCGATGAAGATCGCGAGCAGGTTCGCGCCGGCGTTGCCGACGCCGAACAGCGGCTGCGCGACGCAACCATCCGCCAGGAGACGCTCGAAGGCGCGCTCGCGCGGAGCGAAGCGAAAAACGAGCAGTTGCAGGCTCGCGTGACTGAGCTCGAGGTCCAGCTTGCGTCGCAAACGACGCACGGTTCGGCCAGTGAAGCGTCGTTGCTCACCACAGTCGCCCGACTGGAGAAGGAACTGGCCGCGGCCGCCGGCCGCATCGAAGCCGAGCAGACGCAAAATGCGACGCTGCGTGACCGCATCGATGCGCTGCAGGCCGAACTCCAGCAGCGCACCGAGCACTACGCTCAGCAAATCAAGGATGCCGTGGCCGAAGCCGAACGCCGCGTGAAGCCGATGCTGGTCGAGCTGGATTCGTTGCGCAGCATGGCGTCGACCTACCAGAGTGGTTTGCGCGACGTTCAACGCAAGGAATTCGATTTCCTGCAGCAACTGAGTTCGGCCAAGGCACGTGCCGACCGGCTCGAAGAACAGTTGCGCAGCCAGGGTGATGAACTGGAACGTGCGACGCGCGATGTGAGTTCGCTGCGCGCGAGCCGCGGCATGAATCCGGAAATCGCCGCGCTGATTCGCCGCCTGGCCGATGCCGGGCAACTGGATGCGGACGCGTTTGCCGCGATCGGCACCTCGCTGGATCAGGATATTCCGGTGCCGGCCCATTGTCCGCATTGCGACGGTGAGCCTGAGCTGTCACACAGCGAAGAAGGTTTCGAAGTGGCCTGCCCCGAGTGCGAGCATGCTTCGGGCGCTTGGCCGTCCCGATTCGAAGCGGTCTCGCGATTCGCGCACACATGACGCCAGCATAGCCGCGCCGCACAGGTGAGACGATCCGGGGAGCTTGGGGTGAGGTTTTTCGGGAGCTGTGAAACGGTGAGGCTACGCCACACAAGGCTGCTCACGGATCGCTTCGCGTGAGCAGCCCATTCGTGATCAGTGAGTTTCGTCGCTATCGGACGCGTCACCGTTGCTGTCGGCCAGACCATCGCGCCAGTTCTTCCAGGCGCGGTGCAGGCGGTTCGACGAGATCGGCCGCATGAAGCCCAGCCATTTGCCGACCCGCTCGGGCGGCACGTCGTGTTCGAACAGTTCAGCCGCATAGGTATTGCGCAGCGTTTGCGGGCTCGCGCGCGCGGTGCGCGACGACGTGAGCCCCGCGGATTCGACGATCGCATCGATCGCGCGCAGCATCGTCGCCTTGTGCATCGGCCGCCCGGCATGGGATGCGGGGAACACGAGCTCTCCCGGAATCTCCTGGCGCTTGCGCTCGGTGAGCCAGGCTTCCAGCAGCGCGATCGCGAACGATGCCAGGTGGGTTTCGCGTGCGAAATCCGGATGCGTCGACTCGATCCGCAGTGATGTTCCGCTTGTATTGATGCAACTAATCGTGAGTGCTCGCGCTTCGCCGGTTTTGATGCCCGCACCGAGAAAGGCGGCAACGAGTGCGCGGTCGCGCCGCTCTTTCCAGTATGCGGAACCGGATACGCCGATCGGCGAAAAAAGATACGCGAGCAATGTTGCGCGCTCGGCCGGCGTGAGGAAACCGGTCGGTTCGTTGTCGCGCGCCTTGCGCCAGTTCGCTTCGCCATCCTGAGCAATGAATCGGGCCGGGTTGGTCGACGCGTATTCGGTGCGCCGGATGTGGTCGAGCACGCGCTCGATCAGCCGCAAATAGCGCATTCTCTGGGTTTTCCGGATCGGCAGTTCGCCGACGAAATTCGCGATGGTTGCGGTATCGACCGTGGCCAGATTCTTCTGGTGCGCGCGCATCCATGTGAGAAACGCGCCCCATTGCGCGCGGTAGACGTCGGCTGACGAGCGGCGATAGTCCTGCATGGCGAGCCAGGCATCGAATGCGGCTTCCGGCGAGACGATCCAGTCGGATGCGCCGCGGTCGAACAGATCTGTTTCTTCCGGGCGTGCCGGCGTGTCGGGAGAGGCGGGAAGAGACATGTGATTTATTCCGTTAGTTGCGTATATGGTAGCCCTTTCCGCAACGTCTCGGGCAGCAAGAGGCTGATCAAGGCCGCCATACGCAGCGGCCCGGGCTCGGAGTCAGTCGCCCCATGCCTTGGACGGGCGATGAACGCGCGCGTGCGACGCCGTGTCGTTCGACGCAGTTGACGCTGCTTCATAGGCGAGAACCGCAAACGAAAATACGGCGGGCAGCGCATTCGAGCGCCCGAAGTCGATCGGATCGTCCGTTTCGGGAAAGGTCATGTCCAACTGTCGTTCGAACAATTGGCGCATGCCGGCGTCGTGCCGGCTGGCAAAGCCGAGATCGGCAAGCGCCTCGGCCTCGATGGCGTGCAGTAGCCGCCACGTCAGCGGAACGCGCTGGTGGATGTAGCGCCCGGCGATATGCCGGACGATCAGCTCGAGGTCGTGCGCGGCAGCCTTGAAGCTGAGCGCGGCCAAATCTTGTTCTTCTGTCATTGCAGGCTCCTGTCGACCGGGCAGGCGCCTCGGTGCGCCGGCTCCGGCCCATGCATGGCGGAATGTCCGTATACTGTACAAACATACAGTACTTTCCGCAACTGGCCTGCAATTGGCCGTTTGGCCAGCTGTTCGCGCCGTCAGCGATGGATCACGATCAGCAATGCCCGCGCCTCGGCCTTGCCGGGATTGCGGATTGCGTGCGGCTCATCGGCCGGGTAGCGCGCGGTGTCGCCCACCTTCAGGCGCCGGCTGGCTGCCGCGGCTTCGATTTCCATCGCGCCTTGCAGCACGGTGAGGTGTTCGCGCGTGCCGGGCTCGTGGGCGTTCGATATCAGTGCGCCGCCGCCCGGCAGCGTGAGCTCGTACCACTCGAACTTGCCGGCGAGGTCGATCGGGCCCCACACACGCAACTGGTAGCGGCCGTCATGGCCGGCGAGCGTCGGGATGTCGTGCGGGCCGTCTACCCGGATGGTCTCGGGTGCCTTCGGCTGCGAGAACAGCTCGTCGAGCGTGATGCCGAGCGCGTTCGTCAGCCGCCACGCCACGGCGATCGTCGGGTTGGCCTTGTCGCGCTCGATCTCGGAGAGCATCGATTTCGATACGCCGGCCGCGCGCGACAGGTCGTCGAGCGTCAGCTTGCGTTCGTTGCGCAGCCGCTGGATCTGCTCGCCAACACGCGGCGGCGTTGCGGCCGGCTGTTGCGGCGCGGCGCTGGCAGGCGTGCGCCGCGAACCGGAGGAACTTGCCATTTGGATTCCGTTCGCTTAGAGTTGTTCGATATTTCGAATTCTAGTTCGGAATATCGGATAAATGCGGTCAACCGAACGACCGACTATAACAGTAGCAGGCCGTTGCGCCGCCGCCACGAGTGGCGCGTTGCGGAATGCGAAACCCTGTCAGGAGCTTTGCGATGCGTGATGCCTTTCTCGCCCAGGTGCGCGGGACGCTGGACCAGATCCGCGCGGACGGTTTTTACAAGACCGAGCGCGAGATCGCGAGTCCCCAGGCGGCGGACGTGCGGCTCGCCGGTGGTGCCGGCGTGCTCAATTTCTGCGCAAACAACTATCTGGGTCTGGCGAACGATTCGCGCCTGATCGACGCGGCGAAGGCCGGCCTCGACCAGGACGGCTTCGGCATGGCATCGGTGCGCTTCATCTGCGGCACGCAAACCGTGCACAAGCAACTGGAAAGCGCGCTGGCCGCGTTTCTCGGCACCGAGGACAGCATCCTCTATTCGAGCTGCTTCGACGCGAACGGCGGGCTGTTCGAGACGCTGCTCGACGAGAACGACGCGGTGATCAGCGACGAACTGAACCACGCAAGCATCATCGACGGCGTTCGCCTCTGCAAGGCGAAGCGCTTCCGCTACAAGAACAACGACCTGGCCGATCTCGAGGCGAAGCTCAAGGAAGCCGACGCGGCGGGCGCGCGCCACAAGCTGATCGCGACCGACGGCGTGTTCTCGATGGACGGCATCATCGCCGATCTCAAAGGCATCTGCGATCTCGCCGATCGTTACGGCGCGATCGTGATGGTCGACGATTCGCACGCGGTCGGCTTCATCGGCACGCACGGCCGCGGAACGCCCGAGCACTGCGGCGTCGAAGGCCGCGTCGACATCATCACGGGCACGCTCGGCAAGGCGCTCGGCGGTGCATCGGGCGGCTATGTCGCCGCGCGTCGCGAGGTCATCGAACTCCTGCGCCAACGCTCGCGCCCGTACCTGTTCTCGAACACGCTCACGCCGAGCATCGCCGCGGCCTCGCTGACGGTGCTGGCGCTGCTCGGCAGCGACGAAGGCGCGAAGCTGCGCGAGCGCGTGCGCGAAAACGGCGCGCGGTTCCGCAAGCAGATGACCGAGGCCGGCTTCACGCTCGTGCCGGGTGCACATCCGATCATTCCGGTGATGCTCGGCGACGCGCAGCTCGCGACGAACATGGCTGACAAGCTGCTCGACGAAGGTGTCTACGTGATCGGCTTCTCGTTCCCCGTCGTGCCGCGCGGCCGCGCGCGCATCCGTACGCAGATGAGCGCCGCGCATACACCCGAGCAGATCGACCAGGCGGTCGCCGCGTTCGTGCGCGTCGGCAAGTCGCTCGGCATCATCTGACGGAGGCGCGATCATGAAAGCACTGGCAAAGCTCGAGCGCGGCCCCGGCCTCACGCTCACGCGCGTGAAGCGCCCCGAAGTCGGCCACAACGACGTGCTGATCAAGATCCGCCGCACGGCGATCTGCGGCACCGACATCCATATCTGGAAGTGGGACGACTGGGCGCAGAAGACGATTCCCGTGCCGATGCACGTCGGTCACGAGTATGTCGGCGAGATCGTCGAGATGGGGCAGGAAGTGCGCGGCTTCGCGATCGGCGATCGCGTGTCCGGCGAAGGCCACATCACGTGCGGTTTCTGCCGCAACTGTCGCGCGGGGCGCCGGCATCTGTGCCGCAACACGGTCGGCGTCGGCGTGAACCGCGAAGGCGCGTTCGCCGAGTATCTGGCGATTCCCGCGTTCAACGCATTCAAGATTCCGCCGGAGATCTCCGACGATCTCGCATCGATCTTCGATCCGTTCGGCAACGCGACGCACACGGCCCTGTCGTTCAACCTCGTCGGCGAAGACGTGCTGATCACCGGCGCGGGCCCGATCGGCATCATGGCCGTCGCGATCGCGAAGCATGTCGGCGCGCGCAACGTCGTCATCACCGACATCAACGACTACCGGCTCGAACTCGCGCGCAAGATGGGCGCGACGCGCGCGGTCAACGTCGCGCGCGAGTCGCTGCGCGACGTGATGTCCGACCTGCACATGACCGAAGGCTTCGACGTCGGCCTCGAAATGTCGGGTGTGCCGAGCGCGTTCACGAGCATGCTCGAGGCGATGAACCACGGGGGCAAGGTCGCGCTGCTCGGCATTCCACCCGCGCAGACGGCGATCGACTGGAACCAGGTGATCTTCAAGGGGCTCGAGATCAAGGGCATCTACGGCCGCGAGATGTTCGAGACCTGGTACAAGATGGTCGCGATGCTGCAGAGCGGCCTCGACCTGTCGCCGATCATCACGCACCGCTTTGCGGCCGACGATTACGAGAAAGGCTTCGCCGCGATGTTGTCTGGTGAAAGCGGCAAGGTGATTCTCGACTGGACGGCCTGAGTGCCGACAAGGGGCGGTGCGGCATGTTTGCCGCCTGCCCCGTGTTTGTTTGACGTCTGCGTTTTCGAGTCGAAACACGCGAATCTGCGCTCAAGGTGAGATTATTCGGGAGCTGTGTTTGCGCGCCGAATCGCGACAAGATCGCACATCGGTGACCTGCAATCGCACGTTCACTTCACCTGTCGGCAGTCGTCCCGCTTCCCGCCGTCACGCCGTTCGGCACTTCCCCCTCTTCCAGGCACTTCCCTCTTGACTGCCCGCGTGATCGTTCGCCACGCACGCCATGCGATGCCATGCCGAACCGCACCGTCAACCGTGAGCCTTCATGCGTGGTTGCGGCTCACTCATGCGTGAAGCGATCGACATCGATGGAAATCGACCGGTGCGCAGGCCGCTACTTGATCCGTTCACCATTCAACCCTCGCGGTTCGAGCTGAAGACTCAACACGACGAGCCAGCGCTTCGGGCACTGTGGCGCGATGTCGGCCGGATCGCCGTGCGCGCCGGGAACGGTGACGAACCCGTGTTGCGCCGCGTATTGATATGCGCGCAACGCGTCCGCCTGCAGCCAGAAGCTGACGAGCGCACACGTGACGAAGCGGAACAGCAGCACCGTCGCGGCATCCGGCGCGAAGCCGGCCATCACCAGCAGGCTTTCGAACGCGAACGCCAGCGCCTGGGCGACCGCGATCGTGAGAAACGTCAGCTTCAGCACACCGCGCAGCCGCTGCGCCGCGCGCACGCGTGCATGCCGGACGTCAAGCCGGGTGTGATCGTCGCTGCCCTCGCGCTTCGGCATATCGTGTTTCATGACACTGCTCCGACGTGCCGCGCGATGTCGAACTGCGCCGTATTGCCGGCAACGATGCGACCGCTCCCGACGCTGACGGATTTGCACAGGATCGTGCTGTCGTAGTTGTGTCCCGGAAAGCGCATCACGTCGACCGGTTGAAATCCTTCGCGTCGATAGAAATCGATGAGCCGGACTGCCGCATACGGTGCGTCGAGTGCGAGATGCGTCGCGCCGCGCGCGGCGGCCCGCCGCTGCGCGAACGCGAGCAGCGAACGGCCGATGCCGCGATCCTGCCAGACAGGATCGACGGCCAGTTGGCCGAGTGTCGCGACGTGCCGGCTGCGGTACGGATCGCAGCGGGAATCGGGATCGTGCGACCGCATCGTCATCGTCGCGACCAGGTGGGCGTTGCCGAGCGCGACGAAGCACTCGCCGGTGAGCACGCGTTCGCGCGTCGTCGCGGGCGGCTGATCGACGCCCGGGCAGTTGAAGCCCAGTGCGCCGAGCGGTGCGAACGCGCGATGCAGCAGCGCGGTCAACGTGTCGTACGAATCGCTGCACGGGTCGAAGCGCCGCACGACGACGCGGCCGTCGAGCCGCTTCGCATAAGCCGCATAGGCGCGCACGGGGCGCGCGGATTCCGGTCGCTGCATGATGTCCTTTCGCCCAGACGGGGTGACCGAAGTGTAGTGAGCGTCACGCATCTGCTTCAAGAAAAAATGTCGTAAACGGGGCGGCCCACGTCGCCCGTCCAGGCTGTGATTCAGCCCTCTCGCCGACAGGGCTTTTGCATCCGGGAGTTGACGGCGGAGAACGATCGTTCTACCGTAAGCGCATGAACACACCTCACGACTCCTCCGCCGAACTGGGCGTTCGCGACCGGCTGCTCGATGCAGCCGAAGCATTGATCTATTCGGGCGGCATCCATGCAACCGGCGTCGATGCGATCGTCAAGCGATCCGGCGCGGCCCGAAAGAGCTTTTATTCGCATTTCGAATCGAAAGAGGCGCTGGTCGTGGCCGCGCTCGAACGTCGCGACGAACGCTGGATGCGCTGGTTCGTCGATGCAACGCTGGCGCGCGGCAAGGCGCCGCGCGTGCAGTTGCTCGGCATGTTCGACGTGCTGCGCGACTGGTTCGGGCAGCCCGACTTCCACGGCTGCGCGTTCCTGAACGCATCGGGTGAGATTCCCGATGCGGATGATCCCGTGCGCGTCGTCGCACGTGAGCACAAGGCACGCCTGTTGGCATTCGTACGCGAGCGGTTCGATGCGTATGCCGACGAAACCGGCGTCGAGCGCCGCGGGCTTGCGCGACTGGCGCGCCAGTGGCTCGTGCTGATCGACGGTGCAATCGGCGTGGCACTCGTATCCGGCGATGCAAACGCCGCGCGCGACGCGCGCGCAACGGCCGAACTGCTGCTCGACGCGGTGTCCCGCTAGTCGAAGCAGCGATCCCGAACCGGCCGCGATTGTCCGCGGCCAGAACCTGAACAGGAGCAATCCATGTCCGCTTCCCCCGAAGTCCGTCCGCCCGTTCCGCCCTTCACGCTCGAAACGGCGCGCCAGAAGGTGCGCGCCGCCGAGGACGGATGGAACACGCGCGACCCGCAGCGCGTGTCGCTCGCCTACACGCCGCAAAGCCGATGGCGCAATCGTGCGGAATTCGTGACCGGCCGCGACGAGATCGTCGGGCTGCTGCAGCGCAAGTGGGCGCGCGAGCTCGACTACCGGTTGATCAAGGAGGTGTGGGCGTTCGACGGCAATCGCATCGCGGTGCGCTTTGCATACGAATGGCATGACGATGCCGGCAACTGGTTCCGTTCGTACGGCAACGAGAACTGGGAGTTCGACGAGAACGGCCTGATGGCACATCGTCACGCGAGCATCAACGACCTGCCGATTCGCGAGCAGGATCGTCTCTATCACTGGCCGCTCGGTCGCCGTCCGGACGATCATCCGGGGCTGTCCGATCTCGGGCTGTGATGCGCGCGTCGGCTCGACTCGACGGATCGACGAACACGTCACCGGCATGCAACGGTGAGGAAATTCGGGAGTCGGTGCGCTGAAGGTGAGATTTTTCGGGACGAGGTGAAACGTCGCGTCAGGCTGTGTGCAACGAGCCGTTCGACGCGGCGGCGCATCGGGCAAACCGGGCGTGCCGCACACGTTGGCATCGCGTGATGCACGTGTTTGCACGCAACGGTGTGCCTTATTGCGCGATGCATCTCACCGATCGCACAGGGCCGGCAGTGAATTGACGATCGGTGTGCACGCACGCGATGTGCAGCTCACCGATCGTGACGACTTCGAAGACGGATGGCGGGAGCCGCGCGCGTGGCGGTGCGGTGTCGTTCATCACTCGACGTCACCGTGCTGGCGACGGAATCCGCACGAGTGCGCAAATGCGTTGCGTGTCGCTCACCGCTCACCGCTCACCGCTTCACGCAGTCACTATCCGGCGCGTGCGAACGCGCCGGGCATGATCGTCAGCCCGCGATGCGCGCGGCGATCGCCTCGCCGACTTCCTGCGTGCCCGCATTGCCGCCGAGATCGCGCGAATGCGGCCCCGTGCGCAGCACATCCTCGATCGCGGCGACGATCGCATCGTGCGCTTCGCGTTCGCGGCCGGCGCCATTGCCGAGGAAGTCGAGCATCAACGCTGCCGACCAGATCATCGCAACGGGGTTCGCGATGTATTGCCCCGCGATGTCGGGCGCGGAGCCGTGCACGGGTTCGAACAGCGACGGAAACTTGCGGTCGGGGTTCAGGTTCGCCGACGGTGCGATGCCGATCGTGCCCGTACAGGCCGGCCCGAGATCCGACAGGATGTCGCCGAACAGGTTTGACGCAACGACGACGTCGAAGCGGTCAGGCTGCAGCACGAAGCGCGCACACAGGATGTCGATGTGCTGCTTGTCGACGGCGATGTCGGGATAGCGTTCGGCCATCTCGGCCGTGCGCGCGTCCCACCACGGCATGCTGATCGCGATGCCGTTGCTCTTCGTCGCGACGGTGAGGCGCTTCGCGCGCCGCTGTGCGAGGTCGAACGCGAATTTCAGCACGCGCTCGGTGCCGTGACGCGTGAAGATCGACTGCTGCATCACGATCTCGCGTTCGGTGCCTTCGAACATCGTGCCGCCGACCGACGAATACTCGCCCTCGGTGTTCTCGCGCACGATCATGAAGTCGATGTCGCCCGCGCGGCGGCCGGCGAGCGGCGACGGCACGCCGTCGAACAGGCGTGCGGGCCGCAGGTTGATGTACTGGTCGAACTCGCGGCGGAATTTCAGCAACGAGCCCCACAGCGAAATGTGATCGGGCACCGTCGCCGGCCAGCCGACCGCACCGAACAGGATTGCGTCCATGCCCGACAGCTGCGCCTTCCAGTCGTCCGGCATCATCTTGCCGTGCTGCGCGTAGTAGTCACAGCTCGCCCAGTCGATCTGGACGAAGTCGAAGCGCACGCCGAAGCGCGCGGTCACGGCCTCGAGTGCGCGCAGGCCCTCGGGCATCACTTCGCGGCCGATGCCGTCGCCGGGAATCACGGCAATCTTGTAAGTCCTGTCGGTCATGCAAATCTCCTTGGCTGGGCGGCCGGCTGCCTGGGGCGGTAGCGGCGCGTTACGACATTTTATTTATTTCCATTCAGATTAAAATCGTGCGAAAGGTTAATCGACTTTCCACGAATCGTGAACAAATCGCCGAATCTGGACGACCTGCGCGTGTTCAGCCTGGTCGTCCGCCTGACCAGCTTCAGCGCGGCCGCCGAGCAGCTCGCGGTATCGCCCGCCTATGTCAGCAAGCGCATCGCGCTGCTCGAGGCGCAGCTCGGCACGCGCCTGCTGCATCGCTCGACGCGCCGCGTGACGGTGACGGAAGCCGGCGAACGCGTGTACGCGCGCGCCGAGAAGATCCTCGACGACGTCGATCATCTCGTCGAGGACGTGTCGACCACGCGCACGGTGCCGCGCGGGACGCTGCGCATTTCGAGCAGCTTCGGCTTCGGCCGGCACATCGTCGCGCCGGCGTTGCTCGACTTCACCGTGCGCTTTCCGCAGCTGAACGTTCGGCTCGATCTGTTCGACCGGCTCGTCGATGTCGCGGGCGAAGGCTACGACCTCGACGTGCGCATCGGCGACGAGATCGCAGATCACCTGATCGCGCGCCGCCTCGCCGCGAACTACCGCGTGCTGTGTGCATCGCCCGACTATCTCGCACGGCGCGGCACGCCGCGCTCGCTCGCGGATCTCGCGTCGCACGACTGTCTGGCCATCAAGGAGCGCGATCACCCGTTCGGCGTGTGGCGGCTGAACGTGCGCGGCGAAACGGCAACGGTGAAGGTCGGCGGCGCGCTGTCGACGAACCATGGCGAGGTGGCGGTGCAGTGGGCACTGGCCGGGCGTGGAATCGTGTTGCGCTCGATCTGGGAAGCAGCGCCGCTGATCGAACGCGGCGCACTGTGTCGCGTGCTGCCGGAGGCAATCCAGCCCGCGAACATCTGGGCCGTGTATCCGGAACGCGTCGCGGCGTCGGCGAAAGTGCGCGTGTGCGTGGATTTCCTGGTGGAGACGCTGGCCGGCTTGAATGCCGCCGCGGGTGACGAGACGGCCTGAAACCTCCTAAAGGTGAGCTTTTACGGGGGGCTGTGCGGAACGTCGGCAGGCCCTCGGTTCCGGCTCGCAATCACGTCGCGAGCCGGTAACGTCCACCTTGCACCCACGCATAGGCGGCCGCAATGTGCAGGGCCGGCCGACGATGGCGCCTGCATGTGCCTTATGCCGCTTTCGCCACGTCTGCCGCGCCGAGCATCAGGTCGAGGTTCTGCACGGCCGCGCCGGATGCCCCTTTGCCGAGATTGTCGAACACGGCGGACAGCAGCACCTGGCCGTGATCGGCATTGACGAACACGCCGAGCCGCAGGTCATTGGTGCCGTTCAGCGCTTGCGGATCGAGATGCGTGATCGCTTGCGTCGCCGCGAGCGGCGTGACGTCGACGTGACGCGCGCCGGCGTAATGGTGCGCAAGACACGCATGCAACTGCTCACCGGTCACGCCGGCAGGAAGCAGGCGCAGCTCGATCGGCACGGTGAGCACGATGCCTTGCCGATAGGCACCGTAGGCCGGCACGAACATCGGGCGATTCGTCAGACCGGCGTGCAGCTGGATCTCCGGCACGTGCTTGTGCGCGAGTGCGAGGCCGTAGACCTGTAGCGGTTTCGCTTGCGACGCATCGTTCGACTCGAATGCGTCGACGGCAGCCCGTCCGCCGCCCGAGTACCCGGAGACGGCATGGATGGCCACCGGGTAGTCGCGCGGCAGCAGGCCGGCCTGTTGCAAGGGGCGCAGCAGCGCGATCGCGCCGGTCGGATAGCAGCCGGGATTGGTGACGCGCCGCGCGTGCGCGATCGTCTGCGCATGCCCGTTCGCCATTTCGGGAAAGCCGTAAACCCAATCCGGCTGCGTGCGATGGGCCGAACTCGCATCGATCACGCGCACCGCCGGATTCCGGATGAAGCCGACCGCTTCGCGCGCGGCCGCATCGGGCAGGCACAGGATCGCGATGTCGGCTGCGTTGATTGCCTCGGCGCGGCGCACGGGATCCTTGCGCTCGGCGTCCGGCAGCGTGACGAGCTGCAGGTCGTCACGCCCGCGCAAGCGTTCGTGGATCAGCAATCCGGTCGTGCCTTGGTCGCCGTCGATGTAGACAGTGGGCTGGCTCATGATGGTCGCGCGCCTTCGGTTCGGTCGTCGGGAAAGCCGTATCGTCCGCCGAACACCTAGAATAGGAAAAGTTGAATTTGCTGACTACGAGATTCAGTTTTCTTGAACGAGAGGTGAAGGATGCGAGAGATCAGCCTGGACCGCCTGCGCACGCTGGTCGCGATCGCGGACCACGGGTCCTTTGTCGCCGCCGCGCAATGGCTGCATCTCGCGCCGCCGACCGTCAGTCTTCACATTGCCGAACTGGAAAGCCGGATCGGCGCGCCGTTGCTGTCCCGCACGCGTGGAAACGTGCGGCCTTCGCCTATCGGTGAAGTGCTGGTGGAGCGGGCGCGTCGCCTGCTGGCCGAGGTCGAATCCACGCTGGACGATGTGCAGCGGCAGGTGCAGGGGTTGACCGGGCGCGTACGCCTCGGCGCTTCGACCGGAGCGATCGCGCACCTGCTGCCGCAGGCGGTGGCCGGGCTGCGCGAGCAGCATCCGGACATCGATGTCCAGATCGCGGTGCTCACGTCGCACGATACGCTGGCGCGCATTGCGCAGGGCACGCTCGATATCGGACTGGTGGCGCTGCCGCAGACGGCGGTCGCGGGGTTGTCGATCCGCGCGTGGCGGCGTGATCCGGTGATGGCGTTCCTGCCGGCGGACTGGCCGCTCCCGGCGCGCGTGACGCCCGGCTATCTGGCTGGCCGCCCGCTGATTCTCAACGATGCGACCACCCGCCTGTCGCGGCTCACGACGGAATGGTTCGCGCTGGGCGGCCATCGGCCGGAGCCGCGGATCGAACTCAACTACAACGACGCGATCAAGAGCCTGGTCGCGGCGGGTTACGGCGCGACGCTGCTGCCGCACGAGGCGGGCGCGCCGCTACCCGACGCACGCATCGTCATGCGGGCGTTGCGCCCGGCGCTGTGGCGGGAACTGGGTATCGCCCATCGGGCGGGGGCGGTCGAGCGGGCGACGCAGCACGTGCTCGATGCGTTGTGGGCGCTGAAGGCACGATAGCGCGCCGGCATTCGGGAACGTCGGTGCGGCCGGTCGTTCGTGCCGGCAGTACCTGCACATCCGCGGCCTGGCGCTTCAAAGCCGGTTGTCCTTCGCGAGCGTCAGCACGCGCGCCCAGCGTTGCGCATCGCGCTTGTCCGTCATCGGCAGCTTCCATTCGCTGCGCACCGCATCGCGCACGCGCACGACGAGATGCCAGCGGCCGCCGATCGGCGCGGCCTGGCAGCCGTCGAGCTGCGACAGCGTATAGCGGCCGTCCGCGCCGTCGTGCGACAGCCACAGCAACCCCTGCGTCGCGGACACGCGCAGCTCGCCCCACGCGCGATGCACGACGTGGGTCCAGCCTTCTTCCTTCGTATTCGGTGCGATGTCGCGGCGGCGTTTGATCCACCACGCGACCAGCGCGATCAGGATCGCGGCGGCGAGCACGGCGGCCGCGATCGCGACCGGCTGGCCGAACTGTGCGGCGATGACGTGAAACAGGTGAACTGCGCCCCATCCGAGAGCGATGAGCGCGAATAGTGCAATGAAAATCGGCATGTCTGAACGGAGAAGAGGACGGACCGGCGCATGCGTCGCGCCAGTCCGTCGCGCGCGGCATTACCGTTTGCGGTGAATGTCGTGCGTCACGAAGCCCGCGTCGTTGTTGGGCAGCGCGAGGCCGTCCTTGACTGCGAGCGTCTTGCGGATGTCGTCGAGACCCGCGGACCAGTGGTCGCGCATCGTCGACAGACCGAACTGATAGTCCTTGTAGTGATGCTCGTACGCCTTCTGCTGGTAGATCAGGTGCTGGATGTTGTACTTCTTGCTGCACGACATCGCATCGGCCTCGATGCACCACGGATCCGCCTTGCGCTGCTCTTCCGGCACCTGGTCGAGCACGTGGCGCAGCACGTTGCGGTAGCGCTGTTCGCGCTGCAGCGTGTCGGTGACGAAACGCGTGCGGCTCGAATACTGCACGTCCTTCGTGCGCTCGGCGACGTCGGCCATCGTGCGCGGCAGCGGCCCGCGCGCGCTCCACAGATCGACCTGGAACGCGAGCGTGTCGCGGCGCGGCCGTGCGCGGAGCACTTCCATCAGCGGCGTATTCGACACCACACCGCCGTCCCAGTAGTACTCGCCGTCAATCTCGACCGGCGGGAATGCGGGCGGCAGCGCGCCGGACGCCATGAAGTGTTCGGGCGCGAGACGGATGCGCGAGTTGTCGAAGTACACGAAGTTGCCGGTACCGACGTTGACCGCGCCGACCGACACGCGCGTTTCGCCCGAATTGATCCGGTCGAAATCGCACAGCTTCAGCAGCGTCGCGCGCAGTTGCGACGTGTCGTACCAACTGATCTTCTCCGGGTGATCCGACACGCCCGGCAGCGGCGGCGGGAAGCGCGGCACGAAGAAGCCCTGCTGGCCCTGCATCATCGCGCTCGCGGCCTGCGACGCGGTGAAGAACGTGCGGACCTGGTCGATGCTGTTGAACAGCGCGAACTCGAATGCGGCCGGAATCGTCGGGAAGAACGCCGGCTTGCAGATCGTTTCCCAGAATTCGCGCAGCCGCTCGACACGATGCTCGGGCGCATTGCCCGCGATCAGCGCGGTGTTGAGCGCGCCGATCGAGATGCCCGCGATCCAGTCGAGCGGGATGCCCGCCTCGTGCAGCCCTTCGAATACGCCGGCCTGATACGCGCCGAGCGCGCCGCCGCCTTGCAGCACGAGCGCGATCGTCTCGTACGGCAGCGTGCGCGCGGCGGCCGGTGCGCCGGCCTCGTGATGCAGGTCCGCCGCATCGACGGCCTGCTTTTCGGTGCGGGCGTGCGGCTTCATTGCATGAACCAGCCGTGGCTGACGATGAACGACTGGCCCGTGAGCGCTGCGCTCGGGAAGGCCGACAGGAACAGCACCGTCTGCGCGACGTCCTGAACGGTCGTGAACACGCCGTCGACCGTATTGCCGAGCATCACCTTCTTCACCACTTCCTCTTCGCTGATGCCGAGCTCCTTCGCCTGCTCCGGAATCTGCTTGTCGACCAGCGGCGTGCGCACGAAGCCCGGACACACGACGTGCGAGCGCACGTTGTGCTTCGCGCCTTCCTTCGCCAGCACGCGGGCCAGGCCGAGCAGGCCGTGCTTGGCCGTCACGTACGCCGACTTCAGCGGCGACGCTTCGTGCGAGTGCACCGAACCCATGTAGATCACGACACCGCCGCGATCGTCCTTGTACATGTGCTTGAGCGCCGCCTTGGTCGTGAGGAACGCGCCGTCGACGTGGATTGCCTGCATCTTCTTCCAGTCGGCGAACGAATAGTTCTCGATCGGGTTGACGATCTGGATGCCCGCGTTCGACACGAGGATGTCGACCGAGCCGAACGTTTCGGCCACCTTGTCGATACCGCTGTTCACGGCTTCCTCGTTCGTCACGTCCATCGCGACGCCGATCGCCTTGCCGCCCGCCTTGACGATTTCGTCGGCGACCGCGTTCGCGCCGTCCTGGTTCAGGTCGGCGATCGCGACGGCCGCGCCCGCTTTCGCGAGCTCGAGTGCGATTTCCTTGCCGATGCCGCTCGCGGCGCCCGTGACGACTGCGGTCTTGCCATTCAGGTTGCTCATGTTCGAATTCCCGTGGTGAAAGGATTGACAGGGAGAAAGGACTGCGGACGTGTTACTGAGCCAGGTAATCGTAGACGACTTCGCCGAGACCCAGTGTCAAATCCGCGACGATGTGGCGGGCTTCGACGATTTCGAGCACGGGCAGGTCGGCCACGGGCGCGAGCGCATGCGGCGCCAGCTCGAGCGATGCGGGGCCCGTCCATGCACCCTTCATCTTGATGTCCTGCATGTAGTAGCGCACCAGTTCGCAGACGCGCGCGGTGCCGTCGACGTGCGGGATGATCTTCAGCAGGAAATTGGGGCCGGCGAGACGCCTGGTCTGCTCGTCGATGTCGAGTTCCTTGTGCTTGTAGCCCATCGTGCCGGTGGCGACGCGCACCTTGCCGTAGTCGAGCGTGCCGAGGAGGTGGTCGGTGTTCACGTGCAGCGTGGGCGACGCGAGTTTCTTCGGGAAGCCCCACAGTTCGCGGCCGCCGGCGATCGGCGGGTGATCGTCGAGATACATCGCGAGCGTATAGCCGCCCGGCTGGCCGTTGTATTCGACGGGAATCACCTGGCCGCTTTCGGTGTAGTCGCCGAAGCCGGTCGAATCGGCCATGCGGATGAATTCGTAATGCACGAGCGGCTCGGTGACCTGCAGCGGCTCGGGGACGATTTCGCGGAGACGGTCCGGATCGGTGCGATACGTGATGATCAGGAACTCACGATCGACGAAACGGTAAGGGCCCATCGGGAAGGCGGGGCTGGTCAACGGCATCGCAAACGCTTTCGATCGGACATCGCTGGGTTTCATGCGGACTCCTTGTTGTTGATCGCTTCGTGGATGAGTGCTCGTAAGCTCGTAATCCTATGCCTGTGCGTTGCCGTTGTGCGATGCCGCATGTGGAATTAATTGTTGCCGATTTCGAAGCAGTTGCAACATAAATATTGAGATGAATGGCATAAACGGCCTGGATGGCATCCGGCGTCCCGATATTTGCACGTATCGATGACGCCGCGATGTGAAAAAGGTGAGTCTTTACGGGAAGCTGGGTGAGCCTTTACGGGGGACGGGCGCGCGGGAATATGACAATTGTGTGAACTTGTGTTGCAGTGCAGGCTCTAAGTGCGTTCGTCGCGGCGGGCTTTGCCGCACGCGCGCGGCCGTCTTGTTAAGCATCACTTAAGCGGATGCGCCATAGCATCGTTCGTATCAGGCCGGGCAACCGGCCGAATTTTTACGCCCCACGCAACCGGATTCATGCAGACCCTCAATCTCACCCTCTTTTCCGCCATCAACGCCGGGGTTGCGCCGCAGCCGGGCGTGGCCCGCCTCGCCATCTTCGCCGCCGACTGGCTCGTCTATGCGTTGCCCGCGATGTTGCTGCTCACCTGGATCTTCGGCGCGCGCCCGACGCGGCGTCAGGCGATCGAAGCCGGCCTCGGCGTGTGCGTGGCGCTCGCGCTCGCGCAGGTCATCGGACATTTCTGGTTCTCGCCGCGCCCGTTCATGGCGGGCGTCGGCACGCAGCTGATTCCGCACGCGCCGGACAGCTCGTTTCCGAGCGATCACATGACGTTCGCGTGGAGCATGGCGGTCGGGTTGATGCTCGGCGGCACGACCCGGTTCACCGGGTTCGTGATGGCCGCGATGGCCGCGGTGATTGCATGGGGGCGGATCTATGCGGGCGTGCACTGGCCGTTCGACATGGCGGGCGGCGTGCTGGTCGGCACGGCCGGCGCGCTGGCCGCGCACCTGTACGGGCAACGCGTGACCGCACTGCTCGAACGGCTCGGCGATTCGGTGCATGCCGCAGTGACGGGCCGCCGGCACGCGCCGTAAGCGGCAGGAGGTCGGGCAGGACGCCGTCAGCCGGGTGTCTTGGCCGATTCGGCCGATGCGGACGGGCCACCTCCCGCATCGTGCAGTTCAGGGGTATCGGCCGGGTGTTGCGCGGCGTCGCGCTCGAGTGCGCTTTCCTTCAGGATCGCGCACATCGCGACGAACAGCGCGAGTACCACCGCGGCAAGGCCGCAATAGCCGACGATCTTCAGGTTGCGAAGGAACGGCGAAGCGTGGCTTTCTTTTGTCATGACCGGGCGCTCCTGGGCGGGCTGCGGCGGCTGTCGCCCGACAGCGGCGTCGCATCCACAGATATATACCAGTCGCGATAGCGGTGCCAAGCCCGCTGGTGCGCCGACGCCACGATTGTGTCGTCGTGGCGCTCAACCTCGATCGGGTACCCGTTTGCCGGGCACCCGCATCCATCAGTCTTCCAGCGTTTCGTGCACGGCCGCCGCGCCGCGCTTCCAGTAGGCCGCCGCGCGGATGCGCGACTTGTCGACGCCGCGCTCGCCGGTCAGGTGCTGGCGTACCGCGCGCATCGACAGCGCTTCACCCGCCGCCCACACATAGCCGTCGCCGGACGGCGGCAGCGGCAGCTCGCGCACGGCATTCAGCAGCACGTCGCCGTCCGCCGCGTCGGCTTCGGCGCGGAAGCGCCAGATTTCATGCACGTCGGCACGCGTGTCGAACGCGATCTGCGCGGTACGATCCGCGACTTCCATCACGACGGCTACGCGCGCGCCGGCCGGCAATTCCTCGAGACGCCGCGCGACCGCCGGCAGCGCCGTATCGTCGCCGATCAGCAGGTGCCAGTCGAAACCGGTCGGGACGACGAACGAACCGCGCGGGCCGCCGATGCCGAGCCATTGGCCGACACGTGCCTGGGCGGCCCACTGCGACGCGGGGCCCGGGTGGTTCAGCACGAATTCCAGATCGAGTTCGCCGGCGGCGCGGTCGAAACGGCGCGGCGTGAAGTCGCGCGCGACCGGCTTCGGCTCGCCTTCCGGAAACTCGGGGCCATTCGCGCCGAGCGTCGGCAGCACGGGCCGTTCAGCGCCGGGCGGCGGGAAAAATACCTTCACGTGATCGTCGAACGACGCGGATTCGAAATCCGCGAGATCGGGGCCGCCGAGCGTGACGCGCAGCAGGTGCGGCGTCACGGCGTGTACGCGCAGGACTTGCAGCAAGCGGAACTTGAGGGTGTGGCGCACGCGGGTCACGGTGCGCTCGGATGTGTTCTGCATCAATCCGTTCTCCTTAGGGTTTGCAGGGGCGGCGCGGATTACGCGCTGGTGCCGCCTTCGATTTCAGCCGTCGCGCGGCGCATGATGGCCGCGATGCGACGCTGTTCGTCGGCGTCGGCCGCGCTCTTGTGCAGCAGCGCCCGCTTGAGTGCGAGACGTGCCTCGACGAACTCCGGCAGCCAGCCTGCTTGCGCTTCGTCCGGCGTTTCGTTGCCCGCCGACTCCCCGGCGAACGCGCGGCGCATGAACTCCATCTTGCGCGCGAGGTGCGTGAGGCGCGCGAACAGCGTATCGACGCGTTCGCGCTGCGCGTCGAGATGCGCGCGGCCGGCGTCGGTCAGCGCATAGCGCTTGCGGTTGCCTTCCGCCTGCGATGCGACGAAGCCGACTTCTTCGAGATACGTGAGCGCCGGATACACCATGCCGGGGCTCGGGCTGTAGAAACCGTTCGAACGCGTGTCGAGCGCCTTGATCAGCTCGTAGCCGTGGCTCGGTTGCTCGGCGACCAGCGCGAGCAACAGCAGCTGGAGATCGTCGGAGCTGAACTGGCGGCCGCGCGGCATGCCGTCGTCGCCGAAATCGCCAAAGCCGCCGCGCCCGCCACGGCCGCCGAACGGGCCGCCACCGAACGGATCGTGGCCGCGACGATGGCGGCCGATCGCGTACCAGAGACCGGTGAACCACTCAGGGCGGCCATGCGCACCATGACCGTCGCATCGGGCATGGCCGCGGAAAGGGTTGTGTCGCATGATCGAGTCCTATATGTCGTAAAACATATCTAAAGATATATATCGAAAGATAGGTCGTCAAGGAGATTTATTGGGGCTGGATGGTGGGGCGAGGGGGACTGGCGGCTTGTAGGTTCTCAATGAATGTGAGCTTTTTCTCACATATTGATTTCCGAAATTAATAGATCGAAGCTATTTACGCGTTGGCATCGCGCGGATCCCAATTCGTCCGTTCTTTGCAAATAGATCGGTTCATGACCACGGCTGCATCGGCTTCGTGGACTTTTCACCATGCGGTGAGAGGTGCAACGGAGGCAGAGATGGGGTGAGGAATCTTTTTGCGTCGGACTGGTTCCCCTGGGCCATGCCGAAGATGTGCCTGTCCGACGAGGAGATCAAGGCATCGTTTGGATGTGCCAGCCCTTTTTAGCAAGGGCATCGCGTATCTTCTGCGGGACACGGTTTTCGTTTGCCGCAAGGCATAGCAGGGTCGTTGGACGTGACATCGCAACGTAGAGGTTCCTCATCTGCGCCTGCTGGGTCTTCGGAAGCTTCGCCAGCGCCTTAGATGGCATGCCAGCGATGTACTCGAGCCCGAGAGCAACGTCGAACTTGCGACTGTTGCCACCGTAGGACTCGAGTACGAGCGAGGCCGAGTGCGTTTCCCCCTTCATGCTCGCGACAGTACCAAGGTCAAACTGAATCGACCTTCCGTGGTCAAGCGCGTGGCACGTGGTGACGGCGGGAGCGGTCGCAGCGTTCCCGACGTTCGCCGGTTCGTCGAACACGCTCAACGCCTTGAACGCTTCAATCTCAAGCTCTTCAGGGAGATATGGCTTGAGTTCTTCGTACAAAATCTGGAAAAACGTGGCGCGCTGGTCGAGTGAACAGAACTGCTCGCCAGAAAGTGCCAGTTTGCGGGTCAGCAGTTCGATTCGACCAGTGGGCGCAAATGCGTTCGCGGCTCGAGGCAGCGCGCGCCCGTCTCGAATGTCCTTCGCCAGCGGTGAGCCGGCATTACGAAGCACGAGCAGTAAGCTCCGGCGGACGTCTGAAACGCGTGCGCTGAGTATTCCCTCTTGAAGAGCGGTTCCAGTATCCCTGACAAGGCTCCAGAAGTTCTCTGAACGCATGCCAGTAGTTGGCAGGCCAACGCCATAGGCCGGCCAGTAATCGCGCAAATGGCGTCCAGCGTCGACGTCGCCTTCGCCCGACTTCCGAGCACACATAGCCTTCACGTCGTGAGTGCTGACCTCGGTTTCGCTCAGGCGACTGATGATAAGTTTTCCAAAGTGTTGGATAACCTTTGGTGCATCATTAGTCGCATACAAAAGCAGGATGGGCGCGTGTGCGCTGTTACCTTCGCCGATAACCGCCTCGCCACTCATGCGAACGCTGCCCACAGCTTGCGCAATCGCGTCACCGAATCTTTTGCTCGTGCTGATGCATCCGTGGCCCTGACGAGGGAACGTGAGCCGGTCTGCATTCTCTTCATCCAGGAGGATTTTCTGGTCGATATCTCCGAACCGTTGCATCACCGACTTTCCATCGAAAATGCGATTCAGGAAGGATTCTTGGTCCCAGGATGTGTCTTGCATTTCGTCGATGAATACCATGGGTGTTGATGTCCGCACAGAACTGACCCACTAGAGCTGAAAATTTTCATCGAATTTTGACCCACGTGATTGAATGCCCTGCTCAATCTTTGAGCAGGGGATACAAAGGTGATCACGGTGGGTATATTGGCCAAGATCAGGCGGATGTATTTCCGCGAGAAGGTCCCGTTGCGCGAGATTGCGCGGCGTACGGGCCTGTCCCGAAACACGGTGCGCCGCTGGCTGCGGCAGACTGATGCCGTCGAGCCGAAGTATCCGAAGCGCGTCAGCCCGAGCGTCATCGACGACTGGGCCGCACAGCTGACAGGTTGGCTGCGTGCCGACAGTCATCGCCCGAAGCGTGACCGGCGCACCGCCCGGTTCATGTTCGAGGCGATCCGCGCCGAGGGTTACGCCGGCAGCTACGGCCGGGTGAGCGCGTTCGTGAGGCGTTGGCACGAGGAGCAGGCTGAGGCGCCTCGCAGGCAGGCCTTCGTGCCGCTCGCCTTCGAACCCGGCGAAGCCTTCCAGTTTGACTGGAGCTGCGAATACGCTTTTATTGGCGGGCTGCGGCGACGCCTGGAGGTCGCCCACGTCAAACTTAACTCCAGCCGCGCGTTCTGGCTCGTCGCCTATCCCACACAGAGTCACGAGATGCTGTTCGATGCGCACGCCCGCGCGTTCGCCGCGTTCGGCGGCGTGCCGCGGCGCGGCATCTACGACAACATGAAGACCGCCGTGGACAAGGTTGGCCGCGGCAAGGAGCGTGCGGTCAACGCGCGCTTCGAAGCGATGTGCAGTCACTACCTGTTCGAGCCGGAGTTCTGCAACCGGGCTGCAGGCTGGGAGAAAGGCATCGTCGAGAAGAACGTTCAGGACCGGCGACGTCAGATTTGGCACGAAGCAGCGCTACGGCGCTGGGAAACGCTGGAGATCCTGAACGAATGGGTCGCTGGTCAGTGTCGTGAGGCGTGGCACATGCGGCACCCGCAGTGGCCTGAGCTGACAGTCGAGGATGTGCTGCAGGACGAGCGTACCCGGCTGATGCCCAATCCACGGCCGTTCGACGGCTACATCGAGCAGACCCTGCGAGTCTCGTCGACCAGCCTGATTCACTTCCAACGCAACCGCTACAGCGTGCCCACCGAGTACACGAACCAGTTGGTGAGCGTGCGCTGCTATCCGGCATATCTCAGCGTCGTCGCCAACGCCCAGGAGATCGCACGCCACGAACGCAGCTTCGAGCGGCACATGACCTTCTACGATTGGCGCCACTACGTCACGCTGGTCGAGCGCAAACCCGGCGCACTGCGCAACGGCGCACCGTTCATCACGATGCCGCAGCCGCTGCAACTGCTGCAGCGGCATCTGCTGAAACACCCGGGCGGCGATCGCGTCATGACGCAGGTGCTCGCTGCGGTGCGCGAACACGGGCT